>NZ_JBHIRH010000454.1:0-500 GCF_042196945.1 Bartonella sp. AA81SXKL | reverse complement strand
ATATATAGAGAAAAACATCATAAAAACTTTCTCGTTCAATGTCTTATAAAAAGAAACCATTATGATTGGGGAAACTCATCATTGTTAAGATTGGTCATAAATACCAACAACGAATGATAGAGATATGAAGGGGACATAAAAATGGAATACAAATACAGAGGAACGTTTGAAGATTTTCAAAAGACAATTTGCGAGGCTGGGTATTGCATTCTAGAAGCTAAACTTCTACCACATCAATCCCCTGGAACATATCAGATCAAAACCTTCTGTGGAGGAGTCATTATTTGGTTTGAAAAAACAGGAACACTCAGCTTTCAAGGTAAAGACCCCGCGGCGAAAAAGCTAAAAGAAGATTTAACTCCATATATAGAACAAAAATCAAAGACTCCTTCCCCAAAAACTTCTTCCAATACCTCAAATAAAAAAATCTTTATCGTTCACGGTCATGATCATGTCTCCTTAAAAGACCTTGAACTTTCTCTTCGCAGACTTGGGTTCGA
>NZ_JBHIRH010000453.1:0-500 GCF_042196945.1 Bartonella sp. AA81SXKL | reverse complement strand
CTAAATAGGCCAAAATAATATTGCCCATAATATTTTCTGCTTCAAAAGTTGCTTGTAAAAACCCACCAGCAGGAAATTCAACACAGACATCTCCGAAGTAAACCAATGGTTTTTCTCGTTCAACCAAAATTTCACCTTCCACAGATAAACGTGTCATTCCATATGCAAGAGCTGTATGAATCATTTGCTGACGAATATGCTCATCTCTTACAACACACCCATTGAAAGCAACATCTAAACCATTTTCAACAGATGTCACTGTAACCTGAAAACGCTTGGTATGATTGCCTACAAGAGCGCAAAGTAACTTGATAGAATTGAGTTTAGACATAATCTCTAAACGTGTGACTGGACATTCCTCAAGTGCGATAACATCATGAGATAAATAACGGTTAAAGCCAACAATATGACCTTTCTGAGTGGCAAGCGCTGTTAAAGTGATTCGCCGGCGATTTTGGTATCCACCTTCAATTAAAGGAGAAACAAAAACATCAATCCCA
>NZ_JBHIRH010000452.1:0-504 GCF_042196945.1 Bartonella sp. AA81SXKL | reverse complement strand
ATCTCCAGCATAAGCTGTACATATTCTTTCTTACTTTAAAATATCTTTATGAGGATCTGGTGGAAATGCTGCATGTGCCATTTCACCCCGTAACAACTTATAAGATTCATGCAATTGCACATCATCCTTAGGGTCCTGCGGAACAAAAGCGGCTGATCCAGAACCTTTATTGTTTTCCCGCTTCCCTTTAATATGTCCTTTTAATGTAGATTCACCAATCTTTACATCATAGCCTTTATATTTTTCAGGGAGTGGTTGCTCTACAATAATATCAGGTGTGATCCCAGTTCCTTGAATTGAAGTGCCAGACGGCGTGTAATAAAGTGCTGTTGTTAAACGTAAAGCACCATTTTCACCTAAGGGGATAATCGTTTGAACAGATCCCTTACCAAAAGATTGTGTCCCTAAAATTGTAGCACGACGATGATCTTGTAAGGCACCTGCGACAATTTCAGAAGCACTTGCCGAACCACCATTAATAAGTACAATCAAGGGCTTTCCCTT
>NZ_JBHIRH010000451.1:0-506 GCF_042196945.1 Bartonella sp. AA81SXKL | reverse complement strand
CCTTTCGTTTTGCAGTACTTTTGGCACGAATTCGTGCCCAATTGCGCCAATATGAACAAAATGACGATGCTGTTTTGTACATTGGTCCTTATACTTTTAAACCTGGACAAAAACTCCTCATTGATCAACAAAACAATAAAATTCGCCTCACAGAAAAGGAGGCTGCCATTCTTAAATATCTCTCTTGCACTAATGAACAAATCGTCAATCGTGAAACACTTTTAGAACAGATTTGGGGCTATAATGAAAACGTTGTTACTCATACCTTAGAGACTCATATTTATCGTTTGCGACAAAAAATTGAAAAAGACCCCTCCAACGCACAAATCCTCATTACAGAGCAAAACGGATATCGTCTCAACCTTTAAATTTCACAGCAGTTATTACTGCCAAAACAATTATGATGTCCATTCATTTTTCTTCTCCGAAGGCAAAATAAAGAAGATTCAACACTTTGATCTATTTGGAAAACCAAAATACAGTAAGCTTCTTCCTACAAACCTTAG
>NZ_JBHIRH010000450.1:0-508 GCF_042196945.1 Bartonella sp. AA81SXKL | reverse complement strand
CTATTTTCTTCTCCATGCGTCGCTACAAAGGCGCTTTTAGATGCATTCCAGTTCAAAGTGACTCTTTGAACTGGAATGCATCTAAAAGCGCCTTTGTAGCGACGCATGGAGAAGAAAATAGCAGTAGCAAAATTACATCTCTTGCCAATGGAGACATTACTTCAACCTCAAGCGATGCTGTAGCGGGCAATCAGCTTCATAGTCTTGGCACCAAAGTTGCGACGTCTTTAGGTGGTAGCGCTAGCTATGAGAATGGCACATGGACTGCTCCTACATTCACGGTTAAGAGCTTTACAAAAGATGGAGATGTTTCTGACTCGACTTATAATGATGTCGCTTCAGCCTTTATCGGTGTTGGTGATTCTATCGCGAATATTAAAAATGAGATTGAAAAAGGAATTGCTGGTGAAAAAAGTGACTCTTTGAACTGGAATGCATCTAAAAGCGCCTTTGTAGCGACGCATGGAAAAGAAAATAGCAGTAGCAAGATTACATCTCTTGCCAATGG
>NZ_JBHIRH010000449.1:0-509 GCF_042196945.1 Bartonella sp. AA81SXKL | reverse complement strand
AAATTAGGTTTTAATGAAAAGTACAAATACGCTTATGAGAACCTCTTTAAATGCACGTTTAAACGTTTGAAACATAAGATGAGATCTTTATAAGAAACGTTAAAACTTTTTTTTATAACAGTTATAACTTAGTTATCATTTGCTCTTAAGAACGTTTCATTTATGAGAAAACTAAGATTTAGCTTTCACAGCAGAGCAAAATCTTGAAAACCTTACACTTTATAAAAGCGTTTGTTTATTTATCTTATGAAAATCTGCTTTTAAAAACCAATGATCGTAAATATAAAAAGAACGTTTTTTACATATATTTATTGAATATGCATTTGCTTTTGATTGGATTGTTAAACCTACCAAGCGTTTTAATTTGTTTAATAGCCATAACAAGCGTTTATAGGCTCTCTCATTCAAATGAGTGATTAAAGATCATACGCACATTTACATTCCTTTTGATAAGTTTTCATATCTCTCATAGAGCGCTTGCAATATGATACGTTTTGTATATATGCATT
>NZ_JBHIRH010000448.1:0-510 GCF_042196945.1 Bartonella sp. AA81SXKL | reverse complement strand
CCACCGGCTTGTGTGTTGAGCAAGCGCACACGCTCAAGCCCAATGCCACCGCCAGTAACCGGCAACTTCCCATTGACCTCCTCCATTTTCACAAGCTTTTGTTCCAAAGCCGAAATCACCCCTTGCGCTTGATGCTCAGCTTCAAACGCTGCTTGCCTTTGTCGCTCCATCTCAAGCTGTGCGCGTGCAGAAGCCTTGGCAATCTCCAACTGCCAATACAAATCACGCGCCTTTTCCGCCTTTAAAACTTGCGCTTTCATAAAGCCAAAAGCCGCCAACATCACACTGACCAAAAAAAGCAGACCAAAAGACAGTTTTGAAACAGGGCTAAACATTGCTTTTATCTCCCCACCTCGTTATCTCCACCCCATCATAGGAGCTGCTACGCCGCTTATGGGAATGTTTCCTATTGGAAAAATCCAACGAACCAAAACCACGATGCACCCCCAGATTGCCAACAATAATCGCCACCATCGAAGGAATAGAAATGCTCGCCATATCAACAATATG
>NZ_JBHIRH010000447.1:0-512 GCF_042196945.1 Bartonella sp. AA81SXKL | reverse complement strand
CAGTGGTGGTACGGTTAACATTAGATATGTCTGGAATTATTTTAACGGCTGCGGGTCTTGGTTTTTTAGGGTTGGGAGCTCAACTCCCAAGTCCTGAATGGGGAGCAATGCTTTCGACCGGTCGTGAGTTTATGATGACAAGTTGGTGGTTGGCAGCAATGCCCGGGTGTGCAATATTGTTTGCAAGCCTTGCATTCAACCTTTTAGGTGATGGACTTCGTGATATATTGGATCCACGCAATGGATAAAAAATTATTAGAGATAGAAGATTTACGTGTTTCTTTTCCTACAACGCGCGGCGTTTTAGAAGCTGTACGTGGCGTTAGCTTCTCCGTGGGGAAAGAAAAAATCGGAATTGTTGGGGAGTCTGGGTCTGGAAAATCAATGACTGGACGCGCAATACTCAAATTGAGCCCAAGAGCAGCAATCGTCAAAGCTAAAAAAATGCGCTTTGATGATGTCGATTTATTGTCAGCAAGTGAATCGCGGATGCAGACTATTCGCGGTAAGCG
>NZ_JBHIRH010000446.1:0-512 GCF_042196945.1 Bartonella sp. AA81SXKL | reverse complement strand
CTCTCAAGCGTGACCAATCAACTGAACATGGGATGGAACCGTGGGAGAAGCGTTCGTAAAACAGAAATCAGTGATGATTTGGTGAGTGCAACCCAAGAGAAAATCAATTTTTTAAGACAAATTACCCTTTCTTTCAAAATTGAAGGTTTTGGCAGTAGCGAAATCTTGGAAAGTCTTACCTTTGATGGTGTGAATGTTTTACCAAAAACAAAGCTTGTTGCCGATAGCAAGGGCACCCTTGAAGGCACTTTCACGATTCCACAAAACATTCCGGCTGGCACAAAAAATGTTGTGGCACGGGGGAAAGGTGGAACAATTGCTACGGGTCTTTTTACAGGGCAAGGCGTGATTGATGTGAAAGTGATGCGGCGCACCACCACGGTGAAGATCTGGACGCAAGTGGACCCACAAGCGCAAGTCTTTACCCCCGATGAAACACGGCAAATCACTGGAATTGACTTTCATCTTTGCAAAATCGGCAATCAGAACCATGATCTGGTGATTGATTTGGT
>NZ_JBHIRH010000445.1:0-518 GCF_042196945.1 Bartonella sp. AA81SXKL | reverse complement strand
AAATAAAACCAATACAGAAAAAAATGCAAGCACCAAAAATAAAAGTTTCTGTAACCATTTATATCCCTCATACGAGAGATAACTCCTTGAGAATACAAACGATACCTCCAGGATAGTTTATCTCAAAACGTAATAACGATAAGAGAATTTTTATAAAGCTAAAAAGAACAGTTTAGCCCTGCATTTCTGAGTCAAATTCAATCTTTCATATTTATAAAAACTGATTTATAATGAATGGTATTTTAGGATAAGAGAGAAAAACATAATGAGAAAAATTCTCACTCAAGGATTAGTTGTTGCAAATATTCTTGCGTGTTCCACTGTTGCATTTGCTGGATTTAGTGAAACAAAATGGAATTTTGCTTCAGATGAAAGTGTTACTATTAAAGCAGCTGATACAATACACCAAGGCGTTGAATATGCTTGCAAAGCATTTAAACCCAAAAAAGCATCCTTTGTTTTATCGTACTCGTCCCCTTCTGACTTAGACAAACTAAAAATTGTTGCAGATAACGAAA
>NZ_JBHIRH010000444.1:0-518 GCF_042196945.1 Bartonella sp. AA81SXKL | reverse complement strand
GTGCGGTTGCTAAACCACTCTGCCATGAGTATATCGCGTTCATGTTTTTTGACCGAACACCACGGAAAATTTGCCATATCCCATGGATAATCAATAAGGTCCCAGCTTAACTCTTCATCCCCATCATCTATCCAATTGCCAATAAGCCTGCCTTCTTCTTTTGTGAGGGTATGATTGATTTCTGTTGTGCGTCCAAAGGAAAACAAAGTGTCCCCAGCTGTTAAGCGAACACCGCTTTCATACTCCAACATGCTATCATCGAGGCGTGACATATTGCCTTCCATGGCTTGCACATTATAACCATAGGTCCCACGACGAAAATCAGAGCGCAAACTTTTGGAAAGGTCGGTAATCGCTTCAATGGCTTCAAGGCTTTTGCGTTCAGGCAACTGATCAAAATCAAGTTGAAAGGAATTCCACCATGCGCGCCCCGTCCAGGCAGGTTGAAAGCGTGCCGAAATCCCTAGCCATTCAAGCCCTATCTCTATTGCCGCAAGGGAGCCGCGAATATTTTGCCA
>NZ_JBHIRH010000443.1:0-520 GCF_042196945.1 Bartonella sp. AA81SXKL | reverse complement strand
GACGAAAAAGACTCTCCTCTTGAGAGCCAAAGCCAAATCATATCAAAACGCTTTGCATCTCTATATAAGCAAACCCAAGATGCTTTGCTTCCTCATAAACAAAACAAAAGATAAGTCAAAAAATGCAGCAAGACACCACAAAATTCAAAAGCCACAATGACCTCTGCAATATCGAATCGCCTTGCTTCCGCATAAGAAAACGCAAGAGCAATAGCGAAAAAGCAGCAAAATCCCACCGCCTGCAAGAATAATTCCCACGTAACAGCTTTACTCCCGGCTCCCACAGAAACAAACCCGCGGACAACGCCCACAATACAGTAAAACGCCCAAGCGTGATTATGAATATTTCCAAACAACGTTCCGGTGATTTTAAAGACAAAACAGAAACTGTGGTTTGACCAGCAAACCTATCACTATCGCTGTTCCTCTGAATACCCCTTACATCTTACAGCACTATCCAGAACGCGCCCACACTTTCTTGAAAAACCACCCCCCATAATACCACAACACCTTATGCCCT
>NZ_JBHIRH010000442.1:0-520 GCF_042196945.1 Bartonella sp. AA81SXKL | reverse complement strand
GCCATACCTGCAAAAAGATCTTTGAGCTTCTGATACGCATCTGATTGAAAAAACTTATAAGTATTGGACTGTAAAAATTTCTCTGCATCTGTCAGTTCAGGAGTCGGTGTTGGGGAAGCGGGTGCTAATGGTTGCGTTTGTTCATTAATATGAGGTTTTAGTTCTTGTGGAGTACTCTCTAGTGCATTTGGCATGGGTGGATGTTGATCAAATCCAAGAGGCATTTCCGCTTTAGGAGCCGTATAGGGCATAAATGGTCCATATGGATTCAGACTATTCTGTAAATAGGGGTTGGATGGGGCTTGTGCTTTCTCTGGTGTCATCATACTTTCAATACCTGACATTCCAGTCATAAATAGAGAGGTTTTGGGGTACTTTGTTATGAAATTCCCCACGGGGTTCTTTGTTATTAATTGTCCCAATCTATTCGCCCCTGTAACCGCTTTAGGAGCAAGATACCTAAAAACATGAGGCGCAGCTCTTGCTGCCATAAAAGCTGCCCCAGCTAATGGAAATAATA
>NZ_JBHIRH010000441.1:0-521 GCF_042196945.1 Bartonella sp. AA81SXKL | reverse complement strand
TGAATCTATTGAATTGATTGATCGAGTTGATGTGATGGATATTGTCGCAATATTGAAGGCTTTTTTTGCTTTTTTTACGCAACGCCAATCCTCTCTGCCAGACAATTTGGGGCAGAACTAGCCCTTTATTATCACTGGGCGCCTTCAGAGATTAACCAGATGGATTGGCTGGATGTGATTGCCTATCGAGAAGAACTCGCACGCTTTAAAGCCCAAGAATATGAAAGTCATCAGTTAGGATAAGAGACGATCATGGATGTTTCCCTTGTTGTGCGTTTTGTTAATCATCTGCAAGAGGGGATCGCTTCTGCCAAGCGGGATCTTGCAGCCTTTAGTTCAGATGTTGCACATTTCCAAAACAAGACAAGGCAGCATTTTAAAGGGTGGTTTGACCCTGAGCATCTTGAGGATGCGACAAAGAATGCGGAAAATGCTTTTAACCATGCGCGGGGGCGCATGGTGGGTGCCATTGCGCAAACAGCAACCTTAATTGCACCGCTCTATAAAGCCATGCAATTTGA
>NZ_JBHIRH010000440.1:0-522 GCF_042196945.1 Bartonella sp. AA81SXKL | reverse complement strand
GATTTGTGCTGTGATAAAAACGTATCATAAAATTTATGAACTGTTATGAATGATATCGGCTTTTCATTTCATATGAATACACACATGCGTTATAATATTTACATTATGATTTGCTTTTTATGGTCTATTCATACATGGCAATCTTATATAAAAAATAGTCAAATGAATCACGTATAAAAGTGTGGATTCTTAAGTGGATTCATATAAAATAATTGCAAGCAAACTATTGACTTTATTGTGTTTTTTGATATGATATCGAATATCAACTTTGCAAGGCATCTCATGATACTGACCACCGTCAAATTCTTCATATTCTCTTGTACCATCATCATATTCGTAAAGATTGTAAAAATACTCTGCTACCCCTAATCCCCATGGGGCATGCCCCACCGCCGTTGCAACGAACTTTTTTCCCCCCTTCTGTTTACGTTTTCTTAAAAACATTTGGTTTAATATCCCCTATCTAAATCCATAACTTTACCAATGGGTTTATTTGCCTCAAAATGGACCGTACAGAAGCGT
>NZ_JBHIRH010000439.1:0-523 GCF_042196945.1 Bartonella sp. AA81SXKL | reverse complement strand
GAGCGAATGCAAGTTGCCCTTGAAAGCGAAAAGATTGCCCTTGACCGCTTACGCGAAACAACCGTTGACCGTGAAGAAGTCAAGAGAGCAGCGCGTGAGTTTGGAAGAGCACACCGTGATGCCATGTTGAACTTTCCTCATCGTTTCGGGGCAAGCATTGCCGCACAAGTTGGATGTGATGCTGCAAGCCTAATCGGTGCCATTGATTATTACATACGAAAGGCTTTGCTTGAAGCTGTTCATATTCCAGTTCCTTATCATGATCCTCAACCTCCAGAATGAGAGCGTTTTGGGGCGAGCAAAGAATGAATAATGGATGAGAATGCTGTTACAGAATTTTTCTCCCATGCCAATGATGCAAGACAACCGGACCCACCATACACGGTTTCTCAATGGGCGGACAAGAATAGATACCTTAGCACCGTAGCAAGTGCTGAACCTGGATTGTGGAGAACAAAACGCACCCCCTATTTGCGTGAAATCATGGATAACCTTTCCTCTCACAAACCGATTGAAACAACCA
>NZ_JBHIRH010000438.1:0-523 GCF_042196945.1 Bartonella sp. AA81SXKL | reverse complement strand
CATCTCAATAAATTTTGATATCTGTGCCATTTCAGCAGCTTTGCGCATCTCTTCATCTGTAGCACTTGGACGCCCGTAGTAAATGTTATAAGCAATTGTATCATTAAATAACACTGTGTCCTGCGGTACCATACCAATAGCTTCACGCAAACTTTTTTGTGTTACATTACGGATATCTTGTCCATCAATTGTGATAGAACCTGCATCAACATCATAAAAACGAAAAAGCAATCGAGAAATAGTCGATTTACCAGCACCTGATGGACCAACAATTGCAACGGTTTTGCCTCCCGGAACCTCAAAATTAATATCTTTGAGAATTTGGCGATTCTGATCATAGGAAAATTTTACCTGATTAAACCGAATACTCCCATTATTGACCACTAATGATTTGGCATCTAATTTATCACTGATTTCCTTCTGAACATCTAAAAGATCAAACATAGCTTCAATATCAGTTAAGCCTTGTCGAACATCACGATAAATTGAACCAATAAAATTTAACGGAATAGAAAATTGTATT
>NZ_JBHIRH010000437.1:0-523 GCF_042196945.1 Bartonella sp. AA81SXKL | reverse complement strand
TTGTTCATTACGATAAAAAAGATGGTGATAATGGCGGCATTAATTACACGAGTGTGACTTTAGGTGGTAAAGATAAGGCAGCTGTAGGTCTTCATAATGTTGCTGATGGTAAGATTGCTGACAAGTCACGTGATGCAATCACGGGTGGTCAGATTAATAAAATCGGTGAGGATGTAGCTAAGTTTTTAGGTGGAGAAGCATCCTTTAAAGATGGAGCTCTTACACAGCCAACGTATAAATTATCTTACATTGCTAAAGATGGAAGTGTAACAGAGAGTTCGTTCCAAGGTGTTGGAACTGCATTTGCAGGTCTTGACACGAATATCAAGAATGTGAACGCTCGTATTAAGGAAGTTTCACAAGGAGTTGCACAGGATTCGTTGACGTGGAGCAAAGATGCAAATGCCTTTAGTGCGCAGCATGGAGAAAAAGAGGACAGAAAAAATAGCAAGATCACGTCTCTTAAGGATGGAGATGTTGCTGCTAACTCAACGGATGCTGTTAATGGATCCCAGCTCCATTC
>NZ_JBHIRH010000436.1:0-524 GCF_042196945.1 Bartonella sp. AA81SXKL | reverse complement strand
ATAAAGAACTTAATGGACAACAAATCACATTCGCGGCGGCTACAACAAAGAACTGACGTAACACTCTGCACAGTTAATGAAAAAGTGCTGACCTCAACAGGTGATATAAAAAATACAAAAGCTCCCTTCACACCTCACTTGCACTCACAAGAAACCCCAAATCCATCTTTACTGTCAAGAGCAATAGGGTATGATTTGCTTGAAATTTTGCAGGTTAGAAATGTCCATGCTGTCTTACAAGAACATTCTATTGATTTATAAAGATAATTCATTGTTTTAAAACGTGAATAAGAACCCTGGAGTTTCGTAAAATTCTCTGATCTCAAAGCCTCTTAGAGTGAATCAATCAAAATCATTGGCTTGCATATGACAAGCGAGATGCGGGTGTGGACAAAAACTCTTCAAGAAAGGAATCAAAATGCTCCTTATGAACCCTCTCAATGCGAGAGTTGTCACAACATTTTGAGCTGGCAAAGAGAATGATAACGCCCGCCTGCTCTTTTCATAAGCGTAAAGATGGCGGT
>NZ_JBHIRH010000435.1:0-528 GCF_042196945.1 Bartonella sp. AA81SXKL | reverse complement strand
TATTCCTGTTGGCGTTCATTGATAGGACCAAAAATTTGATCGCGTAAAATATCGGAAAACCCAATAATATTGGTGAGGGGTGTACGCAATTCATAGGAAACATGTTGGACAAATTCATTACGCAAACGATCAGCACTTTCCAAAGCTTCATTTTTCTCTTGAAGAGCACGCGCGACATGAACAGTGTCCGTAACATTCACGAAAGTAAGCATGGTCTCTCCATTAGGAAGCGGGACCAATGTGTAATCAATGATCATGCCATTTTTGAGGTCCATACGACCTGAATATGTATCCCGTTCTTCAGCAAAACCGGTAATAAATTTGGTGAACCAGTCCCATTCTTGTCTCAAAGTTAGGGGTGAACAATAACTTTGTAATTGTGTAATATGGGTGCCTTCTACCAATAAATTATAGGGTAGAGACCATAATTTTGATAAAGCAGGATTTGATAAACGAAGGCATCCATCAGTGCCAAAGACCACCACTCCTTCTGAAAGTTTATCAAGTGTTTCACCTTGTATTTTAATG
>NZ_JBHIRH010000434.1:0-529 GCF_042196945.1 Bartonella sp. AA81SXKL | reverse complement strand
CGGGTGACTTTTACCTTGCTTATTGCAATCAGCTTTGCAATATGTTCATGGGTAGGTGTAAATGCAAATGTGACCATCAATCATGTTTCAGGTACCACTACTGTTTCCACCTCTCCCCAAAAGGTCATTATCTTTGACCTTGCGTCGCTTGATAATATGAATCGCCTTGGAATCAAAGCAATTGTCGGTGTTCCTGGAGGAAAAAAATCTATCTATTTGCAACAATTTGATGATGCAGAATATGAAAAAATTGGTACTCTTTTCGAATCTAATTATGAGAAGATTGCTACCCTTCAACCCGATCTCATCACTATTTCCTTACGCACTCAAGCCAGGTATAAAGGCTTATCCAAAGTCGCTCCAACTATTGACCTAACAATAGGCAATCAAAACTCTCTTGAATATATTAAATGGAATGCGTCTATTCTTAGGAAATTTTTCGGCAAAGGAAAGGAAAATGAACAAGAAATTGTGAAACTTAATGAAAATTGAGACAAACTCCGTAAAAATACACAAAGGAAAGGTACAA
>NZ_JBHIRH010000433.1:0-529 GCF_042196945.1 Bartonella sp. AA81SXKL | reverse complement strand
AACTTGGCGCAACACTCGTGCGTAATGTTCTGCCGCTTGGCGTTTTTCTGAAGACACAATCAAAGAGGCAAGACGCCCATAAGGCGGAAGATGATAATGTTCACGCATGGCAATCTCATAGGTGTAAAAATCCTCACTTTTTTGCGAAAGCAAAGCTTTTATCAACGGATGATCAGGTTGATAGGTTTGCAAGAGACCTAAACTTTCCAACCCCATACGCCCTGCTCTTCCTGTGCCCTGCGACAAAAGCCGAAAGGTACGCTCTCCCGCCCGTAAATCGCCATTTGCAAGCCCAAGATCTGCATCAATCACCCCAACCAGAGAAAGCCCAGGAAAATGGTGTCCTTTCGCAACAAGCTGCGTTCCGATAAGAATATCAACATCACCTTTTGCAATTGCTTCCAATTCACGACGCAATTGACCAATTCCCCCTTTGAGATCCGTTGACAAAATCAATTGTCGCGCCTGTGGAAAAAGCGTCCGTGTTTCTTCCGCAATTCTTTCCACGCCAGGTCCACAAGCGACAAGA
>NZ_JBHIRH010000432.1:0-530 GCF_042196945.1 Bartonella sp. AA81SXKL | reverse complement strand
TTTGTAATTTGCTTTTTGATTTGGAAAAAATATTTGGGTGGGGCATTGCTCAATAATGGTGTGTGCAATCGTTGAATTTAAAGCATCTTTTGGACTTTGTGTTGCAAAGAGCATCATACCATTTTGTTTACGGATCGTTTTAAGGCGATCTTGCGCAAACGCTTTGAAGGAATCATCTTCAAGCGCTTTCCAGAATTCATCAATGACAATAATAATACGTCGCCCGTCAATAAGATCGAGAATCCGGTTAAACAGGTACATCATCAAGGGACGCCGAATTTCTTCATTGTCTAAGAAATCGGTCATGTCATAACCAATGAATTGAGAGTCTAAATTGAGATCGTCTTGATCGTTGTCAAAAACCCAGCCTAAGTCATTGCCTTTGAGCCAGCGTTGTAAGCGTATGGCAATGCCTTCTTTTGATGTGTTATCAAAAAACAATTGAAGGGCACCAAGAGGGCGCTGTGTATGGGGGAGATTTTCCAAGGCGTCAACGGCTTTGGCAATATCTTGTCGCTCTTCTTCTGTCA
>NZ_JBHIRH010000431.1:0-530 GCF_042196945.1 Bartonella sp. AA81SXKL | reverse complement strand
GATGATATTGTTGGCATGGAAACATCAGATCTTGTTCTCCCTGCTACCACGGATGCTCAAGCCCTTGCTAAAGAAGCTTGTGAATCCCTAGCAGATGCAATGACCGTGGTCTTTTCAACTTATCATTCTATCCAAGTGATTTCGGATGCACAAAAAGAGCATGGTTTACCCGAATTTGATCTGATCATCTGTGATGAAGCCCATAGAACAACTGGGGCTTCATTGGGAACTGAAGACAATGAATCTGAATTTATCAAGGTTCACGATAACAGCATCATTCGGGGCAAAAAACGTCTGTATATGACAGCAACGCCGCGTATCTTTAGTGACACTGCTAAAAGGCGGGCGGATGAGATCAATGCTGTTTTGGCATCTATGGACGATGAAACCCTTTATGGCAAACAACTTCATCATTATACCTTCGCGGAAGCTGTCGATAATGAACTTTTAACTCCTTACAAGATTGTGGTCTTGGGTATTAATGAAACCTATATCACACCAGCCATACAGGAGATTATTGCCAATGAAAA
>NZ_JBHIRH010000430.1:0-532 GCF_042196945.1 Bartonella sp. AA81SXKL | reverse complement strand
TCAATATAACATTTCGTTTTCCACTGTCTCTGATTATGAAAAACCTCAACGACGTATAACATTCGATGATTTAATAATTGTAATAGAAGTACTCGTATTTATTAGTATAATGTCCATCATCATTAACTTACTTTGGCGCTTTAAATTGAAAATTCCTGCTTATTTCTTTTTATTAACAACCGCTCTAATTAGTTGCGCCGTATTACTCCTTTTAATCTTTGATTAAAGATCAAAATATTTTATAAAAGATTTACCTTAACCTTTATATATATTTTTTCTATGTCCAACAGCCAAAACTAATACGACAAGCTCCTTATCATAGAGTTCACAAAGTATCCTGTAATCTCCTACACGATATCTCCATAAACCTGAGAATTGTCCTTTTAAGGGCTTATCTATTACACGCACATCTTCAAGAGGAGCAACGTGTTGATCTAAAAAATCAACAATCCGCCGTGCTTCTTTTTTATCGCATTTTTTAAAAAACTAAGAGCTTTTTTTTCATATCTAATCGTCCAAGCCAAGCTCTTTC
>NZ_JBHIRH010000429.1:0-533 GCF_042196945.1 Bartonella sp. AA81SXKL | reverse complement strand
TCTTCTTGCGCTTTATCAAAAAGTTCGCACTCTATTTTTGTGGTGTAACCACCCGTTTTATCAAGTTTGTGCTTAACACTTTTGATACGCCATTCTGCTGGAATATAGGGGCGGAAAGGGGGCTCTTGAACAAGCTTTGCTTCCGCTTGTACAAAGGGATCACCACCAATATCACATGAGAAAGAAGACTTACCGCGTGATGATTTATTGCGATAAGCCGCAATGGCTGCAACAGCTTCTGATTGATTGTGGTAGGTATATTTGAGTTCATGAAACGGTGGGTTACCAACTTTGACTTCTTTTTTTTCACCACTGCGTAAATCATGATAGGTTGCGAGAACACCGCCTTTTTTCTCTTTGTCTTCTTCTTTCTCAGATTCTTTTTCTGCTTTTTCTGATTCAGATGATGATGGTGCTCTGTCATTGTCATCCATATGGATAAAGTTTTCATCATCATCAATCTCTTCTGGTTCTCGTGCATCAGCCGCGGCTTTTTGGTCGTCCCCCACATCTGTTTCTAAGCCATTGGCTGC
>NZ_JBHIRH010000428.1:0-534 GCF_042196945.1 Bartonella sp. AA81SXKL | reverse complement strand
GGTTATGCACCCCATATCTTAAGATTGACCCGTGACATAAGCCGCCCATTTATCCATATAGACACGGCGCTGTTCTAAATAATCAGTACGACGATAGGCACGCTCTACTTTGCCGCCAACTGTATGACTTAGAATAGTTTCAGCGACCTCATAGGGAGCATCGGTTGTTTCAGCAAGCCAATTGCGTAAACTAGAACGAAAACCATGCGGGCAGGCTTCAAGTTTATTGTCTCTCATATATTTTGCCATACAATTCTCAGCAAGGGGAGCACGACCGGAAAAAGACAGAATGAAATTACTTTTGGAAATACAACGGGCTTGTTTAATCACTTTTAGCGCTTCAGATGATAGAGGTACGCGAAATTCTGTTGTAGCGTCACGCAAACCTTTCATATTCTCAGCAGGAATAGTCCATACATCATCTTCAATCTGATCTTCACGAATATGACGCAAAGGATTGGTACGAACGCCTGTCAGGATAAGCAAGCGCAAAGCCAGTTGTGTTATGTTTTGTGTTTTACAGAGTAACTGATA
>NZ_JBHIRH010000427.1:0-535 GCF_042196945.1 Bartonella sp. AA81SXKL | reverse complement strand
AAGCCCAGCGGTACGCTCCCCCTGATAAACATTGCCTCCGATACCTTTATTATAAAGATCGAGTGCTTGCGCACTGGCTTTTTTAAAGATCTCTGCTACCCAAGCGGGTGGTGCATTTGTTTGTGTTGTTGTTTGCACTTGAGGTTTTGTTTTTCTACTCATGGGTTTAGAACCTTTCTGTAATGAATAAGATTACGGGAATATCCGTGATGGCTAAGCATTTTAGACCATCCAGATCTTCCAAACATATGTATTTCCTCAGCATGGATTGTTCGCGCCCATTCTTCGACTTTATCGATCAATTTGACCAATTCCAGTCCTCCCTCTCCAGCCAAATCTGAAAGGACGACGCGTTTTTTTCCCGTATGGGTTCTTTCAACTTTGGTAATCGCAAAAGCACTAAATTGGGTTTTATTTTTCAAGACCAGCCACAATTGTGCTTGTCCTCTCGCCAGTTCTTCGGCAATTGTTGCCAGACAAACATCATCAGGAAAGCGCTGAGCGTATTTTTTCAGTGCGGCATTGAGTGCCTCTT
>NZ_JBHIRH010000426.1:280-536 GCF_042196945.1 Bartonella sp. AA81SXKL | reverse complement strand
AACATCACAATGTTTGTGATGAAGTATTCCACCCTCAAGCCAAGAAACATTAGCATCGGGAACTGCCATCAAAGAAAGTGCTACAGCTTTAATAATCATATCGTTAACGGAAAGCTTATAAGCAGGCTTAGAACCTTCTTGCATTTTAATTATTGGTGCAGCAGCATTCAATTGTGTACGAAGCTCCAATAACGCATCGAGTTCACAATCAAGCGTTACATAAAAATGCGGAACTTTTTGCTTTGAATCCACCAAA
>NZ_JBHIRH010000426.1:0-229 GCF_042196945.1 Bartonella sp. AA81SXKL | reverse complement strand
CTGTTTGTCAGAAGTATTTGCCGTTACCGGCTGTTCAATTTGTGAAGAATAAGAAGCCTTTGAAACACCACCCTTCATGGCCTTTTCTACATCGCGCTTGATAATACGCCCATGAGGACCACTTCCAGAAACAAGTGATAAATCAAGACCAACTTGAGTTGCCAATCTCCGCGCCAAAGGGGAAGCAAAAAAACGCATTCCCTTTTTACCTTGCTGCATTACTTGCTGA
>NZ_JBHIRH010000425.1:0-536 GCF_042196945.1 Bartonella sp. AA81SXKL | reverse complement strand
ATCTCTCTACCAACAAATTGCGCTATCCATATCGCCGTGGCATCTGCCTTGGCGCCTGTCCCCCCAATATCCCAAAAGGCGCGTATTTGCATTAAAGGATCACGAGCAACACGCCCTATCCGCCCCTCTTGCTCGGCTGCCAACATCTCTTTCTGATAATAAGCACCTTGAACCGCTGTAAGATAAGCCCCCTCCCAGATATGCTTATAAGTCTCTGGACGGTTTCTCAGATCATCCAATCGCGCTTCATTCAAGATCTTAGGAAACTTCGGATTGTCTGACCAATTGATCTCTACACGCTTAATGGCTTCATTGTCTGAAAAGCGAAACCGCTTCTCAACGGGGGCATTCTCTCGCAACGGGTTCCATGTCACCCATAATTCTGCCCGCCATCCCTCTCCTTCTTCTCGCAAAGTCGGTATAAGCGTTTGCCAAGCCGTCTCTGTTACCGGCTCTGCTTCATCAACCCAACAAAGCAAAATGCGCCCCATCGATTTAATGCTCGCAATATTACGGTCCAGACCAGAAAACTGAAA
>NZ_JBHIRH010000424.1:0-536 GCF_042196945.1 Bartonella sp. AA81SXKL | reverse complement strand
GCGGTGCGTGATTTATCCAGTGATGCGGCAGCGATTATTCCCAAAGAAATGGAGATTGAATTTATTGAAGCGGCAGGAGGCAGTGGCAATGCGGTTTTTGCTTCTAAGGCGGAATATTTAGATCGGCAGATTTCAAAGGGTGTGTTGGGACAAACCATGACGACGGATGATGGTTCGTCCTTTTCGCAAGCACGCATTCATGAAAATGTGCGTCATGATATTGCCAGAGCTGATGCACGCCAATTAGCTTTAACGGCTAATCGTGATTTAATTGTGCCCTTTGTTGAGATTAATTTTGGGCGCCAAGAGCGCACCCCCCTTGTCTATTGGCCGATTTCGGAAAATGAAGATATTAAAGCGATTAGTGATGCGCTGGAAAAACTTGTGCCCTTGGGTTTGCGTGTTGGGGCGCAAGAAGTGCGCAATAAGATTGGCTTTTCGCAACCAACAAAAGAAGAAGATGTTTTAAAGGCTCCTGATAATGCGCTTGATGATGAGAGGGGAGAAAAGGCTCATGTTTGTGCTGATTGTGGAGG
>NZ_JBHIRH010000423.1:0-537 GCF_042196945.1 Bartonella sp. AA81SXKL | reverse complement strand
AGAACTCTTCACCGAATTAGAGCATTAAGAGACTTTGGATATGTCAAAAAAGGTGACCTAGGCGGTTTTATAGAAAAAGAGAGCAACTTAAGCCATAAGAGAGACTGTTGGATTTTTGGCAATGCACAAGTTTACGGTAATGCCAAAGTTTATGATGATGCCCGTGTTTATGGGAATGTACAAATTTCTGGAAATGCACAAGTTTCTGATTATGCCGAAGTTGATGGTGCTTCTGTTCGAGATAATGCCAAGGTTTTTGACTATGCGCGGATTTATGGGAATTCTGTTATAGGGGAAAGTGTACACGTTTACGGAAATGCTAAAATTTACAATCAAGCATATATTTGCTGTCGTGTAAACATTGCTGGAAATTGTAAAATTAGTGGCTCCACCGTAATCGTAGAACGTGAGAAATAGTAATCATGAAAAAGAAATACGAACTTACTGATGAAACAATTCAGTTTGATGGATACCTTACGCTTTACCGCATACGTGCATTAAAAGATTTTGGTGATGTTAAGGCTGGGGACCTTGGGG
>NZ_JBHIRH010000422.1:0-538 GCF_042196945.1 Bartonella sp. AA81SXKL | reverse complement strand
AGCGATTGAGTTCTTGAACATGCATAAAACGATTTTCGAAAACCGTCTCTGTAATATGCGCGCTTCCCTCAACCCCGCGTCATGAGCGCCATGAACGAAACTTAGACAATAATCACGAGCCTCCTCAAGAGTGAGAGAAGCAAAACTTTACACGAAAGAAAAACCATTCCGAAAAGAAAACAGCAGCCACAAAAGCCATACCCTTGAAAGATGGAGATTTGAAAGAACTATTGAGAAAATCATCAAGAATATACGGCTCCAAAATTCCACAAGCAAGAGAGTAAACCATTAAAAATGCACCAGCCAAGCCCAGCGCCCCAAGCCCAGCCCCTCCCAACAAGCAAACATTGTGTTAAAACGCCCCCAAGCAATCGCCCCCCTCAACCACAGCGCAAAGCATTCAGCATATCTTTGAAAGCTTTACACTGTGATGCGTTGGATTTTTGCACCACAACGAGCCGATTTTTCTTCTAATCTCTCAAATCCACGATCAAGATGATAAACACGATTGACGATTGTTTCTCCCTTTGCTGCCAAT
>NZ_JBHIRH010000421.1:0-539 GCF_042196945.1 Bartonella sp. AA81SXKL | reverse complement strand
AAAAAATTATTGAAGATTTTCTTATAGATCCTATAAGTTATAGATTTATATTCTTAACTCTTTAGAGGTTCATTTTGGCTCTAAAAGACTCTGTACTTATCCTAAAAATTATGAGAGCTTAGCTAACTATCAACAAAGTTATGCAAAAATAATCTGATATTTGCACCTTAAGCGAACATCGCTGAAATAACCTCTCCAGCTTTTTTAAAATTTACTACTAAAAAGATTTGATGCCCTTGATCACAATCCCCTCTTCTTCATTTTCATTACCAATTTGTAAGTTTTCCTTTTAACAAAAGTCTCTTGTAATTTTGAAATAAATCTCCATAATAAAGGGAGGTAAGCTGGAATTCCGCCAGCAGCACCTGGGGTCGTTTCTGCTTGTTAAATAAAAGCTTATAGAAACTAAAAGGTAGCGATCCTTTCTAACCCCAATATCTGACGGAACATATGCTAAAGGACTTTATATTATGGCTGATTTCAAAAATTCACGTCCGGCGTCACTCTTTCATGCCGATGCATCAATTGATCAAGGATTG
>NZ_JBHIRH010000420.1:0-540 GCF_042196945.1 Bartonella sp. AA81SXKL | reverse complement strand
TTATCCTGAAAGGAGTTCATCATCAACGGTAATAACCGCTGCCCGACAAACAGAATTTGCGAGAGAATTAAGAACAGCTTCAGTCATCTTGTGTGTAGAAGCTGAACCTGCTAAATCATAGGGAGCAGTTTTTCCAGCACGAATAACCTGATCAACACTCTCAAACAGTTGCCATGCTACATCTTTAAAGCCTAAATGATCTAAGAGTAAAGCCGTGGTAATAAAGCATAGCAGAAAGATTTGCTTTATTCTGTCCAGCAATGTGCGATACACTTCTATGAACAGGCAAAAACATGCAACATTGCTCCCCACACTTGCACTAAGTGCAAAACACAATTTTCCCATCACTCCAGCACCAAGGTTAGAGAGAGTATCACCAAACATATTTTCAGCAACAATCACACCAAAATGCTCTGGATTCGTTGTAATCCATAAAACAACCGTATCAACATTATGAATATCTGCTTCGATTTCTAGATAATTTTAAGCAACTTTCTCAAAAAATTCTTGAGCGAATTGAGCATTTTCTCGCATAGTATT
>NZ_JBHIRH010000419.1:0-541 GCF_042196945.1 Bartonella sp. AA81SXKL | reverse complement strand
TGTTCTTTGATCTCCGCACACATCGAGGCACTTTTGCCACAAAGGCGCAAAATCTCTCCATCACTGCCCCCACAACTGATCACCGTCTCCACAACAAAACGCCCCATAAAGGCACGAATGCTGTCCTGATAGCCAAAGGTGACATGGAGCGCACTGTTACTGGAGGGAATCTCTAAATCATTGCCGCTATCATCTAATTCCGCCTCGAATGTATCGGCTTCATTACCCGCATTGTCTGTGATGGTTGCCGTTAAAAGACGTTGGTAAAAAACTTCATGAACAGGTTTTTCTCCCACCTTAACCACAATAAAAGGGTGTGTGCGCATTAATCCCATAACCGTTTCACCACGCGGTTCTTTTCTTGGGGGATAAATTCAGGCAGAATGACCGTTAAGCCTCGCGGTAAAATTGGACCATATTTGGCAATCTCTGGATTGGCTTCCAATGTGGCTTCACAATAGCCATTTAATAATCCAACTTGAGAACGGTCCCCTAACACAGCCATGGCATGTTGAAAGCAGAGGAGATCGAGACTCATATC
>NZ_JBHIRH010000418.1:0-541 GCF_042196945.1 Bartonella sp. AA81SXKL | reverse complement strand
TGTTTTAAAATGTCTAATGCTTCAGTTGATAAAGGCACGCGAAACTCTGTTGTGGCATCACGCTTGCCTTTCATATTTTCAGCAGGTATGGTCCATATATCCCCATCAATTTGATCTTTATGAATATGACGTAAAGGATTGGTACGAACACCTGTCAGAATAAGCAAACGCAAAGCCAGTTGTGTTATAGTTGATGCTTCACAGAGTGTTTTATAAAAAGCCGGAACCTCTCTCCAATCCATGGCTGGTCTATTAGTGACCTTATGGCGTTGTTTTCCTAAGAGAGCTTTTGCTTTTTCTACAGCTTGTAAATCAACATCTACACCTAATGCAGCCGCATGTTTGAGACAAAGATTAAGACGTATCAATGCTGTTCGAGCAATTACAGCCTTTGTATGCCAAATGGGAGAAAGGGTATTGCGTATCTCTGTTTGCGTAATCTCTGAAACGGGTAAACAGCCTAGTTTAGGGAGAATATGAAGGCGTAAAGGTGTAAACCATTTACCATTTTTACCATCACCTTTTAATTCAGCTTTACGAG
>NZ_JBHIRH010000417.1:0-543 GCF_042196945.1 Bartonella sp. AA81SXKL | reverse complement strand
GATACATTTGAAGCAGAGTTTGACGATAGTGGCAATGATTTAGAGGTTCCCTCAAGCAACAGCACTCTGCAAGTGATTTTTGGCTATGAGAACAGCATCAGTGCCTTTATGGGGCGTTTTGTTGTCGAATCGGTTGTAAGTTGTGGTGGCAGTGATGGAGAGATTTTGCGCCTTTGTGGCAAAAGCGCCTCGATGCGTAAAGAGCTCAAAGAACAGGTGAGTGAACATTTTGATCACAAAACTGTTGGTGAGATTGTTGAGACACTTGCCAAACGCCATGGCTATCAAGCAAAGGTCAGTCCTCAGTTCACTCAACAAACTTTGCCTTATGTGATTCGTACAGATCAATCGACGGTTGATTTTTTAACCCGCCTTGCCGATCGCATGCGGGCACGTTTTTTGATCAAGGACAATAAGTTTTTATTTTTAAGCGGAGATAATTTACCAGCATTAGCAATCCATAAGTACGACTGTTCCAACTGGGAATTTACGTTAGAGCCACGTACGCAATATGGCACCATTGAAGCTTCTTATTTTGATCGC
>NZ_JBHIRH010000416.1:260-545 GCF_042196945.1 Bartonella sp. AA81SXKL | reverse complement strand
TATATAATCCTGATTTTCTATAAAGCTGTATTTGTTAATACGATCTTTAATCCAATTGGAAAAGTCTCGTTTTGCTTCTAAGAATGCATGCAAATCACGAGCATTAACGGTTTGAACAGTTTCCCGATCAATAATCCGTTCTTTAATTTCTATAAGAGTGTTCATGATGAACTCCTAGATGTTAAAGTTTTTGATTGACACTCTAAAAGAGTGCCGGGCGCTCAAAAACACGGCATCTAGTCCGTCGTTATGCTTTCCCCATAAGGGTATTCTATGGCATAACCA
>NZ_JBHIRH010000416.1:0-240 GCF_042196945.1 Bartonella sp. AA81SXKL | reverse complement strand
CGTTATATGCCACGGCATATAATGAGTCAAAATCTTTAATGTTCAGAAGATTGATTATTTCGGCAACCAATCCGCTAGTTGCTTAAGGCGTTTTTCAGGCACCTGATTCGACAATAGATATAACGTTACTATCTTGTCAAGTAGCAATGTAATCTTTTTCTAAAAATAATCATAGATTGTACAGTGTGTATATGAGTGCACATTAAATTCGTTATTTATCAATATGTTATGTGTACAATG
>NZ_JBHIRH010000415.1:0-545 GCF_042196945.1 Bartonella sp. AA81SXKL | reverse complement strand
TGCCGCATGGCACCGGTTGCTTGTTTGTCTGCTTCTTGTTCTACCGAACCTTTAAAGACTTGTGGATCTTTCACATAATCTAAAGCTTGCCCTAACAATTCGGGATTGCCCACCAATTTGGCAAAATCACCAGTAAAATCGCGCCCAGCAATGGCAATCAGCGAGCGCATCCCCTGTTCGGATTTCGCTAAAACATCAAAAAAGCGTACCAAGGTGCCGGTGGCATCTTTGTCCAGATCTTGCATGAATTTTTCGCGAGAAAGCCCGATATTGGCAAAAGCATCTTCAATATGCTTGCCTCCTGCCTGAATACGGGCACTCATGGCATTAAAACCACGCGCGGCACTCTCTGGAACAATCCCAGCAGAAATCATCGCCGTACCAAATGCCGCAGTTTCGCGCGCGGTGAGCTTAAACATGGTTGCCGCACCGGTGGCACGATTGGTAAAATCAGACACTTCACTGGCTTTTGCCGCCATGTGATTAGAGAGATGATTGATAGCATCGCCTAGATCTTCAATGCCTGCCTGATTAAGCTTAAAGAC
>NZ_JBHIRH010000414.1:0-546 GCF_042196945.1 Bartonella sp. AA81SXKL | reverse complement strand
GTGAAAAAAGACCTTTGAGCAGTGTTGTTTTTCACGGGCTTACCAATGCCAGCACTCTTTATGAAGCGCTCTCCTCATCACCAAACAATGCGTACCAATCATATCTATCTTAAGATACCTCTCAAGAAACTTTTGAAGAAAGCTCTTTTACAGGAAAATCGCCTAGAAAAATTTTTCACAAAAAATAAAAAGACACCATTCATGAAAACAACAAAGACCGATCCTTCTCTCTTAAAAAAAGAAAAAAGCACCAAGATAAGGATTGGTACAAGCAAAAACACTCATGAATTTGAGGGATCCCTCTTCCCTCGTTCAAAGCTTGAAATCTCAAAAGAACATGCGAGGGGGAATATTTCATGAGAAGAATTTAACACTCTCATGGACAGTGCGACATGATAAGGAGTTAACAATGCCAAAAGCAAAAGCAAAAAATATCTCCACCGCTTCTCCCCATAATTATATCTATCCTGGTACCCAAATACTCAAAAATAAATATGGAGAAACAGATTTAAAACTCCTTCTGGAAAAATGCTTACATGATAGGGA
>NZ_JBHIRH010000413.1:0-547 GCF_042196945.1 Bartonella sp. AA81SXKL | reverse complement strand
ATATTAAATACCTTACGAGATTTAGAGTGTGGGGATAATATATGAAATACCCAGTAATAGTGGCAACAAATAAAAGAAAGGGCCAGGGATGGTCGGTTTAGGTGTCTTTGCACGTAAATTTTTTGGTTCAGCTCATGAACGGCGCCTCAAGGTTCTTCGCAAAAAAGCCGAACAAATTAATGTTTTGGAAGAGCAATTCCAGAAGTTAAGTGATACACAGCTTTGCAAAAAAACCGATGAATTTCGTAAACGTCTCGTGGAAGGTGAAACCGTTGATTTGCTCTTACCAGAAGCTTTCGCAACTGTCCGTGAAGCAGCAAAACGTGTTTATGATATGCGTCCTTTTGATGTACAGCTCATTGGTGGAATGGTGCTTCATGATTGTGGCATTGCTGAAATGCGCACCGGTGAAGGTAAAACATTAATGGCAACTTTGCCAATTTATCTCAATGCCTTGGAAGGAAAAGGTGTTCATGTCGTTACGGTAAATGATTATCTTGCTAGCCGTGATGCAGAAACAATGGGGGAAATTTTCAGTTTTCTCGGG
>NZ_JBHIRH010000412.1:0-549 GCF_042196945.1 Bartonella sp. AA81SXKL | reverse complement strand
TATCCTTTTTGCACAATCGAACCAAACACCGGAGAAGTTGCTGTTCCAGATTTGCGAATGGAAAAAATTGCATCGATCGCTGGTTCAAAAGAAATTATTCCTACACGCATCAATTTTGTTGATATTGCTGGACTTGTACGAGGCGCTTCAAAAGGTGAAGGTTTAGGTAATAAATTTTTAGCCAATATCCGTGAAGTTGATGCTATTATCCACGTTTTACGCTGTTTTCAAGATGACGATATTAACAACGTAGCAGGACGCATTGCTCCTGTTTCTGATGCCACAACTGTTGAAACGGAACTCATGCTTGCCGATCTTGAAAGTCTTGAACGACGTATCGTACAAATCCGTAAACGTGCAACCGGAAAAGATAAAGAAGCTCTTACAATTCTTCCCGTAATGGAATCTGCCTTAAATTTACTGCATAAAGGAAGCCCTGTGCGGTTATTACTCGAGGAGATCTCTTCCGATGAGCGCCGCATCCTTGATAGTTTAAATCTTTTAACCTCCAAACCCGTACTTTATGTTTGCAATGTAAGCGAAAATGAT
>NZ_JBHIRH010000411.1:259-549 GCF_042196945.1 Bartonella sp. AA81SXKL | reverse complement strand
CTATAATTTCTCGATGGCCATATTAGATATTGATTTAGAAAATTGATTTGTTACCATTAATTTTATGAATTTTTCTTTATCCAAAGAGGTTCATATGAACTTTAATTCTTTAAAGCTTGTGTAGTTATTTCGTGCTATAATAAGGTGGTCATGAACAGTAATTCCTAATGCATTTGCCGCATCTTTTAATCTATAAGTCATTGTTACATCTGCTTTAGAAGGTGTTGCATCGCCAGAAGGGTGGTTGTGAACCAAAATAAGTCCCGATGCAGACAATTGCAAAGCTCGAG
>NZ_JBHIRH010000411.1:0-230 GCF_042196945.1 Bartonella sp. AA81SXKL | reverse complement strand
GGGTATGGTCGATTGTTCCAGTTTGTTGCACTTCATCAGCAAGCAAACCATTTTTCTTATCAAGAAACAACACACGAAATTGTTCTCGTGTTTCGTGTGCCATGACAGCTTTACAATAAGCTAATACTTGATCCCATGATGAAAAAATATCGCGTTTAAATAATTGCGCACGGGCAAGACGTCCTGCAACATCTGAAATAATTTTTAAATCGAGTGCAGTTGCCGGACCA
>NZ_JBHIRH010000410.1:0-551 GCF_042196945.1 Bartonella sp. AA81SXKL | reverse complement strand
TCACCCTTCTCCCCACCCTTTTACCTTGCTCACCAATCCTTCTCTCCCACCAATAGCTCAACCTACGAGCTTCCAATTACCAATCCCTTCTCCCCAATACCCACCTCATCTTCTCTCCAGTCTCTTCCCCCACGGCAGCTAACCTTATTAGGCACTGCACACACCGAAAGCCATCCCACCAAAAGCTACTCCACCAACCATCACCTCACTGGAAATAATCCTCGTGATGTAATCTTTTTTCTTCATTAAAGGTAAAAACGCTCATTTGAATGTCCATTTTGCTCTGTTTTGTTCAGGACTTTTTATAAACTAAAAACAAGCAAACAGCCCAGTAGCCAATACATCCCAGGCGACCAATAGTTATCCAACAAGCAGGAGATACACACCTCTAATGCACTCTACTCCTTACCCCAATTACCACGCTAGTTTTCGTCTTACTTTATCCCTTCATGCAACCCTTCACTTTACTCTCCAGCCCCTTCTCTTCTACCGGCAATCACCCCACAAACAGCTGTTTCCCAAAATCCTTCAATAAGAGCTAGCTCACCCTT
>NZ_JBHIRH010000409.1:0-552 GCF_042196945.1 Bartonella sp. AA81SXKL | reverse complement strand
CAAAAGTGGCCTTCGGTCGTGATTGGCAAAAAGATGCTGAACGGCGTGATTTTACTATGAATGCGCTTTATTGTGATGCTGCTGGCAACCTTTATGATGCAGTGGGAGGCCTGGACGATATTGCCAGCAGAACAGTACGTTTTATCGGTATTGCAGAGAAGCGTATTCGTGAAGATTATCTGCGTATTTTGCGGTTTTTTCGCTTTTTTGCCTGGTATGGGGCGGGACGACCTGATGTACAAGGGTTGAAAGCATGCGTTTGTTTGAAACACGGTCTGCAAAAACTCTCATCTGAGCGTATTTGGGGGGAAATGAAAAAACTTCTCACTGCGCCTAATCCTATACGTGCTCTTCTATGGATGCGCCAAAGCGGAATTTTGACACTCATTTTTCCTGAAACAGAAAAATGGGGGATTGATGCGATTCATTCACTTGTGAAAACAGAACAGGATCTTGGTTGGAAAGTAGATCCATTGTTGCGATTAGAAAGTCTTCTTCCTCCTGATCCTGTACGTCTTTATGAAATGGCGCATCGCTTGCCTTTATCTCATA
>NZ_JBHIRH010000408.1:0-554 GCF_042196945.1 Bartonella sp. AA81SXKL | reverse complement strand
GAAGCTCTTTTCCAAAACCCTCCTCACACCTCATCAGCGCTCCTCTTGATGCGCACAACGTGCTCCTTATCCGCAAGCTTTTCTCAGCACTCTGAGCGACTGAGAGAAAATATACAAAATACCGCCCTCCCCTCAAAACATATTCCTAAAAACACCCCTAGAGCATTCCCCCCCTCAAACAGCTTCTCACCCATCCCCTGAAACATCCTCCAGAGCCTCATATCACCACCTTTGGCAATACATAACAGATCACCGCGACTTGATTGCAAAGTACAGAGAAACAAAACCATAGCTTTTTCCAAACGTAACAGTGCTCAATCCTGCGAAAAAACCTGATAAAAGCACACATCCTTTCTCAAAACAAACCAGAACTTTTGCAAGGGCATCATGATGGGCAGGAACATCGACCACCCCTATCACGCCAGCATCCAAAAAAACCTTGCCCCCAACAAGCCCTCACACCTCGCCGATGTCCTCAGAACAGATCTTCCTCGAGAAGCTCTTTTCCAAAAACCTCTCTCACACCTCATCAGCGCTCCTCTTGATGCGCACAA
>NZ_JBHIRH010000407.1:0-555 GCF_042196945.1 Bartonella sp. AA81SXKL | reverse complement strand
AAAGTTATCCACAGATAATGGGGTTATTCACCCCATATTTTAGGTTTGACCCGTGACATAAGCCGCCCATTTATCCATATAGACACGGCGCTGTTCTAGATAGTCAGTGCGACGATAGGAGCGCTCTACTTGTCCTCCTACTGTATGACTTAGAATAGTTTCAGCGACCTCATAGGGGGCATCGGTTGTTTCTGCTAGCCAATCGCGTAAACTAGAGCGAAAACCATGGGGGCAAGCTTCAATTTTATTTTTTCTCATATATTGAGCCATACACTTCTCAGCGAGGGGACCGCGACCTTTAGCAGAAAAAAAGAAATCATTACGAGAAAGCAATCGTGCTTGTTTTAAAATGTCTAATGCTTCAGTTGATAAAGGCACGCGAAACTCTGTTGTGGCATCACGCTTGCCTTTCATATTCTCAGCAGGGATTGTCCATATATCACCTTCAATCTGATCTTCACGAATATGACGCAAAGGGTTGGTACGAACGCCTGTCAGGATAAGCAAGCGCAAAGCCAGTTGTGTTATGTTTTGTGTTTTACAGAGTAACTGATA
>NZ_JBHIRH010000406.1:0-556 GCF_042196945.1 Bartonella sp. AA81SXKL | reverse complement strand
TATGCTTTTTCTCCAATATAGTGTTTAGCTGGTTAAGCTCACGGATGATGTCGGGATCAGGTTTTTCATAAAGTCCCATGATTTTTTCTAGCATGATATCCACAAGGTCACAAATATGAATCACTTCACGCATGACGTTAGAGAGTGCAAGAGTCGGACGTTCAAGAACGCTATCATCAAGAGCTGTTTGATCGGATAAATTAAGAATTTTATCAGTTTGCACTTTTTTTGTACTTAAATGGACAATCTTAGTAGTCAGTTGTAACACCCATTTCGAGAGCGGTATCCCTGCAAGGAGAATGAAACATTGAAAACAATATGGGCATTAATAACTTGAGTAGAAACTTCATTGCCAAGCCACGTTATAGGTGGTTGAAAGAAGAGAAATAAAATAAGGACAAGGATTGAACCGGCTCCACGCATCAGTAAATTTCCCAATGGCACGAGTCGCGTATTAGGGGAGGCGTTGCGTGTTAAAAGTGGTGCTATGAGAGAAGAACCAAAGTTGACTCCTAGGACCATAATAATACACAGTTGTGCATGGATAAGGTTATAG
>NZ_JBHIRH010000405.1:325-560 GCF_042196945.1 Bartonella sp. AA81SXKL | reverse complement strand
TCACGCCCAAGGCGTTGGCCTTGCCGCCATTCAGATTGGCATACCCCTACGTATGTTGGTTTTAGATGTCTCGCGAAATGATGAACAGAAAAATCCTCTAGTTATTATCAACCCTGAAGTCTTATGGCTTTCAGATGAGCGTAATATTTACAAAGAGGGCTGTCTTTCTATTCCAGAATATTTTGCAGAAGTCGAACGCCCCAAACGCCTCTGTGTTCGCTATCAAAATCGGGAA
>NZ_JBHIRH010000405.1:0-232 GCF_042196945.1 Bartonella sp. AA81SXKL | reverse complement strand
CTTTCAAAGACCAACCGCGATAT
Organism: Bartonella sp. AA81SXKL; assembly: GCF_042196945.1. Lineage (NCBI taxonomy): Bacteria > Pseudomonadati > Pseudomonadota > Alphaproteobacteria > Hyphomicrobiales > Bartonellaceae > Bartonella > Bartonella sp. AA81SXKL. Next base: position 209 of record NZ_JBHIRH010000405.1, on the reverse strand, counting down.
GGTTATACGAAAATTTAAAAAACGTGCAAAAGAAAAAAACACACAGGAAGCAGTTTTGTAATGGTATTACGGTTAAGTTTTATGGGGACACCTGATTTTTCTGTTCCCATTTTACAGGCTTTATTGGACGCTGGTCATGATATTGCAGCTGTTTATAGCCAACCTCCTCGCCCTGCAGGACGGCGTGGCCTTAAATTGATCCCCTCACC
>NZ_JBHIRH010000404.1:0-560 GCF_042196945.1 Bartonella sp. AA81SXKL | reverse complement strand
TTAGCGGCTTTGCGTCATGAAGAACTCGAGGACTTTTCGACAAGCGTTGTTCCAAGCGAAACGCATATTTTTGCGCCTTCAAAAGGGAAAACAAGTTTTACCTTTAAACCCTATTATTTTCCTATTGCTGATGTTCAGTCTCTTTTGTTGACAAAAGAAAAAACCGTTAACGTCACCCGTGGTGCTGTTGCCGCTGGGCGTGATGGTGTTCCTGATAAAAGCATCACCGCGTTTATAAAAATCGTTCAAGGAAGCAAGGAATTTAAAGAAGGCACAGATTTTAAAAAAACCGGAGACACCATTGATTGGGCACCGGTGGGAGACGAACCTTTAGCGGGGAGCAGCTATAAGGTGACTTATCGCTATCGTGCAAAAATCACCGCTGATAAGGTAACAGCGCAGGAAATCACAGTCTCAGGGGGTGCGGAGGGTGGTGATATTATCGTCAGTTACACTTATAAATTGCCCCGCATTGACCGCATAGGTCTCAACACGGGGGGCAATGTGGTTTACATCAAAGGTATCTCAGTAGACCAACCCATGGCACCCAGTGTCCCTGA
>NZ_JBHIRH010000403.1:0-560 GCF_042196945.1 Bartonella sp. AA81SXKL | reverse complement strand
GCAATATCTTTTAAGTAATGGAGATTGCTTATTGCCTCACGCTTTTGTTTTTCACGTTCTTTAATAGGGTCACGCCCCTCACGTAAAACAGCCCGCCACCCAGTTGCCAATTCACGGGCTTGTTTTAAAGAGACATCTCTTAAAGCACCCAAGCCCATTTCGCGACGCCGCCCATGAATGGTATAACGATACAGCCATTGAGCACCTCCATCTTTACGCTTATGAAGAAGCAAGCCGGCACCATCATTATATTTGCCAGTTCCCAATGTTGCGACAGATCTTGCATTAAGACGATTCATAAGAACCATTTTTACTCCTTTCTGCTATAGTTTTTACCCACACGTCAGCCCCGCTTGTGGTGTGCAAGCAAGTGATATGAATTGATTCAAGATACACAGATTTAAGATGAGAGAATCTTACGTTATTCAGGGTTCTCATTCAATATGAATAACGCTAGATTATGATTATAAATCAATGCCTTGAACGCTTGTTGAATGCCGTTGGTTTGAAAGCGAGCGATATTACAAAGCGCCCGATTTAAGCACTGGAGAACTTCGTGA
>NZ_JBHIRH010000402.1:0-560 GCF_042196945.1 Bartonella sp. AA81SXKL | reverse complement strand
TGGACATACCCCAATTCCCTTTCTTTAACTAAATATAAAATTGCTAAAGCATCTGCTTCGTTATCATCTTTCGGATTGTGCCCTTTTGCACGCACCGCCTTAATCATCTCTTCTTTCGACGCATTCCCCTTGCCTGTCGTCGCTTTCTTAATCGTACTTACTGGTATCCCCTCATACGGTATCTGATGCTGTTCACACCACGCCGTTAACGTTGCTAACAAACCACCGTAAACATGCGCTGCATCTGTACCTTTATGACGCCTCACCTCTTCAAAATACACCGCGTCAATTTGACCTGCTGTCTGCTTTATTTCTGATAGCCATTGCTTAAAGCGCAAGTAACGCATTCCACCGCCTTCAAAACGGCGCGATTGAAAATTCACGGTACCACTGAACATGTCACCACTTGCACCACGTATCGCCCACCCCGTTTTGGTACCTAGATCAAAACAAAGAATTGTATTATTCATCACGTTTATGAAGCTCTAAAGCCATATTCTGTACTCCCAATAATAACGGAGTCGCTCCCATATTCTACGGTGCCAAGGTAGAGATGCCAT
>NZ_JBHIRH010000401.1:0-562 GCF_042196945.1 Bartonella sp. AA81SXKL | reverse complement strand
TACGCGCCCCCGCCCTCATTTCATCTAAAGAACGATTTGAAAATGCCCCATAATGGGGAGGATTTTTGATGCTCTTTATAGAAAACAATATATGATTTTCCGCTTTATAAGCATGCCCCTTTTCAAGTAATCTTTCAATTAAAGAACGCATCTCCTCTAAATGATCAGTTGCGCGCGGTTCAATGGTGGGCGGTAAACAACCAAGTGCCATTGTATCTTGTTGAAATTGAGTATATGTAAGCTGCGTTAATTGGCGAATAGCGTCGTTTAGTGCTAGTTCTGGATATTCATACGCTGCGCGTGCATTAATCTTATCATCCACATCTGTAATATTACGAGCATATATAACATGCTCATTGCCATAAACATGGCGCAATAAGCGAAATAAAATATCAAAAACAATCACAGGACGTGCGTTACCTATATGCGCATAATCATAAACCGTCGGACCGCAAACATAAAGACGGACTCTTGTTGCATCTATCGGTATAAAATTCTCTTTTTTACGTGTAAGCGTATTATAAAATCGCAACTCTCTCATCCTTACACTCCGTTAACGATA
>NZ_JBHIRH010000400.1:0-563 GCF_042196945.1 Bartonella sp. AA81SXKL | reverse complement strand
TTAAAGTAGGTACTAAAAACCCTTTTTTATCTGGGAGGAAGCGCCCTCCTTTTGAAGAAGTGGAAGCGGCGATTCGTACATTTTTGTTATGGATAGGGGAAAATCCAAACCGAGAAGGGCTTTTAGACACTCCAGGGCGGGTCGCTAAGGCCTATCGTGATCTTTTTACCGGGTATGACGAGTCGGTTGAAGAAATCTTGGGAACGGCTTTTGAAGAGGTTTCAGGCTACAATGAACCAGTAATCATGAAAGATCTCTCTTTTTATTCACATTGTGAACATCATATGATCCCAATTGTTGGTAAAGCTCATATCGCTTATTTTCCTGATGAAAAGATTGTTGGTCTTTCAAAAATTGCACGGGTGGTAAACGTTTTTTCGCGTCGGTTACAGACACAAGAAGCTATGACAGCTCAAATAGCTAATGCTTTGGAAACACATCTAAAACCTCGTGGTGTTGCAGTGTTAATTGAGGCTGAACACATGTGTATGACTATGAGAGGAGTACAAAAACAAGGAGCTAAAACGATTACGACAAGTTTTCATGGCTCTTATGAAAAGGAT
>NZ_JBHIRH010000399.1:0-563 GCF_042196945.1 Bartonella sp. AA81SXKL | reverse complement strand
TCTTAATAGCTGCCCCCAAATTTGGAAAGAGCTCATTTGGTTTCGTATTTTTAAACTATAACTTTTAAAACGTTTTTAGTACCAAATCTAAAGTAGATAGTTATTCTACTGCCATGGCATTATTTGCCTCCATTTTTTTGTGGAAGCGAATAGTTCCATTCTTAAAGACTAGCCTGCAATCTATTCATTAAAAGGCTTTTCATTTCATAAGATATAGCATTTTGAATTTCATGACTTTTATTTCCTACCTCGGTAAAAAAATACCGTGGTTATAAAATCGATCTTGTCTTTAAATCCTTTTATGCAATCTTTAAAATGTTCGGTGTTATGATGATGCTGTTATGACAGCTCTCTATTTTGCGCTCGCCAATTTTGGCGAATGTTAATTTGCTCTTTTATGTGATTAACAATCCAATCTTTAAAACAAGATGTGATCTTTAAACGTATGTTATCGATATTTTCAAACGACTAAATTTAAAACAATGTGATTTGTGCTGTGATAAAAACGTATCATAAAATTTATGAACTGTTATGAATGATATCGGCTTTTCATTTCATATGAA
>NZ_JBHIRH010000398.1:0-564 GCF_042196945.1 Bartonella sp. AA81SXKL | reverse complement strand
TAGACGACCAAAACATTCTCTTACCAATAAAGTAATTTCATGAAATTAGCAATAAAATTTAAAAACAGTCTTTATTTTATGAGCTCCACCCCCGCCTCTCAAACTTTTATGCCCGCTCGTAAAAACTCCAAAACCATGAAATAAAACCCACGTTTATTGAGAGGACTAATAACCCTTTATTTTTGAGATCACACCTCCCAAAAGCACACCTAACAACATATCACCCCCTCCCAAAGCCATTTTTGAGAGACATCTTACAGATTTACACTGTGATGCGTTGGATTTTTGCACCACAACGAGCCAATTTTTCTTCTAATCTCTCAAATCCACGATCAAGATGATAAACACGATTGACGATTGTTTTCCCCTTTGCTGCCAATGTAACAAGAGTAAGAGGGCTGCAATCACAAGAGAAACAAGAAGCACGCAAATCCGTCGCCATGATGAGTCCCCCCTTGCAAATTCTCTGTTCCATGAGATAGTTGCCCTCTCGCCCATCAAGCTTTATTTGCGCCCTCAAGCGATTGAGTTCTTGAACATGCATAAAACGATTTTCGAAAACCG
>NZ_JBHIRH010000397.1:0-564 GCF_042196945.1 Bartonella sp. AA81SXKL | reverse complement strand
TTATCGCTGGTACCAATCCAATCTATGTGCTGGAAAATGATGCACAGAGCGGAAAGATCACCATGGAAGCAGGTAAAGATATCATCTTTGAAAGTGCACAAAACACGCAAAGCACACAAAACAGCAGTGAAAGTGCTTCAATGAGTGTTGGCACCGGTTATGGCACGGGTGGCGCAGGGGCAACGGGCAGTGCTGCTTTTAGTCAAGGGGAAGGTTCCAGTGAGGAAGTTCAACACAAAAACAGCCATATTATAGGCACCGGCACTGTTCATACCACGAGTGGGGCAAACACCACATTGGCAGGCGCCGTGGTTTCTGGAGAGCGTGTAGAAATGGAAGTAGGGGGTGATTTTGCCATTACCAGCCGCAGTGATACGGGACAAACTTCCAGTAAGCAAAACTCTGTTTCTGTTGGGTTTGGTGCTGGACAAACGGGTGGTGGGGGGGCCATGAGCGCCTCTTTCCAAAACGATAAATCCTCTAGTGATTATCATAGTGTTGTGGAACAATCAGGCATCAAAGCGGGTGATGGCGGCTTTAATATCATAGTTAAAGACAAAACAA
>NZ_JBHIRH010000396.1:0-565 GCF_042196945.1 Bartonella sp. AA81SXKL | reverse complement strand
ATGGTGTGATAACCAGTCACTTTTGCATTCCCATAAACAGAACCATAGACCTTAACATACCCACCCACGCTAGCATTCCCATAAACCTTGCCATAAATTTTAGCAGCGCCACTGATAACAGCATGATCATAAACTACCGCCTTGCTATGAATACGAGCATTTCCTGATAATTTTGCATTTCCATAAACCCGCGCCTGATGATAAACCCAAGCATTATAAGAAAGATGCGCATTGTCATAAACATGAGCATTTGCATAAACGCGGGCACAATCACATACATGAGCATTGCCATAAACAAAGCCCATTATAATAGCCTTATTAAAAACCTTGGCATTTTCATAAATATGGGCAGGATTTAAAACAAGAGCATTATCATAGACCCAGCAATTGCCATCATGCGAGAGGTTGTTTTCACTTTCAATAAAACCACCCAAGGCACCAGCCTTAACATCGTCAAAATCCCTTAATGCTTGGATGCGATAAAGAGTTTGATTATTAAATACACGTGTCTCATTTGTGAGTGCAAACTTTTTTTGCATAGCACAATTCCTTTATAAATAGATTT
>NZ_JBHIRH010000395.1:308-567 GCF_042196945.1 Bartonella sp. AA81SXKL | reverse complement strand
TGATCATTACCGTATTTCTAAATTTACGACATCTATATGGAAAAAATCATTTCGTGTGAATGAAATAATCAAGCCAACGAAATATGGCCCTTCGTTTAATGAACAGTTTGTGTGTGATAATCATGCGTGTGTATCCTTGTTAGCAAATGGGTTAAAAGTAATAGTGTTGCGTGGAGAAATAGATCAATGTGTAGAAGCAGACATCATAATTAAGACATTTTCAATGAGTGATCCAACATGCAACAAGAAGATGAAAATA
>NZ_JBHIRH010000395.1:0-242 GCF_042196945.1 Bartonella sp. AA81SXKL | reverse complement strand
GGTTTTATAGACCGTGGAATAATCACAGGCAGTATTCACAAAAATCTTACAACCTATTGCATTCTCCATCCTTTCTCACGTCTAGAAAAAAATAGAATAGGAAATAATAGACACATTTTTATTGAGGCTTTGTTATTTTTTATGGGATTATCAATTGTATTAGAGCTGCTCAATTGTTCACAGTTTCTCAAAAAATAAACATTTTTTTTGAGATCTGAATAATTTATAATTTTGTAGAAACA
>NZ_JBHIRH010000394.1:329-568 GCF_042196945.1 Bartonella sp. AA81SXKL | reverse complement strand
ATGGCAAGAATCCTATCAATGTGTTTTTGATTGAATTTTAAATTGTTAAAAAGACAGTTTATTGCTTTAGAAAATTTTTTGTCTTCAAAAACATTGCAGTGAGTGTTTCTCGAAGTACTATGAAAAAAATAAAATAATCTTTAGGTGTGCGATTATTTTTTTTAAAAATATTCGTTAATTTTAGCTGCTTAGAAAAAGAAGCGGTGAAATTTTTAATACTTTTATCAATAAACACTTAG
>NZ_JBHIRH010000394.1:0-228 GCF_042196945.1 Bartonella sp. AA81SXKL | reverse complement strand
AGTGGAGTTTGTATGCAGATAAAAACTAGTGAAGCCAATGTATAGATTGCTTCTTATGAATCTTTTCAATATAAGAATTGCTCAACATTGAGGATTGGTAAATAGTATGATGGTGTTGGCTTATTACTTCATGAGCTTAAAAATTGTGGTATACAGTGGCTTTATCTTTACACTATTTGTAGGTGCTATCATAAAATGGGCTTACGAGTATTGAAAAATGTTTTTTAA
>NZ_JBHIRH010000393.1:0-568 GCF_042196945.1 Bartonella sp. AA81SXKL | reverse complement strand
GAGCGTGAAAGCGCCCCACTGGCATAAAGAATGGAGGTGCGGGCATAATTGTTTTTCCACTTCTCTCCTTGGGCAGACGTTTTTTCACTTTGAATCCGCCGCCTTGTGCTTTCTTGAATGAGACGCCCAACCCCTTGTGCCAAAGTCCCCATCGAGCTATCAGCTCCCTTTTGCAAAAAGGATAAAGCCGCTTCAAGCCCCATCTCTTTAATCTCAATATGGGTTGCAACAGACATATTATCTTCCCATCAAACGCGGCTTGGCATGGAAGAAAGCCCCATCACGAACCGGTCCATCTTCGCTCATAATTTTAGGTTCATCTATGCCTAAACCCGCTTTGCCTTCGGCAATACGTTTCAGCAAATCAACCGCCTGTTTGTAACGATCTTCAATGGTCGTGGTCAGTGCCGTATGGCGTATGGCTAAATTATAAACAGCAATATTGACACAGATCATACCCAGAGCCGCCGGCTGTCCAGCAATGGGGATTGAGTAGCGATGAGACAAATGCACATCAATCTCACCACTTGCCTGTTCGAGCGCGCGGGCAATGGCTTGCTCTGAAAAA
>NZ_JBHIRH010000392.1:0-568 GCF_042196945.1 Bartonella sp. AA81SXKL | reverse complement strand
AAGGCTTTTAAAATAGTTTGCGGGTTATAATGCCATTGTCGTCCATCACGTGCCTTCACATGGGGCGCTTTGGGCAAAAGCTCTACCCATTCAGGCGCTTGGCTAACGGTGGCGTCTTCACATGAAATGTCTTGGCATAAAACGTCTGGACAGAGATCTATTAACGCAGCATGAAATGTTTCTGCATCCCCATCTTTTTGATCTTCGTGAAATTCCTGTTCCATACATTGCCTATTGCTTTACAATTGTCATTGGCAATACAATGCATGAAACTTACTCCCACTATAAGTCTGACACTGTCAGTCAAAAGAGCATTTCTCAAAAAGCACTCTTTTCCCTATTATTCTCCTTGTGAGAGAAACCCCCGTGCCAAACCATCCCATAAAATCGTTTTCAAAGGCACTTCAAAGGCGATAGAGCGCCGTCGTGAAGTTAGAGGTACAATTATCGTCTTATACAAAAAAAGCCCCTCTCAAGCCGTTTTTTTAAAGATTGCTTTTTGGCTTAAAAACATTATATCATTGGAGGTAAGGCGTGAGCCAGTTTTGCCAGGACGGTTTTACCGGAT
>NZ_JBHIRH010000391.1:0-569 GCF_042196945.1 Bartonella sp. AA81SXKL | reverse complement strand
AGATCACGTTGTGTGTCTACACTTAAAGGAATCGTATCGACTATCTCCACATCGATACGCATATTATGCTCTAGTGCGCGTAATTGTTCAAGTTTTTCACGTTGCTCGAGGGGAGAGGGTTTAAGCGCTACAAATTTCTCGAGCGCTTCGCGTCGATAGGCATATATTCCAATATGATGGTAAAGGGGACCATCTCCATAAGGCGCTGTCGCGCGGGTAAAATAAAGAGCACGAAAGCGATTGTGAGAAAGCGGTGTACCAATAATTTTGACAATATTCGGATCTGTTTTTTCATTTTCTTCGACGATTTTTGCACCCAAAGTTGCAATATCAGTTAAGCTATTTTCTAAAGGGCGTAAAGCACTGATGATTTCATGGGGCGTTATCGTTGGCAAGTCACCTTGTACATTCAAAATGACATTGTAGCGTCGTTCAGGATCAATATGGGTTAAAGCTTCATAAATACGATCAGATCCAGATTTATGATCACGACATGTTATGATACATTCATGTCCATAAGCGGTAACGACTTTGGCGATATTGTTATGATCTGTTGCAACGATTATACG
>NZ_JBHIRH010000390.1:336-570 GCF_042196945.1 Bartonella sp. AA81SXKL | reverse complement strand
TGATTCTAGCGGGTTATTGGCCAATCAAATCAGAAATCGACCCACGTCCTTTATTCGATTGCATAAGAGTACGTGGTGGAAATTTAGCATTACCGGCAGTGCTTGATTCCACGACCATGGTTTTTCGTACATTTTCACAAAGCACAGTTTTAGAACCTATGCACTTTGGCACATTGGGTCCTGGTGCAGAAAATACAGTTGTTATTCCAAGCGTTATTCTTGTGCCTCTTTCAG
>NZ_JBHIRH010000390.1:0-238 GCF_042196945.1 Bartonella sp. AA81SXKL | reverse complement strand
ATTGGGCTTAGGCTTTTCATGTCAGGAAGTTTCCTCCATTCCCCATACAGAACATGATCTAATAGTAGAGGGAATTTTTACAGAAAAAGGTTTCTTAAAACGTTAAAATATGATTAAAACGCTCATGCGTTTTTTATTTTTAGGTGACATTGTTGGAGAAACGGGCTGTAACGCTGTTTTTGCAAAGCTTCCAGGGCTTGTTAAAAAATGGCAACTTGATTTTGTTGTTGTGAATGGC
>NZ_JBHIRH010000389.1:0-570 GCF_042196945.1 Bartonella sp. AA81SXKL | reverse complement strand
TCCCAATTTTTGTTCAGACTGCGCAAACGTTTCAAGTCAGCTTCATCTTTTGGTTGTTGGATGGCAATTTCAATAAGACATTCATCTTTTATGATATGGCGACGTGGAATATTATATTGTCGTGCTTTACGTTCACGCCACGCTGCTATTTTTTGTAATACGGCAAGTTCACGCGGTTTTTTAATTTTTCCTTTCACTTTTTTCCACGCTTCATTTTCCGGCATATCATAGGTTTTAGGTTCTAAAAGGACCGCTATTTCATCATCCATCCAGTGGGTGCGTTTATTTTTTTCGAGCTGTTTTTTCAGTAGGAGATAAACATCTCTTAGATAGGTTACATCAGCAAGTGCATAGAGTAATTGTTTTTCTGAAAGAGGACGGAAGCTCCAGTCTGTAAAGCGGGATGATTTATCAAGTTGATAACCCGTGCAGCGTTGTACAATTTGATCATAAGAGATAGAATCACCAAATCCACAGATTGATCCTGCTATTTGGGTATCGAAAAGAGGAGAGGGAATGACACCTCCAAGATGGTAAATCGTTTCAATATCTTGGCGTGCAGCGTGAAAA
>NZ_JBHIRH010000388.1:314-570 GCF_042196945.1 Bartonella sp. AA81SXKL | reverse complement strand
ATCGAGAGAACATATGGTCAATGCAAATGCGACAATCGATATGGTTTATGAACTTAGCATTATTATAGGTATTGGGTTAAGTGGATTTACACTTGTCTATGCAGGAACAAAAGGAACCCTTCTGATAGACGGCATATTCTTTATTATTTCTGGTTTTTTTAACTTTGCGATGAAGGTACTTAAAATCCGAGGATCTGAAAGTCAAAACCAGCAAAACTGGTAGAAAATTATATATCATCATTTCGTTATATTGAAC
>NZ_JBHIRH010000388.1:0-241 GCF_042196945.1 Bartonella sp. AA81SXKL | reverse complement strand
GACAATCCCTGTTATACACAAGGGCTCTTGAACGCAGAGAGCAGGACCTTTGCAATGTTCAAAGCGCTTTATTCAACGGGTGTATTTATTGGTGCGCTTCTTTCGTCACTTTTTTGTACAGTTTGCTCAAGAAAACATTGGCACTTTTATTAGCTATTATGGCTATGGGTCTTGTCATTCTATCTATCAATACATATACCCTCATTGTTTTTCCTGTTTATTTTATGATTGGATTTGGATT
>NZ_JBHIRH010000387.1:0-571 GCF_042196945.1 Bartonella sp. AA81SXKL | reverse complement strand
AAAGAATGGAAAGCAGCTTATCCTGACAAAGAACCCAATATCAATTCTGTTTTGGGATACACAAGTTATATGATGTTTATGAAAGCTATTGAAAATGCTGGCAGTGCCGATCGTGAAAAAATTACTATAGAACTTAGCAAATTAAAAGACTTTCAAACACCCTTTGGGGATATGTCTATGGATGAAAACCATAATCCTACGATTCCTATCGGTGTTATTGAAATAAAGGATGGAAAACGTATCTATTTAGATGAAGTCAAACCTGCTTTTTAAAAAAATAGAAAGTCTTACTAATCAAAATACGGGAATCGGTTGAGGGTTGAGGTTCAATCAAATCGTCTTGTGGTTACTTCTTTCATTCTATATGAATTAATAAATGCGGAAGGATAAGAGATGAGCACTGAAATGTTCATCCAGTATTTTTTTAATGCACTTGCATTGGGGGCTCTTTATGGGCTTATCGCAATTGGTTACACCATGGTCTATGGTATTCTAAGACTCATTAATTTCGCTCATGGTGATATCTTTATGCTAGGGGCGTATTTTGTTTTCTTTTCCACAATCAGCTTTA
>NZ_JBHIRH010000386.1:336-573 GCF_042196945.1 Bartonella sp. AA81SXKL | reverse complement strand
CAACGACCATATTTTTTTAGGTATCTTGTTATTTTTCGTTTTTTAACGAACTTTTTAGAAAAAAATTATTGAGGAATTTTAAAAGAATTCCACAAAGCCTTTTCACCCATTTTTTTAACAAAATCAGCATGCATAGTTTTTTCTTGTACACTTAGCCGTGGAGAAAGGTTTTGTGGACGGATTTTAACTGCTGAGAAAGCATTCTTGTCATTCTCGCTCTCTTCATGAACACTTCCA
>NZ_JBHIRH010000386.1:0-253 GCF_042196945.1 Bartonella sp. AA81SXKL | reverse complement strand
ACGATGACTATTATCAATGCCAAAACGTTTGCACAAAACATCAAGAGAATTAGGCGCCATAGGAAATTTGCGCCGTGCCATAGCCAATGTATCAAGAATATTGTCAACACTGATAAGTGGTTTATTTGCTCGTGCTAATTCTGCATTAAGAAAACCAATATCAAAACTTGCATTATGGGCAATCATTGTTGCACCATTGATAAACTCTAAAAATTCATCGGCAATATCACTAAAGCTTTTTTCATTCTTTAAA
>NZ_JBHIRH010000385.1:0-573 GCF_042196945.1 Bartonella sp. AA81SXKL | reverse complement strand
TATAAAAAAAAGTTATCTCTATACACAAAAAAATACTTTGTTCTTTGTTGGTTTTATCATTTTTATTGTTAGTTTTGGCTTTTTTTCATTTAATGCTTTATTTTTACAAATGAAAACACATCAGAATGTTTTTACTCAAATGAAATTCATGTCCGGTGCAAATACAAATATAGAAAAAAATTCTGCTTTGTTCTTAAAAGAAGAAAAATTTCAATCAAATAGACATGTTACTTCTTTACTACCTCCGAATTATTTAAAGAAAAACTCATCTTCACATTCTGCGTCACAAAGCATACTAGAAATGCAAAAGAAATTAGCAAAACTAGGACTTTATGATGGTTCTTTAGATGGGCTAGAGGGACCTAAAACACGTCGTGCCATAGCACTATGGAAACAACAAACTGCTGAGGAAATGCAAAACCGTATTTTGCAAAAAAACACAAAAGATGAAATTGCGATATTAATTAAGCAGAGCGAAATGGAAATGATCAATGAGAAAACAAAAACAAAAGATCTGCCTCGTTCAACAGAACCTGTTTTAGAGCCTACTATTGCAGATATTATAGAAGTGCA
>NZ_JBHIRH010000384.1:343-575 GCF_042196945.1 Bartonella sp. AA81SXKL | reverse complement strand
TCATCAATAAATTCGAGCACTTCTTCGACTTGTTCGATTGGTCCTTCAAGAGCATCACAACTTTCATCTTCACAGAGAAGTACGATAATTTCGTCCTCTTTAACGAATGCAATATTTTTCATGATTTCCCCCCTTTGTAAGTTAATAAAGCAAAGCTTTGTCTTGACATAAACAAATATAGCGTTAGTCTTATATCCTCTATGGGAGAGATGTCAAATTATTTTATCCTTAA
>NZ_JBHIRH010000384.1:0-305 GCF_042196945.1 Bartonella sp. AA81SXKL | reverse complement strand
TTTTCGTCTTTGCGACATTCAAAGGACATATATGAACAGAAATTTGTTCTCTTTTTTTGCCCGCTGTCCTTGTATTGTTCTCTATTTGTTCTTACCCACCACAACCACAAACAGACAGGAGAGCTAAAATGAGTGATTTAGAACTGATAAAGTACTGGCGCACTCTTGATTTAAAAACACAGAAAGAACTTATTCTGATGCTTCATCGGATGGCCGCCGCAAAAGAGTCAAAATCGCTTGCCTCTCCTGAGGAGAGAGCTTTGAAATGAGATCGAGGAATTCTTTATCTTCAGGACTAGCTCCCT
>NZ_JBHIRH010000383.1:0-575 GCF_042196945.1 Bartonella sp. AA81SXKL | reverse complement strand
CGATTGGTAAGCATCCATCAAAATAGGGTGTTTTTTCAAAGTCGCGGAATTCTGTTTTTTCCGCATTTTTCAACGCTTGAACAAATGCTTCATATTGTTCTTTATTAAGGGGACAATTAAGATAATCTTTTCCTGTTCCCTCAGGACCGATTTTATCATAGCGCGATTGATACCAACAAATATCCATATTAATACTATCGGTATAGATAATAGGTGCGATAGCATCAAAAAAAGAGAGAGCTTCTGTTCCGGTTATTGTTTGGATTGCTTTAGCGAGTTTTGGTGAGGTAAGGGGGCCTGTTGCAATGATAATGTGAGGCCAATTCTCAGGAATCTCTTGAATTTCTTCACGCTTTATTGTTATAAGAGGATGATTTTCGAGCGTTGCCGTAACGGTTTTTGAAAATCCATCACGATCAACGGCAAGCGCACTTCCTGCTGGTACCTTATTAGCATCTGCAGCCTTCATAATTAAGGATTTTGCCAATCGCATTTCAGTATGGAGAAGGCCTACAGCATTTGTTGAGGAATCATCAGAACGAAATGAGTTTGAACATACTAGTTCGGCAAGCTGG
>NZ_JBHIRH010000382.1:0-575 GCF_042196945.1 Bartonella sp. AA81SXKL | reverse complement strand
GATATAGGTTCTAAAAAGAACTGACAAAAATGACAAAAGTTTATTAAAAGGGATTTTGCTCATCTCTATAATTATCAGTTTCTATTGAGATGTTTTCATAACAGTCTATAAATCGTAATTATCCTATTTATCGTTTCTCTTATGAACATGAAAAATGATGCCATGGCTATAAAGAACATAACAGCTATAGAGAATGCAAAAATGCAAATGAAAGCATTTGTTTATAAAGACAGTCCCTATAAAGGCTGTTAAGTCTAAAATGTATTATTAAAAGAAATTAACAGAAATCTTAAAATTTATTTAGCAACAAAATTGATAGGTTATAAAGTTTAAAATACGCATTATGAGAGCGTTTCTAAATATTATAAATGTATAGATTCAGAAAATAACGCAATCGTTTAATAAAACTTATAATATAGCTTTAAAAGAACATAAATATAAAAGAAGCAATTAATAGGCATAAGATATTATCAATACACAACGTATTTAAAAAATAAGAAAAATATCAAAAAAGATAAAATATTATTTGACAATAAATACGTATTTTGTTATATAAATAACCAAGTGCTGAAAAC
>NZ_JBHIRH010000381.1:296-576 GCF_042196945.1 Bartonella sp. AA81SXKL | reverse complement strand
TCCTGTGACTGAAGAATTTGCTTCTCAACAGGGTGCCTTGAATGCTCCTGTGCGTGCAATTCCTGCAGTAAAGCCTACTACCAAACCACAAGAAAAAGAAGACGCTCGTCATTTTGGGGAGGGACAGATAGATAGTTTTGCGCCTTTTAAACCAAAAGAAAAACCACGCTCCGTTGAAACAACCCCTTCATCATCCGGAGAAGAGAAGGCGTCGGAAAAATCTTTACCAGTAATTAGGGAACAAGAATTACGAGAAACAAAAGCAGAAAAAGTTTCAGAA
>NZ_JBHIRH010000381.1:0-242 GCF_042196945.1 Bartonella sp. AA81SXKL | reverse complement strand
CTCCAGAGGTGGCCGAGAAGGTGTCACCAGCATCTCTTGAAGGTGTGCATCCAGAGGTTTCTGAGAAGGTTACGCCAGCATCTCCTGAAGAGGTGCATCCAGAGGTTGCCGAGAAGATTGCGTCAGCATCTCCTGAAGGTGTACATCCAGAGGTTGCCGAGAAGGTTGCATCTGAGACAGTCCAACAAACGCATAAAAATCAAGGCGGGATATTGCCACAAGACTTGGCTTCAACGGAAAAA
>NZ_JBHIRH010000380.1:337-576 GCF_042196945.1 Bartonella sp. AA81SXKL | reverse complement strand
GGTTTAATATCAGCTGTCAATATGTCTGTAAAACATAAAAAATATGCCTCTCCATAAGAAAGATTTTCTTTAAACGCAGTTGAGAGTATTTTTTTCATTGCTCAAAAACATCTGGACTTGCTAAACTTTCCCGTGTGATCTCTTTAATCGCGCGTACACCTGTCAATGTCATCGCCACGCGCATTTCATTCGCAAAAAGATCAATGAGGGGCGCAACCCCTTTCTCACCTGCTGCTGCA
>NZ_JBHIRH010000380.1:0-252 GCF_042196945.1 Bartonella sp. AA81SXKL | reverse complement strand
ACACCAGAATCCACTAAAATAGTCAGATCACTCTTTACAGCCTCTGCAATTGCTGGCAATGCACGTACTGTTGATAAGACACCATCAAGTTGGCGTCCACCATGATTAGAAACAACAATACCATCAGCACCAAATTGTATCGCTTCTCGTGCATCCTCTGGATCAAGGATACCTTTCAGAATCATTTTCCCCTTCCAAAAATCTCGAATCCATTGTAAATCATGCCAACCAATTGATGGATCAAAATTTGCT
>NZ_JBHIRH010000379.1:325-577 GCF_042196945.1 Bartonella sp. AA81SXKL | reverse complement strand
ATATACTGCTTAATAAACTGAACTGACTATGCATCATACATTCTCTTTTCCATCGAAAAAAGTTATCATCTTCGCGAACTAAGAAAACGTAAACTGACAACCCTCTAATGCTCTGCAAAAATTGCATTCAGAGCTCCCACGATCAACTTTCTGCTAATCACTTATCCCCCCACAGTTAGCATAAACACCTTTTGATATATTTTATTATATGTAGAGTTTTTTTTCAAGAACAATAAATCTTTTTAACAACCC
>NZ_JBHIRH010000379.1:0-228 GCF_042196945.1 Bartonella sp. AA81SXKL | reverse complement strand
CTGATTAGCTCAAACAGAGCAAAATAGTATCTCATCAACTTTATACTTTTAATATCGCTATCAAAATCTAAAAATTAAAAAAGCTATGCGTCCATCAAGCGATTTAAGCAATGACTAACTCACCTCGTAACAGCCTTTTAAAAAATAGTCTTTTTAAAAATTATAGCTTTTAATTGCTCCTTTAATATCTTTTTCAACACTTTCCACAAATTCTGAAACTGATGCGCA
>NZ_JBHIRH010000378.1:337-577 GCF_042196945.1 Bartonella sp. AA81SXKL | reverse complement strand
CGGTTTTTTTGAACTCCTTGCCTTCTTTAAATTCCCTGGTTACTTGAACAATTTTGATAAAAGCGGTGATGCTTTTGTCCGCCACCCCATCACGCCCGGAGGCAACTGCACCGCGGGTTATTGTCACGGTTTTTTCTTTCGTCAACAAAAGGGAATGAACAGCAGCAATGGGAGCGTAATAGGTTTTAAAGGTAAAGCTTGTCTTGCCCTTTGGAGGTGCAAAAATATGGGTTTCACTAG
>NZ_JBHIRH010000378.1:0-258 GCF_042196945.1 Bartonella sp. AA81SXKL | reverse complement strand
ACTGAACACTTGCTTTTGTCCCTCTTGCCCCAAAGCTGTGACACGGCATCCCCCCACGATATAGTGTCCATGGGCGCGATCATACGTTGCAATGGCTTGCATAGCGGGTTCAAGTAATGAGGGGGATTTTTGATCAATCAAAACACCATCTTGCAAAATATAGACCGGAAAAAAAGTCCCTTTCTGGTCATCATCTTTGAGAGCCCAGACAAGTTTTGCGACCTCGCGTGCCGCCCCGGGCTCTCCTTCTGCCAAGGA
>NZ_JBHIRH010000377.1:0-577 GCF_042196945.1 Bartonella sp. AA81SXKL | reverse complement strand
AAGCGCTTCACCACTGAGAAAACCGTCCCCCATATCATAAACAAAAGGAACTCCCATAACAGGACAATAAGGTTTTGTAATAAATTGAAGATCTTTCCAACACTCAGAGCAAATGGTACCATAAGCAGAAACTCTTTGCTTACATCCAGGGCAAATCGGCGGATATAAAATTGTTAGCAAGCGCTCAGTAAATTTACTTAATATATTCCCGCCATTTAAAGCCACTTCTTGAAAACATAACATCATTAATTTAGGCTTTTATAGCTTCCCTGTACAAAAAATCTTTTTTTATTTTTAATTTTAATTCCTTTAAAAACTCTTACTTCTTAGAAATTTGTTTTTCTTTCACATCATAAACTTGACAAAACTTGCACAAAAATGAACTCTCTCAAAACTATATTCATTAAAGATCAAAAGACCTTAACGATATGTCGCATCCTTTAATTTTTGATCACGAACGCATTGAACAATTCCGCAAACGCGCTTTTCAAAAAGCAAAAGAAGGGTATGACTTTCTACTATCCCACATGGCTGAAGATCTCTATAAACGTCTTAACACTGTTGATCGTCTCTTTAC
>NZ_JBHIRH010000376.1:290-580 GCF_042196945.1 Bartonella sp. AA81SXKL | reverse complement strand
AATATTGATACAACTATTGGAATAGTTTAAAATGAATATGAAAAATAAACAATGCTCTTTTGCAGCTTTTTCTCCTTCATTCTTAAGTCTCTCTTCTTAGAGAAACATAGAAAAAACCGAAAAACTATACGGAAATCTAAAAATAATGATTAATTTGCAAAAGGATCCGTAATAAGGATAGTATCTTCACGCTCAGGGCTCGTGGATAATAAAGCCACCTGCGTACCGATCAATTCTTCAATATAGCGTATATATTTGATAGCTTGTACTGGTAAATCTTCCCACTTCAA
>NZ_JBHIRH010000376.1:0-263 GCF_042196945.1 Bartonella sp. AA81SXKL | reverse complement strand
TTGCTTGCTTCCAACCTTCTAATGTCTCATAAATAGGCTTTACACGGGATTGTGCTCCCATGGAAGAGGGTAAATAATCAATTCTTTTCCCATCAAGTTCATAACCAACACAGACTTTAATTTCATCCAAACCATCCAAAACATCAAGCTTTGTCAATGCTATACCCTGAACACCACAAATCGTTACCATTTGACGGACTAAGACAGCGTCAAACCAGCCACATCGACGTTTTCGACCAGTAACAACGCCAAATTCATGCCCA
>NZ_JBHIRH010000375.1:0-581 GCF_042196945.1 Bartonella sp. AA81SXKL | reverse complement strand
CAAATTGACTCCTCTGTTGGGGGAAAAACAGGCATCAATAGCCAATATGGTAAAAATCTTATTGGTACTTTTTATCAACCACAATGCGTCATTACTGATACTGACCTTCTTGATACACTGCCAGCACGTGAATTTCGCGCTGGTTACGCCGAAATGGTCAAATATGGTCTCATTAACCAGCCTGATTTTTTTGAATGGCTAGAAAAAAACGGACAAAAAGTTTTTTCCAATAGTCCAACACGAATACAAGCCATTGTCCGCTCATGCCAATTTAAAGCAGACATTGTAGCGCGTGATGAATACGAAACAGGAGAACGCGCACTCTTAAATCTTGGTCATACATTTGGACACATGCTTGAAACAGCAACCGCCTATGACCCAAATCGTTTAATTCACGGCGAAGCCGTAGCCATTGGGATGATTCTAGCGCACCAATTCTCTGCTCAACTCAATTTAATAAGTCCAACACTCATACAACGCATTAAAACACACTTTAAAGCTATGAGATTGCCTACGCAGTTAAAGGATATCCCAGGTAAATTACCAAATGCTGAAACTCTGATGACTTTCATTGCCCAAGA
>NZ_JBHIRH010000374.1:326-583 GCF_042196945.1 Bartonella sp. AA81SXKL | reverse complement strand
AGCAGCAACTTTTGTTATCCTGCTATTGCCAGCATCAATACCAACCATTGTTACACTCGGACCACCAGAAAGCATTAAACCATTTACGCTTAATAAGGCATTACTGCCAAATAGTACGGTATTCAGCTTAAGATCACGCGACAAAGCAAAAGTTATATCACTTTTCTGACTAGTTCCATCAGATGCTATTGTTCTTATAATTTTCAGATTGTCATCCGAAGAGATCAAATTTACGGCATCACCTGATCTAACAGTTC
>NZ_JBHIRH010000374.1:0-247 GCF_042196945.1 Bartonella sp. AA81SXKL | reverse complement strand
CTGCGCGACATTCACTGCGTCGGTATCTTCCCGACCGGCAGCAACCCCTACAACCTGTCGTGTTATTCCTTTATCAGTACGACCAGCAGTGAATACACCTCCCGTATTTTTCCAAACTATATTGGTTCTTGTTGACATCTGATTTGTAAAGGGATCATAACCTACAATACCTTTAATCCCTAAAATAGTGAACGTTTGAGGAGCCAAAGCTCGTGAATTAATACTATTATCAAGTAAATTTAAATTA
>NZ_JBHIRH010000373.1:0-583 GCF_042196945.1 Bartonella sp. AA81SXKL | reverse complement strand
ATGATTTGCCTTTTTTTTGTAATCTTATGCAGCACTTAGGGAGACGGGGCGTTCCTTGTCCTCAACCGGTAATTCAAAATAATGGGATGATGATCGGTGAATTAGCAGGACGTCCTGCTGCTATTATTACCTTTTTGGAAGGGGAATGGGTCCGCCAGTCCAATATCTATCATTGTTGCGAAGTGGGTTGTAGTCTAGCCCAGTTGCATTTAGCTGCTCAGGATTTTTCGCTTAGTCGGAGAAATACTCTTTCTCTTGTGGATTGGAAATGCTTATGGAAACGTTGCCAAATAAGGAAAGATCCGTTGCTTAGAGAGTTTGGAAAAAAAATTGATACTGAGTTGGCTTTTTTAGAAGAAAATTGGCCGTCGATTTTGCCGACAGGTATTATTCATGCTGATTTGTTCAATGATAATGTGTTTTTTTTGAACGATCGTCTTTCTGGCATTATTGACTTTTATTTTGCTTGTAATTACTTTTGGGCTTATGACTTGGCTATTTGTTTGAATGCTTGGTGTTTTGAACATGACCATTCCTATAATCTTATCAAAGCACGTGGGCTATTGGAAAGTTATCAAAAAAT
>NZ_JBHIRH010000372.1:0-584 GCF_042196945.1 Bartonella sp. AA81SXKL | reverse complement strand
AATTTTTACAAGCAATAACCAAACCTCAACGGCTATTATTCCCAGCGATAACATTTCTGGAAAAGCATTGGTTGCCGTGATTGCTATTATGACATTTCTCTCAAGTCTCACATTAATCAGTGTTGATTTTGTGCAACGTGCTTCTCATAGTTGGAGTAACCAAATTAGCTATGAAGCAACGATTCAAATACGCCCCATTGAAAATGTTGATACGGAAAAAGCACTTCGTGATGCAGTAAAATTGGTTAAAACATTTCATGGTGTACAAGATGCCACAATTGTTGACCAAAAAGCGACAGAAAAATTGCTCGAACCATGGCTTGGCACGGGATTAAACTTGAATGAATTGCCCCTTCCTCGCCTTATCATCGTAACACTGAAAGAAGAGGAAGAGATCAACTTTCGTGCTATCAATCAAGCAATCAAAACGCAAATTCCAGGAGGCCAGTTTGATGATCACCGTGTTTGGGTGAAACGTTTTTCAAGAATGGCACAAACAACTGTTTTCATTGGCTTGTCAATTTTAACACTGGTTCTAGGCTCACTAGTATTGACGATTATTTTTGCCACACGCAATGCGCTAG
>NZ_JBHIRH010000371.1:0-585 GCF_042196945.1 Bartonella sp. AA81SXKL | reverse complement strand
CTTCTACACTTGCTCGACCATAGCCACTGTCCTTCCACGTCCGTAACAAGTGGTCAGCAACAGAAGATACATGACGTTGTGAATGTGCTGAAGCTATAACCATGTAATCAGCTAAAGATGACTTGCCCTGAATATCAATAGAGACAATATCTTCTGCTTTTGTATCCTCTAAGCTCTTTAGAATAACCTTGAGACCATCATTGACAGAAAAGATTTTTTTTTCTGCAAGAGGGACAATACTGCAAGAGTATTTTTGTGAAATATTTTCCAGACTCATATCCTTTCTTATCATTTAGAGTATAAAAAAGAAGAACCATTCTCAAAAGAGAAGCACAATTTTTTGACCTCCTCCTCGTTCTTTAGGAATAACACTCTTATCCTCCAATCTGTCATCAGATTAGCTTCTCTTAAGTTCGCCCTACCTCCTTAAAATCTTGCGTGTTTCACGTCACAGATTCATCCAAAGAGTCCTACCCTAAATATTTCGTTTTACTTTATTCTTCTACACTTAATTGATGCAAAAGAAAATTGAAATCAGAAATGAACGCCATTGTATTTTTGTATGCATCAATATGCCTTTATCAC
>NZ_JBHIRH010000370.1:0-585 GCF_042196945.1 Bartonella sp. AA81SXKL | reverse complement strand
ATGCAATGCGCTCGAAAATATTTTCAAAGCTTGCACGTGAAATTACCGTTGCAGCCAAACAAGGCTCTCCTGATCCGGCTATGAATCCGCGTTTAAGGCTTGCAGTGCAAAATGCGAAAGCACAATCGATGCCGAAAGACAATATTGAACGTGCAATTAAGAAAGCTTCAGGGAGTGATGTCGAAAATTATGATGAAGTGCGCTACGAAGGATATGGTCCAGGTGGTGTTGCAGTTATTATTGAAGCTTTAACGGATAATCGCAACCGCACTGCTTCAAACATACGCGCCGCTTTCACCAAATCAGGTGGCGCACTAGGAGAAACAGGTTCTGTAAGCTTCATGTTTAACCGGATTGGTGAAATCATCTATAAGCCGGAAGCAGGAACAACTGACAACATCATGGACGCAGCGATAGAGGCAGGAGCTGAAGATGTGCAATCGGAAGAAACTGGGCATCATATTATCTGTGCATTTGAAGATATTGGTGAAGTTTCTAAAATGCTTGAAGCAAAACTTGGCGAAGCAGAATCAATCAAAACTGTTTGGAAAGCCACCACCCTTACACCCGTAGATGAAGAAAAAG
>NZ_JBHIRH010000369.1:0-587 GCF_042196945.1 Bartonella sp. AA81SXKL | reverse complement strand
CTATAATCCATGACATCCAGTTAATTTCTATGTTTTTGTTATTCACTATTCATCGACAGAGGAAAATCTGTGTTAAAACGTCATTATTGTAAACACATTTTTATGATGTAAAGTGATTATTTTATAAAAAATATTTAATGGAATTTTACTTAACAAATAAAATCTCTCCGAATTTATAGCTATTTTTATATTTTGCAAACAAATGCACTTTGTTTAGCTTGAATTTTATTTTTTATGAGCAGTACGTTATTCTACTCTCATTAGTTGCAAATTATTCTGTCACAAAAACCTTATGCTATCACTTTGATATTTCTCTATTGCTGAAGATTCTATTGTTTTTTCCTAGCACAATTAGACGTTCTTTTGTTTGTATTATTCCAATTATCTAATTCTAATGGAATTCTTTTTTGCAAACAATTGGAGGTATGTTTTGTTGCATTTAAAAAAATCAGGAGTGGGTGAAAAAGAAAATTTGTCATTAAGTTTCATTTACACGGTTGACCACTTTAGCATGGTTCAGCTTAGCTTTTGCACGGTAGAGTGACGATAGAAGTTTTTTTATTTCTTAAGCGGCGATCTACAGATTG
>NZ_JBHIRH010000368.1:0-589 GCF_042196945.1 Bartonella sp. AA81SXKL | reverse complement strand
AAGATTACGTAATCGCTCTAAAAAAATTTCTTTAGAAGAGTGTAAGCCACAAGAAAATAAAAGGATAAAATTTGTGCTTCAAAAAAATTAAGGGTGTAAAGAGCTTTATCTTTAAAGGAAATGTGCGAAAGTCAAGAGGGTAATGCTTTTCATCTAGTTTGTATAGTGTTTTGTATCGTTTGCGGTGTTATTTAGGCATGGATGGCAGCTTTTAAGTGAAGGCAGTGGTATGTACAAGGTAAAGCTAGTGTGCATTTTACAATGCGTGGTAGAACTTATGTAGGACAGAGAGCGTTGTTGTTCAAATTTTGTAAGAATCATAAAGAACAGCATAAAATTGGACAAGGAGTTAATAACTCTCCTCTACGATAGTTTACAGATCCTCATTGATAACAGATTAAACGACTTCTAGGCAGAAGTTCGGTAGGGGGTCTTTTTGTTTTTTTATGGGTGTATCATTTTTACTACAGATATCTATAGTTGTGGCTCTATATGAAATCGCGTGTTCAAATATTCAGCTATGGAGAGAAAATTATGAATATAAAATGGTTAATAACGGCTTCTGCTTTCACTTTTGTTTCAGTGGCGC
>NZ_JBHIRH010000367.1:0-589 GCF_042196945.1 Bartonella sp. AA81SXKL | reverse complement strand
TGAGATTAACTGAAAGCAATATAAGCTCAATGGACATCAAGATAATAATCAGATTCTTTCTATTAAGAAAAATGTCTGCGATACCAATCGTAAACATAAGAGCCGAAACAATCAGATAATGCATAATATCAATGTGCATAGCCCCCCCTAAATACCCTTACCTGATTCAATTTGTTTGATTTCGATGGCATTTTCTACTTTTCTAGAAACTTGCACTGCTATAGATTGTCGTTTTACACCCGACTTATGACGAAGTGTCAAAATAATAGCACCAATCATTGCAACTAATAAAATAATCCCAGCAATTTGAAAGTAGAAAACATAATCCGTATAAAGAATATCGCCTAATGCCTGTGTATTGGTTTTCTGGGCTAAGTCTGGCATTGGTTGCATAACATGTGCTCTAAGAACTGGAGAAAAACGGCTCCCCACAAAAACAACAATTAATTCTACAGCAACAATACTTCCAACAAGAGCTCCAATTGGAGCATACCGAAGTGTACCACTTTTTAACTCAGCAAAATCAACATCAAGCATCATAACCACAAATAAAAACAAAACAGCGACAGCTCCAACATAAACAACCAAC
>NZ_JBHIRH010000366.1:0-589 GCF_042196945.1 Bartonella sp. AA81SXKL | reverse complement strand
GTTTGATGGATACCTTACGCTTTACCGCATACGTGCATTAAAAGATTTTGGTGATGTTAAGGCTGGGGACCTTGGGGGCTTTATAGAAAATGAAAGCAATCTCTCTCATGATGGCAATTGCTGGGTCTATGATAATGCTTGTGTTACTTGGGGTTCAAAAATTTATGACAATGCAAAAATTTATAATAACGCCCGAGTATATGGTGGTGGTCGCATTTTTGAAAACGCACAGATTTACGGAAATGCAATTGTTTATCCCAATGCAAGAGTTTATGGCGACGCAAAAATTTACGGAGATTCAGAGATCTGCGGAGAAAGCCGTATCACAACAAACGAGAAAAAATAAATCATGTATAAATATGGAATTAAACCTACCTTGTGTGCACAGTTAGTTGTGAGAAATACTCACAATCTAGGTGAACTTTGTATCACTATCTCTGGGTATAAAGACGAGCCTTATGTAGATACCATAATTTCTGAAGACATAATGCAGCCTATAAAATCCAAACTCTAACAACCAAACCAACTTTTAAACACCAGCGTGATTCACGCCACGGGGGAATTGCGCTCAAATAGGAGGAAATCAATA
>NZ_JBHIRH010000365.1:0-590 GCF_042196945.1 Bartonella sp. AA81SXKL | reverse complement strand
ACAATAGCTTGTATCACTCTTGATGAGAATGCATTGCACGCAATTTTGATAATTGGAACTGCCTATGACGTTCGCGAAAGCGCTCCCTATCATCTTCACTGCGCGTATTATAACAAGCATCACACGAGACACCTTCCTCATAATGAGGCGATAATTTGCTTTCAGTATTAAGAGGAGAACGACATGCGCGACATAATTCGCGCCCACATTCTTCAAGACCATGTTTAACAGAAACACGTTCATCAAAAACGAAACACTCCCCCCACCACAGACTATCTTCTTTTGGAATTGTTTCCAAATATTTAAGAATCCCACCTTTTAAATGGTAAACCTGTTCATAACCAAGTTCACGAACATAAGCTGTTGATTTTTCACACCTAATACCGCCTGTACAAAACATAGCAATTTTCTTTTTCTTTTTTAAATCAGCTTCATGCTTAAGCACCCATGCGGGAAATTCACGAAATGTTTTGATACGCGGATCAACCGCTCCTTGAAAACTGCCAATTGCATATTCGTAATCATTACGTGTATCAATGAGAAGCGTTTCTTCATCTTGAATAAGGGCATTCCAATCTTTAGGGTCCACA
>NZ_JBHIRH010000364.1:0-590 GCF_042196945.1 Bartonella sp. AA81SXKL | reverse complement strand
CACAGACTCTCCCAACAAGAGGGGCAATCAGTCAGAATGCACAAGCTCTCGCGCGTTATGCTGCTTTATGTCAGGAAGCTGGTCTTGTACCGATTGTTGAACCGGAAGTGCTGATGGATGGACCATCACGCCAGCATTCTATTACGCGTTGCTTTGAGGTGACAAAAGTTGTTTTACACACTGTGTTTAAAGAATTATTTGAAGCACGTGTTCTTTTTAAGGGCATGATTTTAAAGCCCAATTAGGGTGATTGATGGAAAAGATGTGCGCATTGCTTTTGTTGAAGAAGTAGCTGAAAAACCGCTTCAGGTTCTTAAACAAACTACTCCTGCGGCTGCTCCTGGAATTGCTTTTCTCTCTGGAGGACAGTCTGATCCGGAAGCAACTGCACATTTGTCTGCTATGAATGCTTTGGGAAAACAGCCTTGGAAATTGACCTTTTCTTATGGGCGGGCATTGCAAGCAGCTGCCTTAAAGGCATGGGCTGGAAAAAATGAAAATATTGTTGTTGCGCAAAAGGCTTTTTGTCATCGTGCTCGAATGAACCACCTTGCTGCTTTGGGACAATGGACAAAAGATCAGGAAAAATC
>NZ_JBHIRH010000363.1:0-592 GCF_042196945.1 Bartonella sp. AA81SXKL | reverse complement strand
ATCAATGGAACTTGCGCAGGGTGAAAAAACTTTACCGGTAAGAGGGTAGTACCAAACAGTTGTAATTCACCCCACCCGATGTTTTGCAATATCTTTTCATAAGAAATGGCTTCTAAACAAGTATTCTCGTTAAAAAAATGTTATCATTATCATTTAAAAGAATATTTTGATTGTTGTTTTTGCTTTCTTTCATTATTTCCTCTTTTAGAAAGCAATAAATCATTGAAGTCAGTTCTATGAGAGAATTGTATCATAAAAATATCAAAGTCTTGTTTGTACACACACTCTGCTAGGGTAAAATTTGCTTTACGATCAGCATTACCTCCATCCATTGCAACTGTGAAACATGTTTTAGTAGTGGATAAATTTGCATGCATCATTCCACCGGTTGAAAGTGATAATGCCCATAAGTCAACAGACTTTTGTTACAAACCAGACAGCAAGGAAAGATCGGTTTCTATTCCTTCACAAATGATAAGATGCTGTTGATTGCCTCGACTTAAGCACCGCCCGTTACAGAATCCAACATAGCTTTTGCCGATCTCTGATCTGTTTCATATCGATTGACTTGTAAAAAAGTCCCATGAATTGC
>NZ_JBHIRH010000362.1:0-594 GCF_042196945.1 Bartonella sp. AA81SXKL | reverse complement strand
TGACAAAATTGCGTCAAACAATTGCGCGTCGTCTTAAAGATGCACAGAATACAGCAGCAATGTTAACCACATTTAATGAGGTTGATATGTCGGCTGTGATGGATTTGCGCAAGCGTTATAAGGATCTTTTTGAAAAGAAACATGGTGTTAAACTCGGCTTTATGGGATTTTTTACCAAGGCTGTTTGTCATGCATTAAAAGAACTTCCTGCTGTTAATGCGGAAATTGATGGAACGGATATTGTTTACAAAAATTACGTCAATGTTGGAATTGCTGTTGGAACGGATAAAGGACTTGTCGTTCCGGTAGTGCGTCATGCAGATCAGATGTCGTTAGCAGAGATTGAAAAGGAAATTGGTCGTTGGGGGCGTCTTGCTCGTGATGGAAAATTAGCGGTTTCTGATATGCAAGGTGGAACTTTTACCATTACCAATGGGGGTGTTTATGGTTCGTTAATGTCGACACCGATTTTAAATGCACCACAGTCCGGTATCTTGGGAATGCACGCGATTAAAGAACGAGCAATGGTTGTTGGCGGGCAAATAGTCATTCGCCCCATGATGTATCTGGCGCTTTCATATGATCACCGTATTG
>NZ_JBHIRH010000361.1:0-595 GCF_042196945.1 Bartonella sp. AA81SXKL | reverse complement strand
CTGTTTTAAGACTTCCTTTTACTCTACTGTAGTTTGTCAGTGGATTTTGTATATTTTGACACTAGATTTTCTACCAATTCATTTTTTTCAACGGGCCCTTAAAGAGTTTTCAAATGTCCTTTAATAAGTTTTTTCCTTCTTCTAAAGATCGCAATTGATGATAATCAATTCCTTAGAAGAAAACGCATTATTTGAAGGGCAACATGTATAAGATATGGTAAACTTTGTATAGTAACTTGACTGAAGGTTTTTTTGGATCTCTAGCGCATCATTTAAAGACAGCAGAAATTTTCCGTTTCTTTGAGCAATAGGATAAACAATACCCAATTGCTGTGTTACCAAACCAAGGTGTAAAGTTTGTACTTTGATCTCATTTAGAATTTAATATTTTACCTCCAATGTATACATTTACGTAAATTGATTACTTTAGAGTACGATCCAAAATACAATCACCAGAATTTAATTACTCGATGGAAATGAAATAATCTCTAAATTACTTTAAGCTCTAACCTTTGGCTAAAAAACTCACATATTTTCTTCTACGAGATAAAAGAGAAATTCTTGCGTAAAATCGTATCCCATCAAAGACAATATC
>NZ_JBHIRH010000360.1:362-596 GCF_042196945.1 Bartonella sp. AA81SXKL | reverse complement strand
AATCCATGCTTCTCTTAAAATTATAATTGCCGCAACAATGATCAGTACTCCTTCAAGAACAGCGGAAAAATATTCCGCTTTATGATGTCCAAAAGGATGATCGTGATCTGCCGGCTTCATACTTATTTTAACAGCCCACCATGCTGCCAAAGTCGCAAGAATATTGACGATTGATTCCAATGCATCAGAATAAAGAGCAACCGAACCAGTAATATGATATGCCCAATATTTCAA
>NZ_JBHIRH010000360.1:0-250 GCF_042196945.1 Bartonella sp. AA81SXKL | reverse complement strand
ACTTTCAAATGTATAATGATATTTTTGATATGTCGCCAATATTTCTTAATATCACGGAAGCTTCACAATATAAGAAATACCTCTTATAGCTTACCATTGCCATTTCCAAAAACTGCACTGTTACACGCTAAACATAACAACCAGAATAAAATGGATATGACTTAAAAAAGAAACAAGAAATTCTCCAATAGAAAAGACAGATCATTTTACTTATCAATAGCGCTTTAGCTGCCTAAGAATTTTACTGCCT
>NZ_JBHIRH010000359.1:0-597 GCF_042196945.1 Bartonella sp. AA81SXKL | reverse complement strand
GAAAATTTATGAAAAGCATTTGTATTTTATGCAGTGACGCATGCTTGTAAGCAATGAATTAAAAAATTTAGAGTTTGATGTTACGTTTTATCACTCATTTGGAAGTACATTTTCCAAATAAAAGGAATCTGTTACTAGCTTGCGCAGATGATGATTGGGAGGCGAATGATTTTATTATTCCATTTTCTTTTGTCGGTTGTGGTTTTTTAAATGTTTGATACATAACTCTTGAATAAACAAGAGACCACTTGTGGCTTTGTTATTGTTTTCAAAGAGTTTTTAAAGGTAAAAAATGCTCGATGTTCAGTTTGATTGGGTCTTCTTTAGCAAGAGTCATTAAAAAGAATAATCTTGCGGCTCATATTTCTATTGCAACGCGTCGTCAAGAAACGCTGATAAGAGCACGCGAATTGCAACTTGGGGATTTTTATACCACGGATAAGGCAGAAGCTGTTGAAGGAGCCGATTTGGTTATTCTTTCTGTTCCTGTAGGAGCCAGTGCGCAAGTGGCAAAATCACTTCATGATCATTTAAAACCTGGAGCGATTGTGAGTGATGTTGGTTCTACAAAAGCGTTGGTTATTGCAGAAATGGCAC
>NZ_JBHIRH010000358.1:339-597 GCF_042196945.1 Bartonella sp. AA81SXKL | reverse complement strand
TTCATTGTGATAGAACAGGAACGCATTCTAATATGTTTAAATGAATTTAATCTAATCCCTGTAAAATAAAAATTGATTTATTTAACGATGATAAATTGTTTATTTTTTTAAGCTTGCTTTCTTTTGTATAGGTTGGTCACTACAGCACTATATGAGGGCGCGCTCCCTTCCCTATAGGTCGCTTCGCTTGTGAAATGAGAAGCTTTCCGCCTCTTAAAACTCTCTGTCCGCTCACCCAAATCATGAAATCATGACCCG
>NZ_JBHIRH010000358.1:0-329 GCF_042196945.1 Bartonella sp. AA81SXKL | reverse complement strand
AGAGATTTAATAAGCCTTGGTGAACTCATAAGGCTTGATTGTTAAAGTTAAAACAACCCCTTACAGAGCGCTTGACGCCATCCTGGGACCTAGAACCGTAATGCGTTATTGAGTCTTTCACACGCGACTGCGAAATCATGATTTTCTAGGGAGGGGCTCATAATGGCACCTTAAGAAAGTGTTACACAATACGATATGAAAGGTACTAGCGTGAATGCATAGAAAGTGGATCTATCTTAGCTTGTTTATGTTTTAGAGCTTGCGCTAAATCATAATTTGCATAGCAAGCCAACAAGCACGAGCTGTACTTACACCAGCCATTTCAAGCT
>NZ_JBHIRH010000357.1:325-597 GCF_042196945.1 Bartonella sp. AA81SXKL | reverse complement strand
TGAAACGCCTTATCTCGGTGATGGGGTGATGATCAATTCCAGCTTTTTGGATGGTTTGACACCCCAACAGGCTTTTGAAGAAGTAGCCAGAAGGCTTGAGGGACAAATGCTTAATGGGAAGCCTCAAGCAGAAAAAACAGTGCAATTTCGTTTACGGGATTGGGGTATTTCACGTCAACGTTATTGGGGGTGCCCCATTCCAATGATCCATTGTACATCTTGTGGAGTGGTTCCTGTGCCACGTGCCGATTTGCCTGTTGTGTTGCCTGATG
>NZ_JBHIRH010000357.1:0-272 GCF_042196945.1 Bartonella sp. AA81SXKL | reverse complement strand
CTTGTCCTGTCTGTGGACAGTCTGCTAAACGCGAAACCGATACAATGGATACGTTTGTGGATTCTTCTTGGTATTATGCACGTTTTACAGCACCTTTTGCACAAGAACCCGTCGACAAAAAAGCGACAACTGAATGGTTGCCTGTGCAACAATATATTGGTGGAATTGAGCATGCGATTCTCCATCTTCTCTATGCGCGCTTTTTTACGCGTGCCATGAAATCGATGGGGTATGTGACTGTCGATGAGCCTTTTAAAGGACTGTTTACCCAA
>NZ_JBHIRH010000356.1:325-597 GCF_042196945.1 Bartonella sp. AA81SXKL | reverse complement strand
AAAAATGTCCGGTACGAAAATCCATCCAACTGCTCTTGTGGAGAAGGGAGCGCAGCTTGGTGAGAATGTATTCGTTGGGCCGTTTTGTCATATTAGTTCAGAGGCTGTTATTGGTGATGGATGCAGCTTGATGAGTCATGTTGTGATAATGGGGAAAACAACGTTAGGAGCCGATAGTAAAGTATTTTCACATGCAATTTTGGGAGCAGAACCGCAAGATAATAAACATAAGGGAGGTTATACAACTCTCTCTATTGGTAAAAATTGTACAA
>NZ_JBHIRH010000356.1:0-270 GCF_042196945.1 Bartonella sp. AA81SXKL | reverse complement strand
TGCATAGAGGCTCTGATTCGAGTGTGGGAATGACAATTGTGGGTGATAATTGCCAATTTTTTTGTTATGCCCATATCGCTCACGATTGCCGTGTGGGGAATAATGTAACATTTGCAAATAATGTGATGATCGCTGGGCATGTTACTGTTGGCGATTATGTTATTATTGGTGGTGGTGCTGCTGTTCACCAATTTGTTCGTGTTGGTCATCATGCATTTATTGGTGGTGTATCGGCACTGGTTGGCGATTTAATTCCCTATGGAACAGCTG
>NZ_JBHIRH010000355.1:0-598 GCF_042196945.1 Bartonella sp. AA81SXKL | reverse complement strand
GAAGAAGCAACCCTGTAAGGAAAGCGTAACAGTTCACTGGTTTTAAGAAGAAAGCCTGCGTCCAAGAGCAAACAGCATGTCACTGGGTTTCTCATTCACTTATTTGCTTTAAAGAAACATCTTTCCTTGTTGTCAATCATATTTTACGAGGCTGATGGGTAATTGGTATAATGGGTAATCTATTGAAAACTACCATCTTTACATTTATGAAGGTATAAACTCGTCATTCTTTTTGTCAGCTCAAAATCTTACGACTGTTTTTGCATTGAGATGGTTCGTAAGAGCGTATTTACTTCTTATCTTAAAGGGTCTTTTATTCGCACGTTATTTTCTCTTGTGACATGCAAGAAAATGATTTTTTGATTATTTTGAATCAGAAAAGGAAAAATGACAAAAATTCCCTGTCTTTAGGGAGCTATTCGATATGCAAAAGGATGAATTATCTTTATACGTTCATTGAAAAGCTCTCTCTTTTTAAAGAGGGGGCCATGTGTGAGATATTGATAAACACGTTGCACTTATGGCTTAACACCTATTCCTTAACATCAACAGAATTTTCTGAAAGTACCTGATACGAAATCATCATTTTGAATACATT
>NZ_JBHIRH010000354.1:0-599 GCF_042196945.1 Bartonella sp. AA81SXKL | reverse complement strand
AATGATGATTATTTTGTCGTTTAGATAATTCTTTCAGGGTTAGGGTGAAAATACGCTCTTTTGCTTCATGAAAAAGTAAGCGCATGCTGAGATGCTTTGCTTTGAAATTCACTTTTAGCAGCCTCTCTGTTTTGTTGTATTTTCTATAGTCATAAAGAGAACACAATATAATTGTGAATTGTAATAATTTGTAATGAATTGTGAATAATTAATATATTATCTCTATTTTTTAGCCCAAGTGTGCAATATGTTGCCCGTTATATAAGAAAGGAGACTTTAATGTTTGTTCCGTTTTTAATCGCTTTAGGTACAGCAATAACGACTGTGTATGGCAAAAAAAACATAAGTTATGCCTTATGGGCAATCCTGTTAGTTGTTATTCTTCTCACTTTTAATCATCATGCAACTTCTACTTTAAATCTGTCTTTTTGAGATAATAATCATGGAACATGTTCAACAAAAAAATCATCATTTCATCATATTTATGAACACATTAGGATTGTTAGGACTTTCTGCTGTCCTGTTGGTGGCTTTCTATTATCAACTGGTGAAGTTTGAATTGCCGTGCCCTCTTTGTCTTCTTCAGCGCGTAGGTTTGA
>NZ_JBHIRH010000353.1:0-600 GCF_042196945.1 Bartonella sp. AA81SXKL | reverse complement strand
TAAAAAAGGCTTATTCTCTTTCAACACCAAAGAAATCCAATCAATTTCCTCACCAATATAGGCTTCCTTGTCATTCACACTCATGAGCCCCCCTAAAATGACGACACCAGCATAATGCTCTAACGTATTGGGAAGTTTCTGCCCTAAAATAGGACGTTAAATATCAAGAACAAAACCACTTTTCTGCAAAAACTTTCCTAAGCGACCAGTATAGGTAGATTGGCGATGAATAACAACGGCAATTCTTGGTTTGCTCTTTCTTTGCTTTTTATCAGGACATCTTTGCATCACAAACATGTTTCAACCAATCACTTTTGCAGCTAAGTAAAATTTCATTTTTTAAGCATAAGAGAATAATTTCGATACAGAATATTCACTATAGTTTTTTTAAAACAACCGAAATTTCTTTTTCGACAAAAACGCATCTTCTTCTATTTTAACCCCTGGATCATCAACATTTAAGCGAATTTGACTAGATTCTTCTGTATCTTGTTTATCTATCTGTGCATGATGCAAAAGATCAACTTTTACAGAAGGAGACTTTTCTAACATTTCACCTTCAACAACAGCATTTTTATCCACCTTATCTTCTTTATCTTC
>NZ_JBHIRH010000352.1:0-600 GCF_042196945.1 Bartonella sp. AA81SXKL | reverse complement strand
AAACTTACTTATCGCTGGGCATTTTTTTTCATTTTTCTCGCTGTTTTAAATGAAGTAATTTGGCGCAATTTTAGCGATAATTTTTGGACAAATTTTAAAGTCTTTGCCATTATGCCTATAACAGTTTTTTTTATGTTAACACAAATGCCTCTTATAATGAAACATTCAAAAGATCTTTTTAAAGAAGAGGATAAAACTAATTCTTAAACAAATATAAAATTATTTTATAGATTTATTACTGTCCACCGTTCACGGAGGGAAGAAGTGTTAATTGAACAGTTCATCTGTCGAGAAGATAATTTTGGTGTGCTCATTCATGATGAAACGAGCGGCTACACAGCAGCAATTGATGCACCTGAAAGCAACGCAATTCAAAATGCTCTAAAACGCCGCAACTGGACGCTTCAGACTATCTTTTTAACGCATCATCATCATGACCATGTGGAAGCGCTAGCAGAGTTAAAGCAAATTTATAAAGCCATTGTTATTGGACCAGAAGCAGAAAAAGAAAAAATTAGTCACATTGATCAAACACTTAAACCTGATGAAAGCTTCTTATTTGGTACCCACACAATTTTAGCACTTTCAACACCTGGTCAT
>NZ_JBHIRH010000351.1:0-602 GCF_042196945.1 Bartonella sp. AA81SXKL | reverse complement strand
AGGGCTGTTCAGCCATGTTTTACCCCCAACACCTGCGCACGAATAGCTCGCGCTGTTTCTTCTGAGAGCCCCGCCGCTGCTGCTGCTGCGTCAACCGCTTTGCTTGCTTTGCTGGTAAAATCCTTCTCTAATCTTTGCCGTCTGGTGGTCGACAAATGTTCAGCCGCCAACACGCCTTTAAGCGCATTGGCCAATTCTTGTGCCGCTTTTGGTGAAAGGTTTTTCCCGCTGCTCAACGTTGAAAAAATCAACTCCTTAATCGCTGCCGCCGTCAAAAGAGTGATATTATCAGAAGCTTTAGCATCAAAGCGCTGCGAGAGGCTTGCTGCAATTTCTCTTGTCTGTTCTAGGCGCCGTGACATCACGGCTAGCCGCAAAGAATACCGATTAAAACTGGAAAAGGAGGGTATAGAAAAGCTGAGACCCGTTTCCTTTCGTAAAGCCTTCAAAGCTGCTTTAAATTCATCATAAATGGCTTTTTGCGTCTTCTCACGCCCATTTAAAGCCTCAGCCGCCTCTGCAATGATTTGATCACAAGCTTGCGGCAATAAATCAATCGCCGTTAAACGTCCACGCCCGACCTTGCGCATCCTTCACCTCGT
>NZ_JBHIRH010000350.1:0-603 GCF_042196945.1 Bartonella sp. AA81SXKL | reverse complement strand
ATGGTAGTCCTTTAAAAAGTCATGACCTTCAATGGCCCGTTTAATCTCCTCTAAAGAACTCTCTGCGAGAGAATTTTGAAACTGACGTGCGCAAAGGATAGTGCCTGATATTCCTCCCATGCCAAATTGATAGCCTTTTAAAGCCGCCATCAAAGCAAAGGATCTTGTCTTTCCAGATCCTCGTCCTCCCCAAGCAGCACGTACATCGGCTTTTCCAGTAAAAACAGGTATAAGCTTTGGAATAAGAGCAATTTGCGTTGTTGTCATTCATCCTCAAGCATAACGCCCCTCAAAAAAACATACCCCAAAAACCATGGCGTTCCAAAAATCACGCGCTCCCAAGGCTCCAAAATCTTCAAACATCGTGCCAAATACTCCACCCCTCAAGCATCACCCTCTTTAGCCTCCGGCTCGCAAGAGGAGGCATTTTTTGCAATCACCGGCACAATCTCCACACGTGAAATTGTCTTAACATCACCCACAGCTTTGTGCCGTAACTTGCACAGACAAAATCTTTCCAAGAAGCGAAAAACTGTTCACACGGCACACATATCAACTTTTCCAGTAAAAACCGGTCATAAGCTAAGAACAACACGACAACCT
>NZ_JBHIRH010000349.1:0-604 GCF_042196945.1 Bartonella sp. AA81SXKL | reverse complement strand
ATATTACTGATAATTACATTACCAAGCGGTTATTTTTTTTGCAATGCTCGCAAAAAGGAAAAACAGAAGAGTTTTTTATTAATTTAACCTGTTTTCTTTAAATATATGCTTTATTTATACTTTTATAAGTAATTTTAAGAATTGAAACCAACACTTGCAATATCTTAAACTGTTCGTATCTTTTTTAAAGAGGCTTTGCAAACTGAAGAGTGGAAGTTTTATTTTTTATTATTGAATAGAGGGAAAAGGAATTTCTTTAGGATTGAAGCTTGTATTCAATGTTATAAAATATGCTCATAAAACGAAATTTGATACGGTTGAAATGAGTTGTATTGTAGGTATGTCAGCAATATGTGTGTGTTTCAATGAACAAAGATTTAGTGAAAAAAACTGCGAGTGAGCATTTTATAAATGAAGTTAATTTTTACAGAATCTTTATACGAGATGTGAGATAAAAAAGGGAGCTGACGTGAGAAATATGGCGAGAGTAGTGCTTATCCTATGAAATGCTATGCTGTTTGGCAATTGATCACACTATTTAAAACCGAATTCAACCCTCTATTCAACCTTTGATGTAAATATATTTTTAATCAGCGCATTTTAT
>NZ_JBHIRH010000348.1:0-606 GCF_042196945.1 Bartonella sp. AA81SXKL | reverse complement strand
ATTGTTTCGGCGGATCGTGATGTCAACATTGATGCCGGCAATAATATCACCCTATCAGAAAGCTATGATACCTCTAACGCAAAAGAAAAGCATGAAAAGTCTTTTGCTGGTGTGACAACTTCCGTTGATATCGGTGTCCTTGGCACGGTACAAGGACTAAAAGATGCCGCAGATCACATGAATAATAAGGATGGTAACAATACAGTTATTAATGGCATACTGACTGGCATGAAAATCAGTCATCTTTATAGTAAAGGCAAAACCTTTGTTAATTGGCTGACTGGCAATACGGGGGAAAAGGGGAACGTAACCAAAGGACTGAGTAGCTCATTAGGAGGATTGGGGGGCTCCACCAAGGATGCTCTTGCCAATCTGGCTGGCGCATCTGGCAGTGTAACCGTGGGCTTTAAAACTGAGAAAACAGAAGCCTCTTCTCAAGTCTCCACAGCGGTGACAGATAGCATAGAAGGCGGACGCGCTGTTAACATGCAAGCCCACAAAGGCAGCATTCATGGTGTTGGCGCTGATATTATCGCTGGTACCAATCCAATCTATGTGCTGGAAAATGATGCACAGAGCGGAAAGATCACCATGGAAGCAGGTAAA
>NZ_JBHIRH010000347.1:368-609 GCF_042196945.1 Bartonella sp. AA81SXKL | reverse complement strand
CCCCAAAAGGGATAAAGTACGTGCCTCATCTAGCAATCGAGCAGGATCTTTATCAATTTCAGCAGCATCCAAACGAACACTGCAAAAAGGATCTTCTACAGCTATCTGCGTGAGCTTAATAAAATGTTGTACACGCTCGCAAACAAGACCGCGATCCGGTCCGTAAATAAGAACAATAGGAAAAGAACGCGAAAAACGCTTTAGAAAATGATCAACTTCATGCGCTTTTTTCTGAACCAAA
>NZ_JBHIRH010000347.1:0-235 GCF_042196945.1 Bartonella sp. AA81SXKL | reverse complement strand
TCCGTCGTGCAACATCAGTGTGCGATCTCCATGATCAAGAGCTTGACGCATAGAGTGCGTCACCATAATAGTTGTTAATTTTTTCTCTTCAACGATTTTTTCAGTCAACCGCATCACAAAATCAGCCATTCCTGGATCTAATGCTGAAGTATGTTCATCAAGCAATAAAACATCTGCATATGCTAAAGTAGCCATCACAAGACAAACTGCTTGACGTTGTCCACCGGATAAACTG
>NZ_JBHIRH010000346.1:0-610 GCF_042196945.1 Bartonella sp. AA81SXKL | reverse complement strand
GGCTTAGCGTCATTGCAGAAGATCTGTTAAAAGAGTCTTTGTTATTACTTTACTCTACTCTACTCTCTTATACTTCATTCATGACAAAAACTAAATTAAGACGCAAAAGGATTGTGTTTTTAATCAACATATCCACTTAGTCTTTATAACAAAGTAGCGTAGAAAAATTTTTACGAAAGTAATAGGAGAAAATTTACATTTTATTTTTAAAAATATTTGTTTAACTTTTGCAGCTGAATGTGCCAAATTTGATAGTGAAGCTATTAATTTTTCATTGTTTCATAGGAGCAAGTCTAATGGAGATTGCGCATTGTCTCACGCTTTTGTTTCTCACTTTCTTTAATAGGATTACGCTCCTCATGCAAAACAGAATACCATTGTTTTGCTCATTTACGCTCTTATTTTAAAGAGATACCCGTCAGCGCACAAAAGCCCATTTCACGACGATGCCCGTAAAGGACATAATGGTAAAACCATTATGCACCATTCTTTTTACACTTATGAAAGCGCAAGCTGGCATCATCATTTTCTTTGCCAGCGCAAAATATCACGAAATCCTTGGCACTTGGACAATTCATAAGGAGCATTTTCACTTCTTTTTTGAAGAGTT
>NZ_JBHIRH010000345.1:334-610 GCF_042196945.1 Bartonella sp. AA81SXKL | reverse complement strand
CGTTAATGGATGAGGCAATTTCTGGAAATAATGATGTTGCGGTTGCCAAAGCTCGGGTTCGTGAAGCACGTGCGAGCTTAGGGCAAGTGGTGGGATCTTTGTTGCCAAGTGCGTCCAATACGATTTCAGGAACGCGTAGCGGCTCTGGACAATCTGAGACGTTGAACCAGTATCGTAGTGGATTTGATGCAAGTTGGGAGCTTGATTTTTTTGGAGGGCATAAGCGAGGCGTTGAAGCAGCACGTTACGGTCTTGAAGCGGCGGTGGAAGATATGC
>NZ_JBHIRH010000345.1:0-277 GCF_042196945.1 Bartonella sp. AA81SXKL | reverse complement strand
AACAAATTACGTTCAAATGCGTGGTTGGCAACAAAAATTATTGATTGTGCGGCAAATTGCTGCAACGCAGCGCAAAACATATGAAGTGATGCAGGCAAAATTAACAGCGGGTGATATTTCTGAGCTCGACGTTTCAAATGCACAAGCGCAAATGGCTAATACAGAAGCCGATATCGCTCAGATGGAAGCAAGTTTGGAAATGAGTATGCATCGCCTTTCCGTCTTAACCGGTCATGTGCCTACGGCTTTGAAGGATCTTTTGCAAAAAAATGCCAAA
>NZ_JBHIRH010000344.1:335-610 GCF_042196945.1 Bartonella sp. AA81SXKL | reverse complement strand
TAAAGCATATGCTCAATGATTTTTTCTTCTCTTACAAATAAAACAAATTTTTTAATTACTATCGAAAAAAGATAAAAATGCTGTGGGTATCTCTAATTTTTAGCTATATCTACAAATGTTCTGCCCTGATCACTGCAGAATTTATAGAAGATGTTAGATATATGCACCCTAAATATAGGCGCTCTCTTGAAATTCGATGGACAAAATTCTCTCTCAGTAATTCTAATGAACAAAAAAGGTAAAAAATATTTAGCTAATGAAAAATAAAGTCTTTT
>NZ_JBHIRH010000344.1:0-294 GCF_042196945.1 Bartonella sp. AA81SXKL | reverse complement strand
ATTAACAGTAAAATAGTAGCAACCAATAAAGCGAACCACCAAGCAGGGTGTATCATCACCAAAAATGATAAAAAGCCACCTACCATACTCACCACTGCAAAAGCTTTAATAAACGTTGAGATAGCCCTCTTTTCTTCCCATTGTTTAATAGGTGGACCAAAAACGCGGTGATTATTCAGCCAATGATGAAAACGTGGTGATGAACGCGCAAAACACCATGAAGCGATTAATAAAAAAGGCATTGTCGGCATAATAGGTAATACTATACCTATAACACCCAATACAATCATTACC
>NZ_JBHIRH010000343.1:325-611 GCF_042196945.1 Bartonella sp. AA81SXKL | reverse complement strand
AAGTAAAGTCATAAAGAACGGATGTTTCAGAGCGAGTTAATTGATATGAAAGTCTTTTATTTGAAGATTTTTGCAAAAATAACATACAATTAAACCAAAGATTTGAGAAATCATTAGGAAATTTAATGCATGCGGTTTCAATGACAATTATTGGTGCCGGTTCTTATGGTACTGCATTAGCCATTGTGCTTGCTCGTAATGGCCATCATGTTCTTCTATGGGGATATAATTCTCAGCATATCAGGGAATTACAGGAATATCGTTGTAACCAAGCATTTTTACCCGA
>NZ_JBHIRH010000343.1:0-285 GCF_042196945.1 Bartonella sp. AA81SXKL | reverse complement strand
CGCTTGAAACTGCAATAAAGGCAAGCCGCAATATATTAATCGCTGTTCCAAGCCATGTATTTCATCAGGTATTGTACAATATTCGACCTTACTTGGATCAACATTCACGGATTATTTGGGCAACGAAAGGTTTGGAGCATGGTACTGGACGTCTCCTACAAGAAGTTGCTCGCGAAATTCTAGGTGATAAAATCCCTTTAGCTGTTTTTTCTGGACCAACTTTTGCTAAGGAGCTTGCTATTGGCTTGCCTACAGCAATTACGATAGCAGCTTCTGATACTGAAT
>NZ_JBHIRH010000342.1:326-611 GCF_042196945.1 Bartonella sp. AA81SXKL | reverse complement strand
ATCCTTTATCCTTAACTCCTGGCATCTAAGCATATTAGCTTTACGCATTTTTCAACTTTAAACTATTGAAAGTAAAATTTCCAGCTGATTGCTATAAATGAGGAACTTTATAAATGGAGAAACAGAAAAGATTCCTCTCCTCATAAGAAAATGCCATAAGTACAATAAGCTTTAAAAGTGCTTGAAACAACTATCACTTATCGTTTTTACAATCGCATTTTTCAGGAAAAAACACTATTTTTGCATTTTCAGACTTAAAAAAACGCCTAAATCTCTATATAGGCG
>NZ_JBHIRH010000342.1:0-264 GCF_042196945.1 Bartonella sp. AA81SXKL | reverse complement strand
TCAACAGTTGTAACAGTTGTCATGTTTGTTAACATAGCTTTAGCTACTTCGTTATTACCAGACTTGCGCTGTTCATCAACAATCAAATCATCACGAACTGCAGCAATACGACGGATTTGAGCAATCGTACCGCCTGTACCCGCAGGAATAAGACGACCGACAATAACATTCTCCTTAAGACCTTGCAAAGTATCAATCTTTCCAGAAACCGCTGCCTCCGTAAGTACTCGAGTTGTTTCCTGAAATGATGCCGCTGAAATAAAG
>NZ_JBHIRH010000341.1:356-612 GCF_042196945.1 Bartonella sp. AA81SXKL | reverse complement strand
AGTGTAGAGGAAAGTGTTAAATCATAATGGGGAGCAAGATTCCAGAAATAAGAATTTTTTATGCCCATACCCAAATAATCGGCATAAAAAAAATGGGGCGCGAGAAAACCGCTAGCACGCCGTATTGTTGGGTCATAGAGCTCAAAAGTTGGAAGCTGTGCAATCGGTACACCAAAAACTTCAAAACGGCTATTTTCAAATTGAATTTTTTTGGTAACGCTATTCCATATGATCTTTCTTGCTTTAATTTTCCAAA
>NZ_JBHIRH010000341.1:0-294 GCF_042196945.1 Bartonella sp. AA81SXKL | reverse complement strand
GGCATTATCAAAGATTGTTATCTGGTTATTGCGGCGTGTAGCACTTGTTGCCGCAAAATGGATATTGGTGGCTGTGTCGATGCGTAAAGCATTTACGAAGCCTTCGCCAAAATCTTTGGTCATATCAATCTGATTTGAATAAATTTTATTACCGTCTTTTTGAACAATTTCAACATTTCCTTGTGCGATAATACGTCCTGTCTTTTGATTATAAGTGACTTTTTGGGCAACAACTTTATTGCCATTATATTCGATTTGCACATTGCCTTGTGCAGAAACAGTATTTTCATCGCG
>NZ_JBHIRH010000340.1:310-612 GCF_042196945.1 Bartonella sp. AA81SXKL | reverse complement strand
ATAAATCTGATTTTGTTTTTTTTCCGATATCTGCAATTGTACGCAATGAAAGAGAGAAATTGAAGTTTTGCAAAGGTGTTTTTTTTCCTAGATTAATGACTTGCTGATAACCAAATGTTAGCCCGAAACATTCATCTGCATAACGTAAGCTGATTCCTCTCTTTACGAATGTATCGGATATTAAATCGTAACTGGCATTGCTGCTAATGGACCAAGAGTTAGTCAGTTTAATACCAGTTTGAAAAGAAATTTCTTGACGCTCTTGTGGATATTCATAGTCTGGTTGGCTTGCAATATAGGCA
>NZ_JBHIRH010000340.1:0-247 GCF_042196945.1 Bartonella sp. AA81SXKL | reverse complement strand
TCTCCCGTTTTTTTATCAAAACGTCCGCGAGCTTCCAAGAAAAAACCACTCTTATGATTTGCACCAAACATTGCAACATAGTCTGACCGTGTTGCTTCAAGGCTAGAATGAATGCCTACATTAACAAAGTCCTTTTCTGCAAAAGAATTTTTTCCTGCAAGATGAAAAGATTGTCCAATAACACCATAAAGAGACCAATGATTGTTAAAGTTTCCAGAATACCTTAGTCCTATATTAGCTCTTGTTC
>NZ_JBHIRH010000339.1:312-616 GCF_042196945.1 Bartonella sp. AA81SXKL | reverse complement strand
TATTTTCTTTATTATCCTAGGCTGTGGAAATCTCTTCTTATTTATGTAACGCGCTATTGATGTCTGTGTAACACCTATAGAAGCTGCAAATTCAGCGTAAGTAATATTATTCTTCAATAAATATGATTTTAGCTTAAACATTCACAAATCATACCATACTAGTATTTTTAATGCAAGAAATTTTTACCACATTGGTATTTGAAAGATATTTTTTTTTAAATAGGATAAGAATCATGAATAACTTGAAATTTTTCAGAGAAAAAATGGGCTTAAGCTCTAAAAAGTTAGCTGAATTAGCAGGCAC
>NZ_JBHIRH010000339.1:0-281 GCF_042196945.1 Bartonella sp. AA81SXKL | reverse complement strand
TTCGCTTAGAAAATGGACATCGAAAACTAACAAAAGAATGGGCTATACGTTTAGCGCCTCATTTATCAGTTACTCCTAAACAATTAATGTTTTCAGAACAAGAAACAAATAGCTTAGATGAACAAATAGAAGATATGCTCGAACATCTAAGCTATGATAACAAAGTTAAGCTTCTCGATCTTCTTTCTTCATTTTATCAAGAAAAGAAATAATAAATTTCTTTTTTTCATCCTTTGTTAATTTTTTCCAAAACGCTAATATTTTCTCATTAATCAATAGAT
>NZ_JBHIRH010000338.1:332-617 GCF_042196945.1 Bartonella sp. AA81SXKL | reverse complement strand
CACGTTTATTACAGATATTGAAATGGCGACTGAGTATAGATGGTGGTAGAGGATCTTTGGAAAGCATGAGTTTAATTATCTGTTATAAGGTCATACTTGGTACATTAATATATTTACGCCCCGCTTCTTGCGCTATTCTTAAAGCTTCTGATAATGAAATATCAGGACATTGGCGAATAGAAATCAGTTTAATAAGCATGGGTAAATTAACTCCCGCAATCATTTCAACACGTCCTTTTTCAATGGCAGGAATAGCGATATTTGATGGTGTTCCACCGAACACGT
>NZ_JBHIRH010000338.1:0-294 GCF_042196945.1 Bartonella sp. AA81SXKL | reverse complement strand
TATCTGTAGAGGAGACTGCGGCTATAATATCGCCTCGGCGTTGATCTATGTCATCATCAGGATAGATGCATATTGTTGCGAATTTTTCTTGTGTTCCAACAACATGTTCTACAGCATGCAGAAATTCAACAGCCAGCTCCCCGTGCGTTACAAGCACGAGTCCAATCATTTTATAAAAACTCCTGTTAAGTAAAGAGATATGATGAGAAAAACATTTTACAAAGCTTTGTTTTGTTGCCAAGAAAAATTTGCAAAAAAAAGGCAAAAAGTATGATTTTTTCTTTATTCGAAAAA
>NZ_JBHIRH010000337.1:309-617 GCF_042196945.1 Bartonella sp. AA81SXKL | reverse complement strand
CTTTACGTTTTTTTGATGAAGGCGGATCACAATAAAGAGAATCTTTGCGAATATCAAAATAAAATGCTGATAATTCAGTGATGGAAAAATCTAACAATGCGCGCATAATCTTTTTAAAATCAAAATCATCATACGCTCGATTCACCAATTGATCGAGTTCAGAAAGTCGATGTAATATCAATTTTTCCAGATCTGGCAACACGCAATAAGATATTTCTTCTCCTTCATCATGCGCTAAAGTTCCAAGCATCCAGCGAATTGCATTCCGCAATTTACGATAGGAATCGACATTTGTCTGAAGAATTTGT
>NZ_JBHIRH010000337.1:0-274 GCF_042196945.1 Bartonella sp. AA81SXKL | reverse complement strand
TTGTCATAACCCAGAGACGAAAAATATCAGCACCGAATGTTTTAATAATTTCTTGCGGAACAACTGTATTCCCCAAAGATTTAGACATTTTTTTGCCATTTTCATCCAAAGTAAAACCGTGTGTGATTACCGCTTTATAAGGGGAACAAGCGCGCGTACCACAACTTTCTAAAAGAGAAGACTGGAACCATCCACGATGCTGATCAGACCCTTCAAAATAGACATCAGCAGGCCAGTTCAAATCATCTCGATCTTCTAATACAAAACTATGGCT
>NZ_JBHIRH010000336.1:0-618 GCF_042196945.1 Bartonella sp. AA81SXKL | reverse complement strand
CATTTTGGACGCAAACCAAAACGTGATGGTTCATTTTCATGGGAAAAAACTGATCTCATTAAAACGCTTCAAAAAATGATTAAAGTACCATGATTGATCATAATACACGTACAGGTAAGGCCTTTTTTGGTCGTCGAAAAGGAAAACGGCTACGGAACAGTCAGCTTGTACTTATAAAAAAGCTTTTTCCAACTCTGGACATTAACTTAAATAACTCTGTACC
The DNA here is from genome assembly GCF_042196945.1 of Bartonella sp. AA81SXKL. Taxonomy (NCBI): domain Bacteria; kingdom Pseudomonadati; phylum Pseudomonadota; class Alphaproteobacteria; order Hyphomicrobiales; family Bartonellaceae; genus Bartonella; species Bartonella sp. AA81SXKL. The sequence continues at coordinate 395 of NZ_JBHIRH010000336.1, read as the reverse complement.
CCTAAACTTAACGTCCTTATTTTCCAGAAAAGTAAAAGAAGTTCGTCTTGAAATTGGCTTTGGTGGAGGCGAACATTTGCTCCATGAAATGAAACATTTTCCACAAACCGGTTTTATCGGAATCGAGCCCTTTATCAATGGCATGGCAAAAATGTTAATGTCTCTTGAAGAACATAAACAGTATCAAAATCAACTTCGCCTTTATAATGATGATGCCACAGGCCTCCTTGATTGGCTCCCAAATGCATCACTTGATGGAATAGACCTCTTCTATCCTGATCCATGGCCTAAAAAAAAGCATTGGAAAAGACGCTTTATCAACATGAAAAATCTTAATCGTTTTGCTCGCGTTCTTAAAACAGGAAAAAAATTCCGCTTTGCCAGCGATATAGAAA
>NZ_JBHIRH010000335.1:337-618 GCF_042196945.1 Bartonella sp. AA81SXKL | reverse complement strand
GTGCTTTTAATCTGTTATAGGGGCAAAAGTATAGAGGAAGATTGTGCGCGCCAGAATAATAAAATTTTTGAGCGGAATTTTTATTACAATTGTTGTTTTATTTGAAGTTGGTATTCTCATTTTACCTTATCTTGTGTCGACAGATACGATTCGTATTCGTTTAGCGCAGGATTTGAGTGTGTGGACAGGCTATAATGTGGAATTGCGTGATCCACCGCGGTTGAATATTTTTCCTTATCCTAAAGCATATCTTTCCGGTATTACTTTAATATCAAAAATGA
>NZ_JBHIRH010000335.1:0-257 GCF_042196945.1 Bartonella sp. AA81SXKL | reverse complement strand
TTTTTCAGAGACACGAATTGTGCGTCCTCAATTTGTTATGGAAAAGCCTGTTAAAACAGTAGCGGATTTTTTTGCTAGATTTTCGCGTTCACGAGGTGCATTAGGATTAGCAATACGCAATGCTCGTGAAATATTAAAACATAACCCTGATAAGCCAGATACAAAGCGTCTTTTGAAGCAGCCTTTTGGGCGGATTGTTATTGAAAATGGCATTCTCGTATATCATGATAGTATTTCGGGTATAGCAGAAAAAATAA
>NZ_JBHIRH010000334.1:329-620 GCF_042196945.1 Bartonella sp. AA81SXKL | reverse complement strand
AAAATAAACAAAGTCAAAGCTTCTATTAAAAACATAGAAAGCATCCTTATAATAGGAGGACACAAATCTCCCTGCGCGAGAAAAATATCCTTTAAAATACGAAAAACACTCCTCTTTTTCCAAAAAATATCTCAATAAAGCTGTTGCACAAAACAAAATTTTATCGAATGTGGGTATTTTTTACTTAAGCAGCACCAATGCGTAAAAGATCGTGAAAGTGAACAATTCCTATCGGCTTCTTATTTTCAACCACGAAAAAAGCCCCAATATGGTGCTCATTAATAAAAGCTG
>NZ_JBHIRH010000334.1:0-295 GCF_042196945.1 Bartonella sp. AA81SXKL | reverse complement strand
CAATTTTGGGATCCTTTGTCATTAACTCATCAACATTAAATTTCGATAAGTTAACGTGAATGTTGCGTGCAAGATCACCATCCGTCACAATTCCAATTAATTCACCTTCTTGATTCACAACACCCACACAACCAAAATGTTTTTCAACCAAAACACTCATAGCTTTAGCCATGGCTGTACCTTGCGCAACCAAAGGAATACTTTCACCCTGATGCATAATATCACGAACATATTTAAGACTTGCACCAAGAGAACCACCAGGATGATAAATTTTAAAATCTGTCGCAGTAAAACC
>NZ_JBHIRH010000333.1:326-620 GCF_042196945.1 Bartonella sp. AA81SXKL | reverse complement strand
AGTTTTCTTTTCAGCAACAATGCTGTTGCTAACTTTATGTTTTCTATCCCCATTTGTGAAGCATTTTGTTGCATCATTCACGTTCTCTACCGTGCCAACATCAAAAGAAGTTTTAACATTTGCAAAAGACTTTTGATGCATTTCATCTGCCTTGGAGACATCATGACTTTCTGAGATTTTTACATCATGACCAGCATGAATGTTCACATCATGCTCTGCTAAAACATCTGCCGCTTGCACACGCACATCATGATCCGCACTGATCTGCACATCTCTTCCCCCCATGAGATGGGA
>NZ_JBHIRH010000333.1:0-262 GCF_042196945.1 Bartonella sp. AA81SXKL | reverse complement strand
TTGTGTTTTTTAGTCAACTGAATGGCAAGACCGAAACGTTTTTCTTGAGAATTCGATGAATGATTATTACGGCCATCTTTAACATTGACATTATGGGAAGCTGAAAGGTGCAGTTCCTCACGTGCTGTAAGGTCAGAGCCCATTACATGTACATTGGATTTTTTAGCAGCGATTTTTATATTGCCATCAGCATTCAGAGAAGATCCTTTATATTCAATTATTTCATCGCTTTTTGTTTTGGATTCTTTTCCCCCGATAAACA
>NZ_JBHIRH010000332.1:326-621 GCF_042196945.1 Bartonella sp. AA81SXKL | reverse complement strand
TTAGAAGGAAAAAAATGTTAGCAACTGCTGAAAAGAACTGTTTTGCCCCCAAAGCACAGAAAGACGAAAAACCATCCTCTTATGGAGACCATGTATCAAAACAAGAACAACAACATCAAAGGATAAAAGCAAAGGTTCTGTTTCATAAAAGCATATAAACAAGGAATTTCCGCATGATCCAACAAGAAAAATAGGGTGAAAAAAGATCTTTGAGCAATGCTGTTTTGCATATGGGCTTACCAACACTAGCACTCTTCGTAAAGAGCCCCTAAACGCACAAGCGGTCAATGACAAT
>NZ_JBHIRH010000332.1:0-296 GCF_042196945.1 Bartonella sp. AA81SXKL | reverse complement strand
ATATGGAAAAGCCCCGTATTTAAACACCCAAAAAGCGGGCTTTATGGAAAAAACTTTATTAAAGACTAGGAAAAATTATCATTTATAAAAATGATACACAAAAGGGAAATACAAACTAGAGAAGCTTTTCACAAAATGAAAAAAGGAAAGAAATCTGCATGAAAAAACTCAACCGGACTATTTTGCAGCTTTTATACCAGAAGAATTTAAAAAGCACACTGAAACGGTGGGTACAGCCTCCAGCACACATATCCTCACCAATCCATCAGTCTTCATGCTCTTCAGCCAGCATCTTT
>NZ_JBHIRH010000331.1:0-622 GCF_042196945.1 Bartonella sp. AA81SXKL | reverse complement strand
ATCTTCAAAAAGAATGTCCAATGCAATAGCTTCACCGCTAGGTTCTGCATCACGAAGAGCAGGCATTGTCAATTCGATAATTTGATTGGATTTTAATTTTGTTTTCGGCTCCTTTATGAGTTGACCATCAACTTTAAGATAGCCTTCACGAATGAGGGCTTGCAGACGTGAACGTGACAGCACATTGTGATATTGTTTAGCAAGCCACTGATCGAGTCGTTGCCCAAGAGCATTCTCATCCGTTATTCGCTGTGTGACCATACAATTCCTATTAAGCTTTTCATAAGAGCCTTATTACCAGTATGAAATTGCTTTGGTATCGAGAAATTCTTTAATTCCCCAAAGACCTCCTTCACGGGCACGTCCAGAAAATTTTACACCTCCAAAGTAACTTCCACCCGGTAATTCATGTCCGTTAACTTCTACCATACCAGAGCGCACTTGTGCGGCAATACGACGACATTTGCTCCGATCTTGCGATTGTATATAGTTTGTAAGCCCATACTCAGTGTCATTTGCCAAAGTGACGGCTTCATCTTCTGTGTTAAAAGGAAGAAGAGAAAGGACTGGACCAAAGATTTCTTCTCGAAAGATACGCATATGAGGTTTCACATCTGCAAAA
>NZ_JBHIRH010000330.1:0-622 GCF_042196945.1 Bartonella sp. AA81SXKL | reverse complement strand
AACGGACGCATCTCACGAGCAAAAACACCGCATGAACCCATGGATAAATTGGCACTTGAAATGCGTGCCAAACGCTTCTGTTTGACCATAGAAGAGGCTAAAAATCCGCTTTCCGGTACCTATATCGGGCGGCTTTATTTGCAAGGCGAAATAAATCAAGACCAATATGATGCTGCGCAAAAATATCTTGAAGTGAAAAATGACTATTCGTGTGCAAAAGGTTTGCCAAGTGCTGTTTATGATAAAATGCCCTCATCTTCTGATGAGACAGCAAAAGAAAAATGGATTAAATTTGCAACAGAACAGTTTTCAAACATGCAAGAGGCTATCAAAGAAGCACAACACCTCTATAGACAGTATAATCTTTATGCCGCGATACAACATCTTGTTATAGAAAACCAAACATTACCACATCTTGTTAGTTCTTTGCGTATTGCTCTAAATGCTCTCCAGAAGTATTTTTATCCAAAAAATAAATGGTAAATGCTTTAACGTATAAACGATTTTTGGGAACGGAATATTTGCATCATTTGTTTGTAAAGCAGCATATTTAGGTAAAAAAATAAAAAAATACAAGATCATGATTTTTTTGTTGACATAGTGTAAAAAATCGTATTTAATG
>NZ_JBHIRH010000329.1:0-625 GCF_042196945.1 Bartonella sp. AA81SXKL | reverse complement strand
AAGAATTTATGCACACCATGAAAAATACTGGGCGCAATGTTAATGATCGTCCTGTTATGGTTGCAAAGGAAGGGGAAACTTACACGGGCACCTATAGAGGTGCTGGTCTTGAAGGTTTTGCACTCAATGTAAAAGGTGCTTACATTATCGGCAATATAGACCACCTCCCACCAGAACAACTAAAAATATTAAAACCTGGTGATAAAATTACCTTTACAGCTCCAAAAGCCGAAGAATTAAAAAAAACACTCATCCCAAAAGAGACATTAGTTCCTTTGACAAAACTTGAAATAGCTGAAATGGTTGCAGAAGATGCTTTTGTCCACACATGTCGAGACCAAATTTGCAGTCTATCAAAAATTGTTTATGGCAGCCAAGGTGTTTTGAATAAAAACATAATAGAAATCATTAAAAATCCAAGCAAGGGTCAGCAACTCGCCACACAAATTGAAAGAACACCTTACTCTGTTCATAGTCTTGCAGGTTTTGACCTCATTTGCTTTAAAACTGGGGCACGGGTACGTGCTGAAAAGCATGTTGCACTCCTCAGTTGTGCAGTTGCAAATTTTACCCATGCAGTAAAACATGCAAGACAAGAAATCACAAAAGAACATCAAGCAGAACA
>NZ_JBHIRH010000328.1:330-626 GCF_042196945.1 Bartonella sp. AA81SXKL | reverse complement strand
ATTTTGCTACAATCAAAGCCTTTACACTCAACAAATACACATTAAAAACATCGATAGCACTCAGAGCTCGCAACCCAATAATGCTTCCTGCGGCAACACGCTTGATAATAAAGGGAATCATCAAGCCTTTTCAGTGTATTGATACAATTTCACAGCGCTAGCCCCTTGATTAAAAAAAATGTTTTTTTTTATACAAATCATACCGAAAAAAGTGAATAATTTGTTCTAACAGATTCAAGATTAAGCATTTTTCAGTTTCATACATCACATTGAAAAATTGGGGATATTTTTTCTGA
>NZ_JBHIRH010000328.1:0-301 GCF_042196945.1 Bartonella sp. AA81SXKL | reverse complement strand
ACGAAAACCATCTTATTCTTTGGCTGTTTGGTTTTTTTCTAAATCATCAAGGCGTTTTTTCAAGTCAGCATTGTCGACAGATACTTTCAGCACCATTTCCTTAAAAGTTTCAAATTCTTCGCGTGGAACAAGATCAAGTTTATTGGCGATCTTCTCAGCCTGCAAACGAAAAGCTGTTCCCGCTTCACGTCGTATACCTTGTGCAACATCAGCTGCATCTGTTGCTAATTTTGCCAATTCATCAAGAATACGGTTTGATCCATTGCGCATAACGTCTTTCCTTAAATTTTAAATTACTAAC
>NZ_JBHIRH010000327.1:0-626 GCF_042196945.1 Bartonella sp. AA81SXKL | reverse complement strand
TTAGAATTTCGTGACCGTGAAGAAGCTGCTAAAAATTCCCCTTTAGCAGCCAAACTGTTTAATATTCCAAATGTCAATGGTGTTTTTTTTGGCTATGATTTTATTACCGTGAGCAAAAAAGAGGGAGAGTGGCAACATCTCAAACCAGCCATTTTAGGTACTATTATGGAACATTTTCTGTCTGGTGATCCGGTTATCAATACCAATGCCACAAGACAAGCACAAACGCACGCCCTTAACGAAGAATTTTATAACGAAAAAGACGCCGATATCGTCTTAACAATTAAGGAACTCCTTGAAACACGTATTCGCCCAGCCGTTGCCAATGATGGTGGAGATATTACTTTTCGCGGATTTGAAAACGGTATTGTCTACCTCAATATGCGCGGTGCTTGCGCCGGATGTCCCTCTTCAACCGCAACGCTAAAACATGGTATTGAAAATCTTTTACGCCATTTTATTCCAGAAGTTGTAGGTGTTGAAGCCATGCCTCAATAAACAAATGAGATCTGATAAAAGAGTGCTTAAAAGCACAAACGCCATAGCGGCCTTAGCTGGCTTACTGTCGAAGTACAAAACACCAAAGTATTGAACATGATTGCTACGAATAAGTCAGTCTCCGATAA
>NZ_JBHIRH010000326.1:328-627 GCF_042196945.1 Bartonella sp. AA81SXKL | reverse complement strand
ATGCGCTATTGCTGCACCAAAAACGGACCATGGTAATCCAATAAATCTTTTAAACCGTGCTAATAAAGCTATTTTGCGATGTCCGCTCTTCGCCCAAAGACCAGCTAAACTACCTAAGAAAACAAAAGTTGAAAGTCCAATTCCTAAAATGGCAAAAATATCACGCAAAGAAACTACATAAAATGTGATAAAACAAACTATAGCGACTAATGCAAAAACAACCCACAGCCGTTCAAAAACTGCGAGAAAATCACCGCGTTTCCACGCTATCATTGATCCAAATGGAACCAATAATAACA
>NZ_JBHIRH010000326.1:0-274 GCF_042196945.1 Bartonella sp. AA81SXKL | reverse complement strand
TGCTCCTACAGAAATTTTTTGCCCTGTTAACAGCTCAATAAAATAAGGGTAGAGCGTACCAATCAAGACTGTCGCTGTTATTGTTGTGAGCAATAAATTATTTAAAATAATAAAACCTTCACGAGAAATTGGCTGAAAAAATCTTCCCGGTGTCAAAGCAGGTACCCGCAAAGCAAAAAGAGACAAAGCCCCTCCCGTGAAGAACAATAAAAGTGCAAGAATTGCTCGTCCTCGTGCTGGATCAAGAGCAAAACTATGAACTGATATTAAAAGA
>NZ_JBHIRH010000325.1:0-627 GCF_042196945.1 Bartonella sp. AA81SXKL | reverse complement strand
CAACATGCAAAATCATGTTATCAATCATTGCAAGGTCAAATTCCCCATCAAGGATATAGCCATCTATCTTCTTCTTATAAGATAAGGAATATGCACAACTGCTATAGATTTTATTTGCTAAATCATTTTTATTGAAATCAAATGGACAGGCTTACAACTACATATAAATAATATCATCAGTAACATAAGGCTTTATAATAATCATAGCTATAAAGCCAATACATATTATCCATGTAACACTTTTCTTTAAAAGATCTGTCGTAAAAATAACATAGCTATAAATAGAGGCCCAGTCAAAATCTGTGTTAATTCACAATCAATTAGAATTTGTAAGCGACACCAACACGGAAATCATTGGTTTTGTAGCTCAGTTCGCTTCCTTCCTTCTCAAATTTCTTTTTACCGAAATCTGAGTAACGGTATTCTGCACGCAATAAAACATTATCAGTCATAGCAAAATCAACACCACCGCCAAGAGTGAAACCAACTAATGTCTTTGTTTTATCAAACAATTGAGCAGAAGCGATTTCTGCATCATCTGCTGCTTTTGTTACCTTAGTAGAACTGACAGCTTGTACCTGTGCATAGGAAACACCACCAGCAACATAAGGCATAATGCGATCAGCG
>NZ_JBHIRH010000324.1:0-627 GCF_042196945.1 Bartonella sp. AA81SXKL | reverse complement strand
CTCTTCCATAGTTTTTTCCAAAAACTCTTGTAAAAAGGGATAGGTTGCGGAGTGGGAGTGTTCTCAATCTTTTCAATTGGTTGGTCACCTTCAGGTATCTCTTCTCCCACGCTTTCTTTAATTCTTTTGCAAAGGAATTCATAAAAATTACTGGCATAATATTCGCAATCCTCAGATGGAAGCATGACATAAAGTGGGCATTCTCCATCCCTAAACTGCGTATAATCAAAATAAAAGGTTTCACCAAAAGCAGCATCACAAACGATAAGCTGTTCTGGTGTTGCGAAACCACGTTTTCTATCATTTAAGTTTTGAAAAACAATATCATCAAAAGGAATATCTTCTCCACACTCCTTATAAAGCCTATAGATTTCATAACCACCAATGTCCCCGCCTTTATAATGTTTTAAAAAAACTTTATAGGAAGATGTGAATTGCAAACCAAGAATTTCCTCAGCTTTTTCAATCACGAGATCATCAACCTCCTTATCTTTGCTAGCAAAATTAACAATATCACCTTCATATTTATCAACTAATACTGTAACATCATCTAAGGTATAGGTTTTCATGAATCTTCCCCTGCATGTTCCATAATTCTTTTACAGAGAAATTCATAAAAATTACTTG
>NZ_JBHIRH010000323.1:343-628 GCF_042196945.1 Bartonella sp. AA81SXKL | reverse complement strand
AATGGCATCATTGCCCATGATCCAAATGGAAATTTTGATATCAACACTCTGAAAAAACGTGCTCAAAAATGGACTGGTCTCGTAAATCTTGATCTGGCACAAGAAGTAACATCAAAGCAATCAATGAAATGGAATGAAAAACCATGGGTTTGGAATAAAGGCTATAAAACAAATAATGATGCATCTAATTTTCACATTGTCGCGATTGACTATGGCATTAAACGCAACATTCTGCGACTTATAGCTGCACACAGTGCACATATAACCATTGTTCCAGCAAACACA
>NZ_JBHIRH010000323.1:0-281 GCF_042196945.1 Bartonella sp. AA81SXKL | reverse complement strand
ATCCTGATGGTGTTTTTCTTTCCAATGGACCAGGCGATCCAGCCGCCACAGCCAATTATGCTGTTCCAACCATTCAAGCACTCATTGACAGCAATATACCACTTTTTGGTATATGTCTCGGCCACCAACTTCTGGCTCTTGCTGTTGGAGCAAAAACCATAAAAATGCATCAAGGACATCATGGTGCAAATCATCCTGTTAAAGACTTTATTACCGGAAAGGTCGAAATTGTTTCAATGAATCATGGTTTTACTGTAGATACAACATCTTTGCCGCAGCAT
>NZ_JBHIRH010000322.1:342-629 GCF_042196945.1 Bartonella sp. AA81SXKL | reverse complement strand
TCTTTCTACGGGTGATATGGGATTTGCTGCACGTAAAACTTATGATATTGAAGTTTGGCTTCCTGGTCAGGGATGCTACCGTGAAATTTCCAGTTGCTCAGTTTGTGGAGATTTTCAAGGGCGACGTATGAATGCACGCTATCGTAAAGAAGGTGAGAAAACATTACACTTCGTCCATAGTCTTAATGGTTCTGGTACGGCTGTTGGTCGTTGTCTTATTGCCGTTCTTGAGAATTATCAGCAGGCTGATGGGTCAATTATTATACCCGATGTTCTACAACCTTATA
>NZ_JBHIRH010000322.1:0-309 GCF_042196945.1 Bartonella sp. AA81SXKL | reverse complement strand
AACGGCTTAAAAATTTTCAAAAGGAGAACGGATATACGCTTATTATTGACAAATGATAGCATAAAAACACAAGACGATGCCATTTTAAAAGAAATAAAGTGTGTATACAATGGTATAATGACTCTGTTGGAGATCGAATGATAGTATGGATCAAAAGGGTATTTTACGATTTCATGAGGAGCTAGCTAGTCTTGTGCTAAAAATGCGCAGCAAAGGAATTGATGATGTTCGCTTTTTTACGGCATTGGAGAAAATTCCGCGTCAACAGTTTGTCAGTTCTCCTTGGTTTAAGAGCGCTTATGATAATAA
>NZ_JBHIRH010000321.1:324-629 GCF_042196945.1 Bartonella sp. AA81SXKL | reverse complement strand
AGAAAAAAAATTAAAGATTTGTTCTTGCTTGTAAGGCTGCTGCTAAAGTCCCATCATCAAGATAATCAAGTTCACCTCCTACAGGCACACCATGAGCGAGTCGGGTAACTTTAACTGAAAAATTGGAAAGCTGATCAGTGATATAATGCGCTGTTGTTTGTCCTTCGACAGTAGCATTAACAGCGAGAATAATCTCTGTAATTGGGTTTTGTACAACGCGCTGTATTAAGGGAGCGATGTTGAGTTCATCAGGACCTATTCCATCTAAAGGAGAAAGCTTTCCACCCAAGACATGATAACGTGCA
>NZ_JBHIRH010000321.1:0-261 GCF_042196945.1 Bartonella sp. AA81SXKL | reverse complement strand
TGCATCATCACGACGTGGATCTGTACAAATCGAACAAGGGTCAATTGTATCTACATTTCCACAAACAGAACAAATGCAGACCTTTTGTACAGCTGCTTGTATTGCTGCTCCTAAAGGTTCAAGCAATGTTTCCTTTTTTTTGATGAGATGCAACGCAGCACGACGTGCTGACCGAGGACCCAGACCTGGTATACGGGCTAAAAGCTGAATAAGACGCTCAATCTCAGGTCCTGCAATATGTTTAGACATACTCTGTTTCCA
>NZ_JBHIRH010000320.1:321-629 GCF_042196945.1 Bartonella sp. AA81SXKL | reverse complement strand
CCTAATTGATTGGCTAATCCAAAAGCTGAAATACCATAAATAATGCCAAAATTAATCGCCTTCGCGCGTCGTCTTATATCTGACGGCATCCCTTCTATTGCTACTCCAAATATTTGCGATGCAGTAATAGCGTGAATATCCTGCCCCCTAGAAAAAGCTTCTTTGAGTGCTGTAATGTTAGCAATATGCGCAAGGATGCGTAATTCAATTTGGCTATAATCAGCCGATAGCAGTACATGCCGTTTTGGAGCAACAAAAGCTGTTCGTATTTTACGTCCTTCAGCGGTTCGCACTGGAATGTTTTGCAA
>NZ_JBHIRH010000320.1:0-286 GCF_042196945.1 Bartonella sp. AA81SXKL | reverse complement strand
TCCCGTTGATGTTATTGCTAAAGAATAATTCGTATGAACACGCCCCGTCTTTGGTAAAATATAAGATGGCAAAGCATCTGTATAGGTAGATTTTAGTTTTGCAAGTTGACGCCAATCAATAATTTTACGCGGTAAAATATGGCCTTCAGCAGCCAATTCCTCCAAGGTTTGTGCAGAGGTTGACCATTGTCCACCCTTCGTTTTAGCACCTCCAGGTAATCCCATTTTTCCAAAAAGGATATCACCTAATTGTTTTGGCGAAGCAAGATTAAATTTCTCACCAGAC
>NZ_JBHIRH010000319.1:0-629 GCF_042196945.1 Bartonella sp. AA81SXKL | reverse complement strand
TCTTGCATACATGCTTACCCCTCGCTTTTAACACCTTTACGGATTTTCCGCCCCCAAACATTCATCACTTCTCTAAAGTCGCCCCCACTCATCTCACCCAAAGCTTTACCACTTAACGCCATAACACTTTGATGAAAAGCCACAAGCTCAAACACAGCATCGGGATTCAAACACTTCCATTGGGCACACAAAATGGAAATGCTTGGTTTCTTCCTCCATGAATCTTCGCGGTTTTTTCCTCTCCAGTCAACCCCACCCTCACGCTGCAACCAACCTTTCAATGCCTCAATAGCTCTGCATGCATCATCGCTATCGCGTAAAAAGCGAATATGATCAATCCCAGTCTGTCTTTTCACAAAGGCAAGCAACGCCTTATCTGAACGATCACGAATAATGCCAAGATTCCACCCAGCAATCCAGAGCGCCTGCAACTTCTTGGCATATTTACCCTCTAAAAGCTTCCCATTCGGCTTAAAACCAAACGCTTTCATTTCATCGATAACCAAGTGCTTTTCTGAAAAATTCAAATCTTTCACCGATTGCTTGCCTGTTAAGCGATAGAGCAGTGCGCGATAGGTCTCATCATCAAGACCTAACGCGCGTTTTCCCATATGAAGGACAGCTAAAGA
>NZ_JBHIRH010000318.1:330-631 GCF_042196945.1 Bartonella sp. AA81SXKL | reverse complement strand
TCCGTATTGTAATATCATTCAATACTAACATAATGAAAAATCTCCCTTGCATATTTTTAAAATAAGCGCAAGTGGATTTAATCTTTAAAGAGAGTGTGTAGTTATCATCTTTATTCTTGGTGCAAGTTGGCATCATCATTCTATTTGTCAGCTCAAAATGTTGCGTTGCGACAGCTCTTATAGACGGTTCATGAGAGGTATTTTTACTCCTTTTTTTAAGTGTTTTTATTCACACGACAGCCCCGCTTATGATGGGTAAGCAAGTAATTTTAACTGATTTAATATGAGAGAATCTTACGAT
>NZ_JBHIRH010000318.1:0-301 GCF_042196945.1 Bartonella sp. AA81SXKL | reverse complement strand
CAATCTTCGGGTTTTTCATTCAAGTTGAAGAAAGGTAGATAATCCTTATAAATCAATCTATTATATCTATGATGAGGCAAGAGGTTAAAATGAGATTTTTTATTGAAATCAGCGAAGAACTATACAATTCTAAAAATTGGTGCGGATTTTTTCATAGTCACTTGGCAAGAGACGTCTTGCTCGCTATAGAACGGTCAGATAATATTTATAATAAAATAAAGGTGGTCAAATGGCTGTAGAACGTACTTTTTCAATGATTAAACCAGATGCAACACGTCGTAATTTAACAGGTGCAATTACA
>NZ_JBHIRH010000317.1:316-631 GCF_042196945.1 Bartonella sp. AA81SXKL | reverse complement strand
ATGGAGTTAATACACTTTTTGAAATTGGTTCTGGGAAGGTATTAACAGGTTTAGCGCGTCGTATTAATAAGGATATAAAGGCATTGACAGTTGGGACAGCAGAGGAAATAGAAGCAGCACTACGGGTGCTTGGTGTTTAGTCTTTAAGGAGTCTGAAAAATGTTTAAATTAACAGGTCGTAAAGCTCTTGTGACGGGAGCAACGGGAGGAATTGGTGAGGCAATTGCGCGTTGTTTCCATGCACAAGGGGCAATTGTTGGGCTCCATGGAACACGTGAAGACAAGCTGAAAGAAATTGCTGCAGATTTAGGAAAA
>NZ_JBHIRH010000317.1:0-288 GCF_042196945.1 Bartonella sp. AA81SXKL | reverse complement strand
ATCTTTCTGACCGTAAATCCATTAAGCAACTGGCTGAAGTTGCGGAAAGAGAAATGGAGGGTATCGATATCTTGGTTAACAATGCTGGAATCACCCGAGATGGTCTTTTTGTTCGTATGCAGGATCAAGACTGGGATGATGTCTTAGCAGTCAATCTAACAGCTGCTTCTACTTTGACACGTGAATTGATACATTCGATGATGCGCCGTCGCTACGGACGGATTATTAACATAACATCTATTGTTGGTGTTGTCGGAAATCCTGGGCAAACGAATTATTGTGCTGCAA
>NZ_JBHIRH010000316.1:317-632 GCF_042196945.1 Bartonella sp. AA81SXKL | reverse complement strand
ATTGTTTGGGAACTGGCAAGTTATTTTTATATTCATGGCAATTATTGGTTTTGGACTGATGATTTGGATTCAACTGCGCTTGCCTGAGACTCTTTATACACAACGTTCTCTTTCCTTTTCTTCGATCAAACACAATTTATGGATTGTTATAATTAATCGCACAACACTTTGCTATACACTAGCAGCCTCTATTATTTTAGCTTGTATTTTCACCGCCGTTAATACGGCGCAACAAACATATGAAGGGATTTATAATCTAGGCCTCTGGTTTCCCATTGTATTTGCCATCGGTGCAGCTTTTCAAGCTCTATCATC
>NZ_JBHIRH010000316.1:0-299 GCF_042196945.1 Bartonella sp. AA81SXKL | reverse complement strand
GACGCCTTGGAATGCGACGTATTGCACATACTATGCTTTTGCTCTTTTGTGTTACTTCATGCATTTTATTTGTAGGATCAATCTTAACAGATGGGATTATCCCTTTTCCTTTATACATGCTATTATTCTGTATACTGATGTTTGCCTTCGGCGGTATGATGGCTAATTTTAACACACTCGCTCTAGAATCAGTAGGAGAAATCGCTGGAACAGCATCTTCTGTATCTGGCTTTCTTCAGACATCCATCGGCACAGGACTGAGCTTTTTCATTGCACAACAATTTAATGAAACAATCACT
>NZ_JBHIRH010000315.1:0-634 GCF_042196945.1 Bartonella sp. AA81SXKL | reverse complement strand
GCAATCGATGGAGGTGCAGGCTTGAAGACGGTGTATCTCCAACAGCTTGATTTTTTTCAACAGCCGGTTTTCCCTTGCCGCGAAGCAGTCAGGCGTCAACAAATCAAAAATATAGCGTTGGAAAAAATATGGTATTCCTTCAGGAGGTACAGTTGCTTATTTTTTAGAAGCTTTATGGGATAGGGAAACATCTTCAACGTTGTGCTTATTAGAAAGTTATAGTGTTCATGCGGCGTGTATGCATACTGAAACTTTACAGCCTTAAGAGAAATGATCATTTAAATAGGAAATTACAAGATGGTGCAAAAGAAGCAAGCAAGAATGATGCAGGCGAAGTCTGTGGTGATCTTATCCCGCCATTAGCCTTAATTGAAATTAGTTGTGTTCTAGAGTTTGGTGCAAACAATTGGGGTAAGGGGATGGATTGTAGCTGCTTTGCGCCATTTATTATCATTAGGCTGGTGGAGAAGATAAAGATGTTGAGAGTGATTTATCATATTTGGCACATACGGCTTGTTGCCTTCTTTTTTTGATAGAGTGCGAAGCTAAAAAGATAGGTTGTGATGATTGTCCTCAGAATAATGAATGGAGATTCAAATTAAATGAGTTGGAATGAAGCTTTATTGGTAGTTTT
>NZ_JBHIRH010000314.1:334-634 GCF_042196945.1 Bartonella sp. AA81SXKL | reverse complement strand
GAAGTGTTCCTATTAACTTGCATTTTTTTTTAATTTCTCCTACCGTTTTGCAAAAATTAATTTTGAAGGAATAAAGAATGACAGCTCAAGATTATGTTGTCAAAGATATCGCACTTGCTGCTTATGGTCGTAAAGAACTGGATATTGCTGAAACGGAAATGCCCGGTTTGATGGCTTGTCGTGAGGAATTTTCTTCCAGCCAACCTTTGCGCGGAGCACGTATTTCTGGTTCATTGCACATGACCATTCAAACAGCTGTTTTGATTGAAACGCTCAAAGCAATTGGAGCCAATGTCCGGT
>NZ_JBHIRH010000314.1:0-275 GCF_042196945.1 Bartonella sp. AA81SXKL | reverse complement strand
TGCAGCCACTGGTACTCCTGTTTTTGCGGTTAAGGGTGAAACACTTGAAGAATATTGGACTTATATAGATGCTATTTTCCAATGGCCTGATGGTAATCCCTCCAATCTTATCTTAGATGATGGAGCGGATGCTACAAACTATATTTTGATGGGAAGCCGTGCAGAAACAAATAAAGATATTCTGTCTCATCCCAAGACAGAAGAAGAGGAACTTTTCTTCAAACAAATCCAAAGGCGTATGGAGGCTACACCAGGGTTTTTCACACGCCAGCGCG
>NZ_JBHIRH010000313.1:0-634 GCF_042196945.1 Bartonella sp. AA81SXKL | reverse complement strand
AGCTAAAAAATAAAGCAAAACACAAGCTTTAAGAATATTACATAATCTCCATCCAAAAAATCGTGATTCATTTCATAACAAAAATAGCTTCATGAAAGAGCAATTCTATCTTTCAGATAAAGCGCACAATAAAAATGGCAAGAGTATGAAAAATAATTTTTCATAAATTTGCAAAAATACTTTCCAATAAATCTAAAGAGAGGTATTTTATGATAACTGTTCTTATAAACATAAACTTATAAATTTTTTAAAATTCTTACACAATGTAAAAAAGAATGCTTATCATGATAAAAACATTATTCACTATAAAATAACATGCTTATAATACAATATGTTCTTTTTGTAGGAAGCTTTACCAACATAATTCAGCGATTTCTAAAGAAAAATTTCGCTCTTTTAATTCCATGCTCTTCATGAAAAAGATAAAAGTTCTATAAAATTTCTTTTGTCCTGCTCTACCTTTATGTCTTTTGAACTTCATTCATCTATGGCAATCAAATTGCTGCCATAATCATTTTCATTGCTGTATGGATTTTATAGAACACCACTAAACGAAAAAGAGCTATTTTTAATTCTTTCCCCCAATAACCAGTTATATTTTCAGTGTTATCAGTATCATTTTCTTCATCCAAAG
>NZ_JBHIRH010000312.1:395-635 GCF_042196945.1 Bartonella sp. AA81SXKL | reverse complement strand
CACGGAAGAAAAATCATATAACTAACAGCTGTAATCAATAAAGTGTGCCATGTATAAGTTGCCAGAAAACCTACATAAATAACAATGCCCAGCATGCACGGTACAACGATATCACGTCTCAAATTTTGATTAATTGTTTTTCCATTCCATACAGGTAAACGACTGACTAAAAGAAAAGCAATAATCACAGTATAAAGGCTAAAAAACAATGCCCAACTCCAACTTGGAACCAAACCAAGA
>NZ_JBHIRH010000312.1:0-372 GCF_042196945.1 Bartonella sp. AA81SXKL | reverse complement strand
GCAATAACGCTCCCGCTGGGGCAGGAACACCAACAAAATAATTCCCCTGCCATTTTGGTATATCTGTGTTATCCAACATCACATTAAAGCGTGCTAAACGCAAACAACAAGCAACACAATAGACAAGCCCTGCAACCCAACCGACTTGGTGAGCTTGATTCAAAACAAAAGAATACACAATAAGTGAAGGTGCAACACCAAAATTAATAACATCGGCAAGAGAATCCATCTGCGCTCCAAAAGATGAACTTCCATCCATTAAACGGGCAATGCGACCATCAGCCCCATCTAGAATTGCTGCCAAAAGTACCATTAAAATAGCAGCCTCATAGCGATGCTCAAAAGCCAAACGAATACTGCTCATCCCTGCGC
>NZ_JBHIRH010000311.1:0-636 GCF_042196945.1 Bartonella sp. AA81SXKL | reverse complement strand
TTTCCGATAATCAACGAATAACCGCACAAGAACAATATGAGCGATTTATTGGTGAGAAAGTTTTTAATGGTCGTAAACCTTATGGCACGACCACTGAAAAGGTTACTTGGACTAGTGATGGAAATCTGATCAATAAAGCTAGTTATATGGGAACAGCGACTGGTGGTATTGCGAATGCTCTACCTGAAGCTTATGGTGTTTATTCTTTTGTAACCGGTTGTGGAGCTTCGGCAACAGGGAATTATTCAACAGCATTTGGTGCTGGTGCAACTACAAAGGCTGGTGGAGCACAAGCTTTTGGTGTTTCTGCACTTGCAAGCGGAAAAGCAAGTGTTGCCATGGGTGTTAGATCAGAAGCATCAGGGGAATCTGCAGTCGCTCTTGGTGGGCTTGCATTGGCATCTGGGTTGAATGCTGTTGCTTTAGGTGTCAGAACAAAGGCAATTGAGAGGTATACAGTTGCTATAGGTTTCCAAGCGGAAGCTCGAGCGAGTGGCGCTATTGCAATAGGTGGTAGCGAACCTGTAGAAGATGATGAACAAGATAGATTCGTAATAGCGTATGAGAAAGATGCTATTGCTATAGGTTCCCATGCTAATGCTGAAAAAATGTATTCAATTGCGATTGGTTCAAACG
>NZ_JBHIRH010000310.1:372-638 GCF_042196945.1 Bartonella sp. AA81SXKL | reverse complement strand
GCTTTGTTATCGCGTCGATAATAGTTTTTACATTATGTTCCATCATATCGAGATAGGTTGCAGCAGGGCCATTTTTGTTCGATAACGCATCAGAATACAGTGTTCCACCAATTTGTAAACTTGTTTCTTTTGAAATCTGTTCTATGAGACGAGGATTAGAGATATTTTCAACAAACAGTGCAGTTGCTTTGTTGGCTTTAATCTGCTTGATAAGTTTGGCCACATCGGCTGCAGTCGCTTCAGCTTCTGTAGAAATCCCTTGGGGT
>NZ_JBHIRH010000310.1:0-282 GCF_042196945.1 Bartonella sp. AA81SXKL | reverse complement strand
ATGGTTGCAATCTTTGTTTTAAATGTTTCTTGTTTTTCTTTAAGTTTTTGGATGTAAGAGTTGGCGTTTTTGCTGTAGGTTGCACAGAATTGTTGATCGATTTTACAAAAAGCAGTGGCAATATTTTTAATATAAATTTCAACATTTGGGATAGTCTGCCAAGCATGTGGATCAATATTACTGTGGCGGTGTTGGGCACTCTGTTCTTGGTTTTTAATTTCGAGGGGGGAGATGTTAGCACTCACTTCAACAACCAGTGCTTTTGTACCACTTGCTGTGATG
>NZ_JBHIRH010000309.1:0-638 GCF_042196945.1 Bartonella sp. AA81SXKL | reverse complement strand
CGTAAAGATGGTGGTGCTCAATGGCTTTATCGTTATACCATTCACGGTCGGCGCCGTGAAATGGGCTTGGGCGCCTTAAGACATGTCTCTTTAAAAAAAGCCCGTGAATTGGCAAACCAATGGCGTGCTGTTTTACATGAGGGTCGTGACCCCATTAAAGAACGCGATAAACAAAAGCGTGAGGCAATGCGTAATCTTCATTATTTAAAAAACATTGCTTTAGATGCTTTTGAAAGCCGTAAAGCCGAATTAAAAAGAGATGGTAAAGCTTGTGATTGGTTTTTACCATTACGCCTTCATATTCTCCCTAAATTGGGCTGTCTGCCCGTTTCAGAGATTACACAAACAGAGATACGCAATACCCTTGCTCCTATCTGGCATACAAAAGCTGCAACAGCAGAGAAAGCACTAAATCGTCTTAATCTTTGTCTCAAACATGCGGCTGCATTAGGGTTAGATGTTGATTTACAAGCAACAGAAAAAGCACGCGCGCTCTTAGGTAAACAACGTCATAAAACCACTAATAGACCTGCAATGGATTGGAAAGATGTTCCCGCCTTTTATCAGTTACTCTGTAAAACACAAAACATAACACAACTGGCTTTGCGCTTGCTTATCCTGACAGGCGTTCGTACCAA
>NZ_JBHIRH010000308.1:0-640 GCF_042196945.1 Bartonella sp. AA81SXKL | reverse complement strand
CATCGTAAAATCTTTAAATCGCTTTTTATGGTACCTTTTTGTCGATTTAAATGCATATCTAATCGTAAAATGATCAGCACTTTTCACTATTTTGCTGTTTTAAGCCGCTTTAGAATTGCTACTGTTATGTTGCTCTTCACTAGGCTTGCCTATTCTCATGAATGAAATGCGCTTGCCTCCTAAAGCTAGGTTACGCGTATTTTCAACTGCTATAAAAACCTTCTCAGCAACACCATAAAGCCTGCTTTCTAAATCGCGACAATACTGCGCCAGATCAGCGCATGAGGGGACAAATGTTGTGGACATGCCTTTTGCCTCACCACGTATAAGATTTTTAACGGCTTGCAATAAAGACCAGAGTGAAATGCCGTTAAGAGCAGCGATATAAGCCTTTGCACGCGCTTCTGCATTCGAAACTTTTTGCATTGTCAAACCACCTTCAAGCACATCAAGAGCTTCTGCTATGTCTTCAACAGATGCTTTCAAGGTAAGTAAGTTTTGAACAGTCTGATAAGCTTCTAAAGCTTGTTTCTCTAGGGTTTTTGTCAATTGACTGCCATTGATCAAGGTCCATGGGAACTCCAGAGTTACACATTGCTCTATCTGTTGCACGGTATCTTGTAGAGGCGTCACTAAGCTG
>NZ_JBHIRH010000307.1:0-642 GCF_042196945.1 Bartonella sp. AA81SXKL | reverse complement strand
TAAGATATGGCTTTTTGCTTAAATAATTTATCAAGCAGTATTATAATCTAATACTTTAAAAACTGTTATTAATTAACTGAAATAATTGAAAAAACAAACAAATTATTCTAAGATTTTTACGTATTTAAATACAATTTAAGGTAAGTGAAAACATGCTCAATAAAGTGATGTTAATTGGCTATTTAGGAAATGATCCTGAGAGCAAAACGATGACTTCTGGTGCTGAGGTAGTCAATTTTCGTATGGCAACCTCTGAAAGCTATATGAATAAAAATACGTACCAAAAAGTAGAAAAAACAGAATGGCATTCCGTAGTGGTTTTTAATCCGCATTTTGCAAAAATAGCACTTAAGTATCTACACAAAGGTTCAAAGGTTTACATAGAAGGCAAATTACAAACCCGTAAATGGCAAGATAAAAATGGTCATGACCGTTACACAACAGAGATTGTCCTGCCACAATATAAAGGCGAGTTGCATTTACTTGATGCAAAGAAAGAGCAATCTGAACACCCCTCACCCATTACTTCTCAAAATTATGCTATTGCCTCAGGTGCTCAAGATCATAGCACAGCTCTTAATGATGGCGTCCCATTCTGATGGAAAAAATATGGCTAAAAGAAAAAAACGGACAAAACGCGGA
>NZ_JBHIRH010000306.1:0-644 GCF_042196945.1 Bartonella sp. AA81SXKL | reverse complement strand
TCACCAACAACTTTGTTAATTTCTTTATGAATATTCGTGAAAGACGTCCCTACTCCTGCTAACGCATCCGCAACATTGCCATAACTCTTCTCTTCATCTTTTCCATCAGAGTTGACTGTTTTTAGCTTGAAACTTGGAGCACCCCATTCTCCCTTATCATTATAGCCGGCTCCTCCACCAAAATACTCCGCAAACATCTTATTCATGGAATAAAGCTGTGAACCATTAACCGCATCCGTCGATACTTTTGAAACATCACCTTCCTTAACACCTGAGAGTGTCCGCGCTGCATTATCACTGTTTGCAATATTGATGCTCGTACCGCCTTTTTTACCACCAATGCTGATGACATGCGTCTCATCATCTTGCTTAACTAAGCTATCACTAACAACTTTGTTAATCTCCTTGTTAATCTCGTTATGAATATTCGTGAAAGACGTCCCTACTCCTGCTAACGCATCCGCAACATTATCATAGCTCTTCTCTTCATCCTTGCCATCTTCCTTAACAGTCTTAACCTTGAAAGTGGGAGCGGTCCATTTGCCATCATCATCATAGCCTGCACCACCACCAAAATACTCCGCAAACATCTTATTCATGGAATAAAGCTGTGAACCATTAACCGCATCCGTCGATACTTTTGA
>NZ_JBHIRH010000305.1:367-645 GCF_042196945.1 Bartonella sp. AA81SXKL | reverse complement strand
AAGGGACTACGGCTGCGGAAATTGCTCAAAAATTATATTGTGTTCCTACATGTGAAAAAAAGAATGTTTTAGGTAAGCTTTTGACAAATCCAGATTTTGTTTCGGTTATTGTTTTTACTCGAACCAAATACTGTGCTGATGCTGTCACGCGGAATTTAGCAAGTAGAGGATATTCTGTTGCGACAATTCATGGAAATAAATCACAAAGTGCTCGGCAGTCTGCATTGAAAGCTTTTCGTGAAAGATCAGTACGGATTCTTGTTGCAACAGATATTGCA
>NZ_JBHIRH010000305.1:0-315 GCF_042196945.1 Bartonella sp. AA81SXKL | reverse complement strand
AAGCTGAAAGTTATGTGCATCGTATTGGTCGCACAGGACGCAATGGCGCATCTGGTGAGGCACTAACACTTTTTGATGAAGGTGTGGAGCAGATGCGGTTGCGTGCTGTAGAGCGCTTGATTTGTATGAGATTGGTGCGTGAAACTATACCAGAACAGTTTGCTGCTTTTCCAGAAAAGCCTCTTGTGATAGAAGGGATAGAAAAAGAAAACATTAAGGGACCTCATTTTAGAAAATCTAAGCGTCAGAAATGGTTTAAGAGTCACAAAGATAATGCAGCACAGTCAGAGGGAAGAAAGTCTTCGTCTCAAAGTG
>NZ_JBHIRH010000304.1:330-645 GCF_042196945.1 Bartonella sp. AA81SXKL | reverse complement strand
GATAGCAGTTAGTTTTGTAGGTTATTCTCGCTTTTTTATGTCCTCACAAAAGAATGAAAGCACACCTATTATCCACGCTGACAATACACCTTTTAAATTTAAACATCAATCAACAGAAACAAAGAATGATGTTGAGCATAATTTAGATATTTATAAACAAACAACGGGACAAAATGAAAAACAAGAAAATACACAACAATTTCTTATTGATAATTCGGAACCCCCTGAAGATTTAGCAGCATTAAATCAACAAGAATCCACAAGCTTTTCCCCCTCCTCTCTTGATGATTCTGATGTTGAAGATGCAGTGACAGA
>NZ_JBHIRH010000304.1:0-313 GCF_042196945.1 Bartonella sp. AA81SXKL | reverse complement strand
ACCATTCCAACGCAAAAAGTACAAACTGTTATTGTAAAACAAGATGGTACAGTTGTGCTCTCGCCAATGCATGACACAGAGAAAAAAACTACTGATAAATATGAAGAAAAAGTTGATCAAACTACTGTAGATCAGCTTCAAGAATCCCAACCAATTTCTTCCCACTTTTCTGATACAAAGGACAAAGAAGCAGAAGATAATCTCACGAGCAATATTGATAAAATAATCGCTGAAAATATTTCTACATCTAGTGTTGAGAAAAAAGTTGAAAATTCATTTGTACCACTTCCTTCACATGCGAAGAGCAATTCAG
>NZ_JBHIRH010000303.1:370-645 GCF_042196945.1 Bartonella sp. AA81SXKL | reverse complement strand
TTTACTTTATAAGTTTATTTAAATTTCTTCAAATCAATTATAAGGTTTCCAATGCTGCGAACTCGTAATCTTTTTCCTATTTTTTTATGCATTGCCTTTATTATCTCAATAACTCAAGCTTATACAATTACAAGTCCAAAACTTATAGCCTTTGAAAAAGCAGCATCTGCATACAGTAAAGCACTTCAAAATGCCGATGCAAATGCCATTTTAAATGCTATCCCCCCCCAAATCATCAACAGCTTAATGGCCAAAAAAAATCTCAGTAAATCACA
>NZ_JBHIRH010000303.1:0-299 GCF_042196945.1 Bartonella sp. AA81SXKL | reverse complement strand
AAAGTATACAAATCAACCAAAAGCAAAAACGTGAAGGAAAACTTGATAATGGTATTCCTTATTTCGTTATACCTGTGAACTTTATAACCACAACAAATTCTGGAAAAAAGCGTTCTATTCAAACTGAAGTTATTGCTCTTTTTTCCAATAACCAATGGTATTTTATCCGTGGTAATGACGAAGCAATCTTAAACATAACCAATGACGCATTTCCTGGACTGGAGAAAATAAAAATCAATCCCCAAAAAATCACAAAAATAATGTAACTTTTGAGAATAAGTGCATGAACAAAAGCAGTA
>NZ_JBHIRH010000302.1:328-646 GCF_042196945.1 Bartonella sp. AA81SXKL | reverse complement strand
TAACGTGTAATGAGAAAAAGCACTATCCACGCAGTGATAAAAACAATTGCTGCTGGCCAATATAATCCTAAGCAAACACCTAGATAGGTAGCAACACCCTTACCACCTTTAAATTTAAGCCATACAGGGAAAAGATGTCCTAAAAAAGCAAAAAAACCAGCAAGAGAAATAAAGATATTGTTTTCTATCGGATCAGTTAAAAATTTTATAACAAGAATAACAAGAGTCCCTTTTAATATGTCACAAAGAAGTGTCAGAGCAGCAACTTTTTTATTTCCTGTTCGTAAAACATTTGTAGCTCCAATATTTCCTGAACCA
>NZ_JBHIRH010000302.1:0-280 GCF_042196945.1 Bartonella sp. AA81SXKL | reverse complement strand
ATGGGATAGACCCAATGAGATAAGATATCAGAAAGATAAGCCATGTAGTAAATTGAAAAAGTATTTCACCTTCATTCATTAAAAACCCCCATGAAGTTTATTGATCAAGTTTAAAAATTGATTGTCCTTTAACAAAGGTTTGGAGAACACGTCCTTGGAAGTGTGCCTTCTCAAAAGGTGTATTTTTTGAACGTGAATACAGCTTCTCTGGAGAAACTATCCATGGTTCATCAAGGTCAACTAAAATAAGGTCTGCATGAGTGCCTTTTCTAAGTGTTCC
>NZ_JBHIRH010000301.1:339-646 GCF_042196945.1 Bartonella sp. AA81SXKL | reverse complement strand
AAAGAATGCCAACAAAATTGAGGAATTTTGTGTGATCTTTTTTGCTTATTAAGCGTTTCTTTTCTGCTTCGTGAAACTTCTTAATTAATTCAACGGCTTTTTCTCTTGCTAACCCAAACTCCCCTTTTTCACGCGCTGTTATGAGAGCCGCAATATCCCTTTCAGTCTCTTTATGAACACTTAAGAGTTTGCGTCCCCATTCCCTTGCAAAAGTTTTCATGGCTGTCTTGATGAGACCAATCTTTCCTCCACTCACCGCTTGTTCTATTGTCTTTTCTTCCACTTCACCCATATGGTTTGGCAAGCG
>NZ_JBHIRH010000301.1:0-231 GCF_042196945.1 Bartonella sp. AA81SXKL | reverse complement strand
GTGGTCAAAATTCTGTGCATTGCCTGCGGCATGTTCTACTTGTGAGCGTACACCTTTTTGAAAGGCATTTTTTTCCATCAACCCCAAATCCGAAAGTTGACTTTTAATTGTATCGAGATTAACGCTTTTCTTCAGTGCTTTCTCTCCTTGCTCGAGGGCATCACCAATAGTACGCTCGTCATAATAAATTTTCCGTGCTTTAACATAATCTGGAGATGACGTATCCAAAAC
>NZ_JBHIRH010000300.1:0-648 GCF_042196945.1 Bartonella sp. AA81SXKL | reverse complement strand
TAGAAAAAATCGGGTCGTAAAAAATTTCAGAAAGCTTTCTATCCTTAAAGAACAACACCACATCAATTGTGCTGTAGAGTACCATCCTTATCATCTCTATATCGAGTAGACGGCCAACTTCTGATCTTTTGATTAATGTGGCACAACGTTCAAATGTTTGCAAAGCATTGTTCGCATGTGTTGTGGTAATTGATCCAGGATGACCGGTGTTCAATGAATTGAGATATTCCCAGGCCTCATTACCACGTAGCTCAGCGAGAAAAATACGGTCAGGCGATTGACGCATACACGCATCTAAACATTCTTCAGCGGAAACACGACCCATAAATCATATGCACATGGTTGGGATGATTTGGTAAAAAAAGCTCATGAACATCTTCAATTGTAATAATACGCTCTTCTACAGGCACCTTTTCGATTAAAGAACGAGCAAATGTTGTTTTACCAGATCCTGTTTTTCCTGCAATAATGATGTTGCGTTTATACAGTACGCATTTTTCCAAAAATTCAAGAATTTTTCTCTCACGTTTAAATTGCAAAAGTTCGATTTCAAATGGCTCCAATCGTGTAAAATCCTGTTTCGATAGTAAGTCATTCGCTTCTTTTTCTGAAGGTTTATTGAAACTTACGTCAGTAAAGTGATTGAAT
>NZ_JBHIRH010000299.1:0-649 GCF_042196945.1 Bartonella sp. AA81SXKL | reverse complement strand
TTTAACTTCTTTAAACGGTCTCTTTAATTGGGCAGTTGATAATGCTCTTTTAAATAGAAATCCTGCCTTTAATATAAAAGCACCAAAATCTCTTAACAGTGAGGGGTTACAACCATGGCTAGAAGAGGACATAGATAAATACTACCATCATTGGTCACATGGTAGCCATGAACGCGTCTGGATTGATGTTCTTCTTTACACGGGGTTGCGCCGTGGTGACGCAGTTCGTATCGGCTGGAAAGACGTTAAAGATAATATCATCCATCTTAAAACAGAAAAGAGCCAATTTAAAACGGATGTTTTTCTCCCTATTTTACCAGAACTTACAGAAACTCTTCAAATTGGTCCTATAGGAGATGAAACATTCATTTGTGGTAAAAGTGGAAATAAGCTCGTGAAAGAAAGTTTTGGCAACCTATTTCGTGAAGCCTGTAATGCTGCAGGTATAAAAAAGTCAGCACATGGCTTGCGAAAATTAGCAGCAACACGTGCCGCCAATGCTGGTGCTACAGTTTCACAAATGAAAGCGCTTTTTGGCTGGACAGAAGATAAAATGGCATCTCTTTATACCAAAACAGCCGATCGGAAACGCTTAGCTATCGAAGCAATTAAAAAACTACAAAAAGGTTAGAGCAATGTGCGGCGACTA
>NZ_JBHIRH010000298.1:338-652 GCF_042196945.1 Bartonella sp. AA81SXKL | reverse complement strand
AACAAAAAACGCCTCGATCCCAGATTGGCATCACAGGAGAAAGAATAATAATATGAAGACTCATTTATCTATTCCCCCCTTGTTTTAAAATATAAATTGTAACAGAAACTTCCTCACTAAAGGTACTATTAAAGTCTAAACTTTATCATGCATAAGCTCCCCACCCCATAATAATTGCCCGAAACAACGACCCGTAAAAACCAATCGTATCAAATTTACACCAAGCTTTAATAAACTTTAAGCATGTTTGATGAAATCATATCATTAAAATTCACTCCAACCTACCCGATACGTCTCATTCATACAAAAAGCAT
>NZ_JBHIRH010000298.1:0-287 GCF_042196945.1 Bartonella sp. AA81SXKL | reverse complement strand
CATATGCTTTGCGGATATAAATCATAAATCCGAGCAAACAACACACAGCCAATAAAACTGCCATAGTCTTTGGATTGTGCCCAGACGTCTTTCCAATAACGGAAGCACTTAACGCAGCACTGCCTAATTGTAAGGCCCCCATAACACCAGAGGCTGCCCCAGCAGCTTGCGGATGTGAGGAAATAGCCAAGGCTGTCCCTAATGGCAATAAAAAACCATTACCAAAAGTAAGAACAGCGATAGCTATAAAACTCGTTACAAGTGGCCATGGACTAACATACATTTGC
>NZ_JBHIRH010000297.1:325-652 GCF_042196945.1 Bartonella sp. AA81SXKL | reverse complement strand
CGCCACCGCCACCGCCTTTGCCTAATTCAGCGCCGTTTCCTCCATTGCCACCATACTGGCTTTTTCCACCATTCCCTCCATTATTAGGTACACGACCATCACCTCCACTACCACCTCCACCTGCACCACCATAGCTACTATCCCCCCCATTGCCACCACGACCATTATTGGTACCACCGCCACCGCCTCCTCCTCCATGCCATGCATGGCTTTTTCCTGAAAAACCACTCTCGTTGTTGGACATAGAGCCACTACCACCTGAAACACCACCGCCACTATTCCCACCAATATAACCGTTATTTCCCTTGCCCCCGCGAGCTGTAAGAA
>NZ_JBHIRH010000297.1:0-276 GCF_042196945.1 Bartonella sp. AA81SXKL | reverse complement strand
ATATCCGCCTTTTCCAATAGCCACTACATCATTATTCTGTAATTGGCGTTTTTGAATTTTTAGAGTAACACATTCACCGCCACCTCCACCTCCACGTTGACCACCGCTACCGCCAGCTCCCCAAGCCGTAATTTCAATTTCCGTATCATCTGAGACACCGTCAGGCCAGGGAATATTGCCACTCTGCAGCATGGTAATTTCAACGTATTCTTCTTTACGTTTTTTGATTAAAGAATCTAATAAAGCATCCACTTGCGCCTTGGTATAAACAAGATC
>NZ_JBHIRH010000296.1:0-655 GCF_042196945.1 Bartonella sp. AA81SXKL | reverse complement strand
CTTATGGAGAATGAAAAAACTCTAACACCGAATGATACAAGAAAACGTGTTCTCTCTATCGTATCTAGTGCATCAGGTAATCTGGTAGAATGGTATGATTTTTATGTTTATTCTTTTACGTCCATCTATTTTGCATCACAGTTTTTTCCCTCTGATGGAGATGTTGTTACCGAACTTTTAAAGTCTTCTGTTGTTTTTTTTATCGGCTTCCTCATGCGCCCAATTGGTGGCTGGCTGTTTGGGTTTATTGCTGATCGCTATGGACGTAAACGTTCCTTGCTTATTTCTGTTTTTATGATGTGTGGTGGCTCTTTTCTCATTGCCCTCCTTCCAACCTATGAAACGATTGGAGCAACAGCAGCGGTTCTCCTTATTTTACTGCGTATGCTTCAAGGACTTTCAGTTGGTGGTGAATATGGCACAACAGCAACTTATATGAGCGAAGTTGCACTCAAAAATCGTCGTGGTTTCTTTAGTTCTTTCCAATATGCCACACTTATTGGTGGTCAACTTCTCGCTAGTCTGGTTATGTTTACTCTAGCCCTATATTTAACAGAAGATCAATTAAAAGCATGGGGATGGCGTATTCCTTTTGCAATTGGTGGATTAGGAGCAATTGTTGCAATTTATCTGCGTCGTTCGCTTCATGAAACAA
>NZ_JBHIRH010000295.1:344-655 GCF_042196945.1 Bartonella sp. AA81SXKL | reverse complement strand
GAAACGTAATGTAACGAAACACACTCACACCTGGTAGCCAATCACTAAGCGAAGAAAAAAACAGCATCATGATAAAAAAAACCATTAAAATTACAGAGAAACCACTTTATAGCGATCAAGCAATGCACTCACAATATCTGATGAATAAAGACTATGGGATGATTTAATCATAAGGAGATCCCCATTGGAAATTTCTGCCAAAATAAGTGGTAAAATTTTTTCAATATTTTCAGCATAATGAACCTTAACGTATGCAGCCAAATCAGTGGCTAAAAACTTCATTGCCTCACCAAATAAAAAAACGGGATTAG
>NZ_JBHIRH010000295.1:0-334 GCF_042196945.1 Bartonella sp. AA81SXKL | reverse complement strand
ACTGGCTTTACTAAGTCACGATGGAGTTTTTCACTATAAGCCCCCAATTCCAGCATATCACCCAAAATAGCAATTCGCCTTCCCTCCACACCGACTGGCCCTATAGCAAGCAGATCAAGAGCCGCACGCATAGATGCAGGATTTGCATTATAGCTTTCATCAATTAAATAAAATTCGCCTCCACTTGGTAAAGACAATCGATAACGAACACCGCGCCCCTTTTGAGGAGAAAAATAGCTCAAAGAGAGCAAAACAGGTTCTAAATCAACACCAATGGCATCACAAGCAGCAATAACAGCCAAACTATTTTGTATAATATGTCGTCCAGGAGCAC
>NZ_JBHIRH010000294.1:0-656 GCF_042196945.1 Bartonella sp. AA81SXKL | reverse complement strand
TGCTTTGCCATAAATACGAGAATTGCCGTAAACATGTGCATAACCGTAAACTTGTGCATTTTCGTAAACCTTAGCATTACCAAAAACCTTGGCATTACCATAGACTTTTGCATAATCCCCAATCCAGCAATTGCCATCATGACTTAGATTGTCTTCTTTTTGTATAAAACCGCCTAGGTCATCTGCTTTAACATCATCAAAATCCCTTAAAGCACGAATACGGTGAAGGGTTTTGCCATCAAACTCAATTGTTTCATCAGTCAGTTTGTATTTCTTTTCCATGGTTTTTGCCCCTACCTTAAGATAGCATCACTTCCATAAAATGCTGTTTTGCCAGCTACTATGGCATTACCACCAACTTTTGCGTTATTATAGACTTCGGCATCTTCATAAACCTTAGCGTTTTCATAGACATATGCATTTTCATAAACCCACGCCTCATCACCAACCCAACAATTGTCATCATGGCTAAGATTTCTTTCACTCTCTACAAAGCCACCAAGATCACCTTTTTTAACATCTCCAAAGTCTTTTAATGCACGGATACGGTAAAGCGTTATTCTATCAACTTTAATTGTCTCATCAGTCAGTTTGTATTTCTTTTTTATCATAATAACCTCCTCTTAATGCATGCTTTGTCTTTTAAGCTCTTGAGA
>NZ_JBHIRH010000293.1:329-659 GCF_042196945.1 Bartonella sp. AA81SXKL | reverse complement strand
CCTTCAAGAGAGGCTTTAAGGACCGCAAGTGCTTCATCAGCCTTATTACCTTTGGGACCGCCAGACTGCGCCATATCAGGGCGTCCACCACCGCCTTGACCACCAAGAATACCTGAAAGAATACGTACCAAATCAACAGCATTCAACTTATGCGTTAAATCATCAGTAACCCCAAGAACAGCACTCCCCTTACCATCTTCTGAAACACCAATGAAGGCAACAACTCCAGAGCCAATTTTCTTCTTCCCAGAATCTACTAATGTCTTAAGATCCCGTGGCGAAATATTTTTAACAACACGTCCCATAAAAGAAATGCCATTGATGATGGTA
>NZ_JBHIRH010000293.1:0-319 GCF_042196945.1 Bartonella sp. AA81SXKL | reverse complement strand
TCCTCTTGATCACTTTTTACTATCCCGCCACTTAGCACACTCTTTTTGCGTTCGTCATTCAACTCTTTTTCAAGTTTACGACGATCCTCAAGCAAAATCCGCACACGTTCTTCCACATCAGTAGCAGAAGTTTTTAAAAGATCAGCAATTTCATGGACACGCGCATCTTGACGGCTGAGATAGAGACGTGCAGCTGTACCTGTTAAAGCTTCAATACGGCGAACTCCAGCAGCTACAGAACTTTCAGAAACAATATGAATCAAACCAATATCGCCTGTTCTTTCCACATGTGTTCCTCCACAAAGCTCAATTGACCAAC
>NZ_JBHIRH010000292.1:321-660 GCF_042196945.1 Bartonella sp. AA81SXKL | reverse complement strand
GAGCCATGGGCAGTGGTTCTTTAAGCCTTGAGGGGCGCCCTGAAATCATGGCGGGCCAACCGCTTTTGCTTCAAGGATTCCGCGGTGAAATCAATGGTCCATGGCATGCTGCAACCGTGACCCATCGCTATGAGAAGCAAAGTGGATACACCACAGAAATTACTTTTGAGGCCCCAAATAAGGGAAAAGAGGCATGAGAAACTTAAACGTGTTAGAAACAGAAAACCCAAGAGATACTTTTGCTCCTTCTTTTCGGCAACTTCCCCATAATATTGAAGCAGAACAAGCGTTGCTCGGGGCCATCATGATCAATAATGATGCTCTTGAGAGCGTTTCTGA
>NZ_JBHIRH010000292.1:0-268 GCF_042196945.1 Bartonella sp. AA81SXKL | reverse complement strand
TGATATCATCTTAACAATTGTTCAAAAGGGAAAAGTTGCAGACCCCATTACCATGAAGCCCTTTATTGCAAATGATGAGAAAATTGGAGATATCACAGTCTTTAATTATGTTGTTCGTTTAGCCAAAGAAGCTGTCACAATCATCAATATACAAGATTACGGACAGGTTATTTATGATCTGTTTATTCGGCGCTCTTTAATTAACCTTGGCACTCAAATTGTGAATAGTTCTTTTGATTCTCCCTTAGAACTTACCCCCTCTAAACAA
>NZ_JBHIRH010000291.1:0-660 GCF_042196945.1 Bartonella sp. AA81SXKL | reverse complement strand
CTTCTTTATCATGTACGGTCAATGCTTCTAATTTTACAATCACACAACCATCGCGCATAGATAAACGATCTGGTGTATAATGAAAAAGAGAGTATCCACGTTCCTGTGCTGCTAAAGCAAGTGCAAATGTCGTATCACCTTGAATTTGAAGTGTTGAAATATGATCCATTTGAATGGCAATCTTCATAAATAAAACCTCCCTATAACCGAAAGCGGACTGGTCTATGCGCCATAAACTTAGTAAACTATAAAAGAACTATGACAAGAGAAAGCCTATGATACAAGAAGCTAATACAAAATTAAGCAATGAAGAAATCGAACGCTACGCACGCCACATCATTTTGCCTGAAATTGGTGGTGTGGGACAACAAAAGCTCAAAGCTGCACGTGTTCTGGTTATTGGCGCAGGCGGTCTTGGTGCTCCTGTTCTCACATATTTGGCGGCTGCTGGCGTTGGCACCCTTGGAATTGTTGATAACGACATCGTTTCACTCTCCAATTTACAACGCCAAGTGATTCATAAAACAAACACAATTAACCAATGTAAAACTGACAGTGCTAAAGCCACTATAAACGCAATAAATCCTCATGTTACGGTTGAAAAACACACCCTACGCTTAGATAAAAGTAATGTGGGTAAATTGCTCAACGCCTATCACA
>NZ_JBHIRH010000290.1:0-661 GCF_042196945.1 Bartonella sp. AA81SXKL | reverse complement strand
GATGGTGGATGAAGAGAACAATCCCACACAAGCATGGGAACACATGAATGTGGGGATTGTAGTTTCCACAAACAGCAATATTTAAGGTTGGCATTTACGGCTATTTTTATATTTTTTACAAAAAGGGCTGTTCAAGCGCTTCTTGACACTGCGCTTTGGGATGACAGCGCCAGGACGACAAATCGGAAGATTTTCGGCTTTATGATTTCCACACCATCCCCCCCCACATCATATTTATAGCGGAACCCTGCTTGAAGCATGCAAGCATCAATGGTTGCCATTTGATTGAAACTGCGATTATCGTTTTCTGGATCGCGATCATAAGGGGTTGGCATGCCACATTCTAACAAGGCTTTTCCTATCTCAGTAAAATCTGCTCCTGGCTTCTCCCATGCTCCTATAGATGATGTGGGAGTTTTATTAAACTGACATCCTGCAATACCTAATAAAGTTACAGCACCTAATAGTCTTAGAGTTTGTTTCATTTTTCCCCTCTTTGAATGGATTTCTTTTTAATGCAATGGCTTGAAAGCCTGTTGATATTTTCTGCCACCGCTGTTTCAAACAACGGTGAACAATATTGAGATGGTGGATGAAGAGAACAATCCCACACAAGCATGGGAACACATGAATGTGGGGATTGTAGTTTCCACAAACAGCA
>NZ_JBHIRH010000289.1:0-662 GCF_042196945.1 Bartonella sp. AA81SXKL | reverse complement strand
GCTGATGTCAATATCATCAAAAATAATCTGTCCCTTGGAAGATAACATCCGTATCAATGAAAGCCCTAATGTTGTTTTTCCTGAACCCGATTCTCCTACAACACCAAGTGTTTGACCAACACGAATTGTAACATCCATATCTTGAACAGCTTTTATATAACCCTTTGTGCGCCGCAATAGACCCTTTTTAATCGGAAACCAAACACGAACTTTCTTACCTTGCATCAAAATGGGCGCACTCTTGTCTGCTTGAAGAGGATAGCCTTTAGGTTCTGCTGCTAACAATTGTTTTGTATAGGGCTTTTGAGCATTTGCAAACAATTGATCGATTGGAGCACTTTCAACAATTTTTCCTTTTCTCATCACATAAACACGATCCGCAATACGGCGTACAATGGCTAAATTATGAGTAATAAAAAGCATCGACATATTGTTTTGCTTTTTAAGGTGTACCAAAAGCTCAAGAATGCGCGCTTGAACAGTTACATCAAGCGCCGTTGTTGGCTCATCAGCAATCAATAATCGTGGATTATTGGCAAGTGCCATTGCAATCATCACACGTTGCCGTTGCCCACCTGATAATTCGTGAGGAAATGACCCCAAACGTTTCTGTGGTTCATGAATTCCTACTTGTGTTAGCAAATCAATAATATGCGCACGCA
>NZ_JBHIRH010000288.1:336-662 GCF_042196945.1 Bartonella sp. AA81SXKL | reverse complement strand
CAAGTTTTGGCGAAGCCTGCTTCGGTTACACCTCATACGAGATTTAAAGCAGAGGCTTACATTTTGACGAAAGATGAAGGTGGTCGTCATACTCCGTTTTTCACGAATTATCGTCCTCAGTTTTATTTCCGTACTACGGATGTAACGGGAATTGTTACGCTTCCAGAAGGTACAGAGATGGTTATGCCTGGTGATAATGTTGCTATGGATGTCTCTCTGATTGTTCCAATTGCCATGGAAGAAAAACTTCGTTTTGCTATCCGTGAAGGTGGTCGTACTGTTGGTGCAGGTATCGTTTCTAAGATCATTGAGTAAATAATGGTTGT
>NZ_JBHIRH010000288.1:0-326 GCF_042196945.1 Bartonella sp. AA81SXKL | reverse complement strand
AAGGTGTATTAAAGATATTTTAATTTTGAGAGTTAGGGGTATAGCTCAGTTGGTAGAGCGGCGGTCTCCAAAACCGCAGGTCGCGGGTTCGAGCCCTGCTGCCCCTGCCAGACAGTTAGGCTTTTAATTATTGAGAAGGTAGATTTTACTGCCTTCCTTTCTTTTTTTTGTGTGGGGCTTGTTTTTTTGTACGTGAATCGGTATTGAGTAGAGGATAAGAGAATTGTATAAGGCTGAAGATTGGCCTTTTGCATTTTTATCGTATTTATTTTTTTTTGTTGTATAACTCACAATAAGGTTAGAAAGAGTATAGTGTGACTGATGCC
>NZ_JBHIRH010000287.1:358-664 GCF_042196945.1 Bartonella sp. AA81SXKL | reverse complement strand
ACTTTCCTCTTATCCTACAAAAGTGTGTTCCACAATATAAGATTCCAGTGCATCATCATTGGCGCCTTCAACAAGACCAAAAGCTTCACACATTCTTGCACAATCTTTCAGCATTGCCATGGAATTACAAATCATCACAAGGTCCTCATCAGCATGAATTTTCAGCAAACCAGTCATTTCAAAAAAATACCACTCTCCATAACAATCGTAATGCACCCCATATGCTCAGAAGTTTTCCGAGTCGTCATGGAATAAAATTTCAACTGTAGTGTGTATTCACCAATTAGTGGATCTTCTCGTAAAGAG
>NZ_JBHIRH010000287.1:0-334 GCF_042196945.1 Bartonella sp. AA81SXKL | reverse complement strand
AAACTCATCCCATTTACGGGGTGTTTGAATAAGAACGACTTCTGAAAATTTTCATAAATTTCAGGATCACGGATAAGACTTGCAAAGGGAGAAACTCCTGTCACTATTGAGAGCAGATAAAGACACATTTCAGAAACAAAAGTGCCAAAAGGATCACTGTCCTTTAGATTTTCATGCTTTATAATACAGAGTATCTATCCTCTCACCCTACAAAGGCACGCTCCACAACATATGTAGCCGGTGCATTATTGGCACCTTCAACAAGACCAAAGACTTCACACATTCTCGCACAATCTCTCAGCATCGCCATGGAACCACAAATCATCACCCGATC
>NZ_JBHIRH010000286.1:0-665 GCF_042196945.1 Bartonella sp. AA81SXKL | reverse complement strand
TCATTGGGGATGAATATAAAGCTGTAAAGGTAAAAAACAATTTTCATCTTTCCTACCCTATTTTAATTCAGTTTTACTTTCAAAAGCTTCCATAACAATATCTTTTAAGTAATGGAAATTATGCAACTCTTCACATTTTTGCTTACCGTATTCTTTATGCGGCTAGTCCTTCAAGGAAAACAGAACACCGTCGTTTTGCTCATTCACGCACTTGCTTTTTAAAAGACATCTCTCATTGATTTCAAGTCTATCTCACGGTGGGTGTGAAGAGTATAACGTAAGATCCATTGAATACCCCATATTCTTACACTTATGAGGGGTCAAGTCACTCCCATCATTTTATTTACCGCTCGCGTTATTGTAAAAGGTTCTTGTACTGAGACGGTTCATGAGGGGCATATTGAGTCTTTTCTAAGACGGCTTTATCCACATTGTTGGTCTTCTTAAACTCCTAAGCCTATTTCAAGTAAGTGCCCGTGAATGGTATATCGTGAAAGCCGTTGTACATTACCATTTCTTTACGCTTATGAAGTTTCACGCCGGCCTCATCATTCTATTTACTAGCTCTCAATGTTGCAAAGGTTCTTGCATTGAGACTGTTCATAAGAAGTATTTTTACTCTTTTCTGAAGTAGTTTTTACATCACGACAACTCTGTTTGTGAAA
>NZ_JBHIRH010000285.1:0-665 GCF_042196945.1 Bartonella sp. AA81SXKL | reverse complement strand
ATCGGAAACAAATCGCTCCTCACTGATCTCAAACAGAAGCAAAATCTTTTAGAATCTACAATCTGATTCAAAGCTAAATTTAAGTCGCTAATAAAACAAAAATGCCAATTAAAATAAGCAGTTACTTCACAAATCTTGATTTAAGTCAACTCTACATCGACAACACCCTGAATTGATTTTAGAGCACTTGCCACACGCGAATTTACCTTATACCGCTTTGGAAGCGTAATTTCAACTTCCCGTAATCCATCCTCTTGAATCAAAATAAGCGCTACTTCTCCATTTCCGCTAGGATTTAAATTTTGTTGAATTTGTGGAAGCATATCAACCGTTTTGATAAAGAGACGCATCATTTTATGATGCTGTGCTGCTTCCTTTTCTAAGGATTGAGCCGTCTCAAGTCGCAAACTAACCCCCTCAGAGCGATTTTCTGCACTCACCGTAATGATAAAAGATTTTCCAAGTTCCAATATCTCCTCATAATCTGAAAGCGCCTCGGAAAAAAGAACTGCCTCATACTGTCCACTCGTATCAGAAAAATGAACAATCCCCATTTTCTTACCAGATTTTGTTTTACGCACTTGCTTTGCCACAACAGTTCCAGCAAGCCGAGCAGCAGTTGCGCCAGCTTTAACAGCATTGGCAAAATTAACCCAATTCTGAAT
>NZ_JBHIRH010000284.1:0-666 GCF_042196945.1 Bartonella sp. AA81SXKL | reverse complement strand
TTCAGTTTCCCCAACTTCTACCAAATGCCCCAAATGAAACATGGCTGTATATTGAGAAACACGTGCTGCCTGTTGCATCGAATGTGTCACAATGACGATTGTATAATCCTTTCGTAATGCATCGATAAGTTCTTCAATACGTGCCGTTGCAATTGGATCAAGAGCCGAACAAGGCTCATCCATCAAAATAACTTCAGGACTAACCGCAATAGCACGCGCAATACACAAGCGCTGTTGCTGCCCTCCCGACAGACTGGTTCCCGCCTCATGAAGACGATCCTTTACTTCTTCAAATAAACCGGCCTGCCTTAAACTCTTTTCAACCACATCATGTAATTCAGCGCGCGATTTGACTAAACCGTGAATGCGTGGACCAGAGGCAACATTTTCAAAAATAGATTTTGGAAAAGGACTGGGTTTTTGAAAAACCATACCAACACGCGCACGCAATTCTACAACATCAATACGCGATTCATAAAGATTTTCCCCATCTAAAGTAATAAGCCCGGTTATTTTAG
This sequence comes from Bartonella sp. AA81SXKL, assembly GCF_042196945.1. Taxonomy (NCBI): domain Bacteria; kingdom Pseudomonadati; phylum Pseudomonadota; class Alphaproteobacteria; order Hyphomicrobiales; family Bartonellaceae; genus Bartonella; species Bartonella sp. AA81SXKL. The sequence goes on along the minus strand of NZ_JBHIRH010000284.1, from coordinate 148 downwards.
CGCCTTCAATCGTATCATTCATACGGTTGAAACAACGCAAAAAAGTCGATTTTCCACATCCTGATGGACCAATCAAAGCAATGACTTGATGTTCAGGAATATCAAGGGTAATACCATGAAGTGCTTCTTTGTCTCCATAAGAAACCTT
>NZ_JBHIRH010000283.1:0-666 GCF_042196945.1 Bartonella sp. AA81SXKL | reverse complement strand
GATGCACCAGGCTGTCAGCTTATCGATAAACACAAAGATGGCGGCAATATAACCCCTTATGAAAGTACTGGCGAAGATGCCACCTTTATTAGCCGTGTTCGTGAAGACATCACCGTTGAAAATGGCTTAGCTTTCTGGGTTGTGGCTGACAATTTAAGAAAGGGAGCAGCATTGAACGCAGTTCAAATCGCTGAATTACTCATCTCTCGTAATTTGATAAAGTAGGAATCAGCAAAATAAATAAAAACGGCAGCATGAAACAAAAATGCCTTATGCTGCTGTATTTCCTTCCGATCATCGCAATAACCATGGGATTTTCCATATCCTTATGGAGCAGGATAGGTCACAACACGGTAACGCGTTTCATTGCGTTCAAAATTTCTGTAATTGACATCATACGGAAAAAAAGGATTATAAGCGTTCACACGCTTTACAGATATATTTTGTGCTTTTGGTGAGGGATTCAAAACTGTTCTTTCATCCCTTTTTTTGACAGTTGTAGAATCAATAACCACATCTTTTCTGTACAATTTTTGTAGATTTTTTCGTATTTTTTGAGGCACAGTAAGATTTTTAAAACTGGAAACAACCTGTTTCACTTTTTGCTTTTGTACTTTTATCGTAGAATTTGGCTTCACGCGCATATGTGTAAAAGAGATTGTAGGA
>NZ_JBHIRH010000282.1:356-668 GCF_042196945.1 Bartonella sp. AA81SXKL | reverse complement strand
ATCATTTATTGGACTTTATTCAACCTCTCTTAAAATGGCAAGTGACTCTTGTATAAGCAAAAATAGCCCCCTCTTATTAATCCCTCTGCAATACTTTCGATAAACAGAGGGAAAGTTATAAACGCTATGCAGCCTGCTCTCCAATTAACCGTTTAAGCAATTCAAGTTCTTTGGCTAATGTCTGATCATCACAAACCAAATCTTCAATTTTACGGACAGCATGTAAAACTGTCGTATGATCACGTCCTCCAAAACGACGCCCAATTTCTGGCAACGAACGAGGCGTTAACATTTTTGCCAAATACATCGCAA
>NZ_JBHIRH010000282.1:0-343 GCF_042196945.1 Bartonella sp. AA81SXKL | reverse complement strand
CGCGTCCGACGATTAGATAATAAATCTTGCTTAGAAACATTATAATGGCGAGCAACCGCGCGCTGAATTTCTTCAATTCGAATACGCTTAGATTCACCTGAACGTGTCAAATGACCCAAAAATTCATCAATCCTTTCCAAAGACAAATCAGATTCGAAAGACTGACGAAACAACAACTGATTAAAGGCTCCTTCAATATCACGCCCTGAACCCAAAATCGTTTTAGCAATATACTGCAAAACCTCATCTGAAATTACAATCATGTTGTCATCTTGTTGCGCCACCTTTAACCGTTGGCGCAACATTTCCAAACGCATTTCATAATCTGGCGCTTCAATTTCAA
>NZ_JBHIRH010000281.1:0-669 GCF_042196945.1 Bartonella sp. AA81SXKL | reverse complement strand
GACATTCACAAGGAAGAAAGAGCTCCCACCCCATACATTAATGAAAATCCCCCTATAGATTAACGAAAACCCTATGAAATATGAACGTTCAACAACCACAAATCTTATCATAGTAACAATGGTTCATCGTTCAGAAATGCTATGTTCTATCTGCGCGCCATTCTGTTATGATTTTTAACCAAACAGTTTATGCGACTTATTAAAACAGATAGTTCATTGCACTATAAGTTTGAGTGCACGGAGAGAGCATAGACCAATCCAATAACTGAGAGCAGAGCAGCGTAACGCATTTAGCCGTCTTGTTGATTAACTTACAAACCCCATACGTGTCTTTAGTAACAGAACTAACATTTGAAAATGTCTTGTATCAATTTTACAACTCCATCCTATACCCATTTTCTATAGTTTCTTTCTCAAGGTAATTTTGTATAGTGAAAAATCAACCATGGACATTATTTTTCGCAATAAATTCTTACTCGAAAAATTATATGAAACTGACTAAAGCTATAAATAAATGAACACAACAAAATAGCGTAAAATCTCCACTCTATCTTAAACAATAAACATTGGATTGTGCTCTATTTCCAATAATTATTATAAACTCTATCTTTCACGTTGGAAAATAAAATATAAAGCGTTTTTCATTGCTCAAAAATCTAGTTTATGGGC
>NZ_JBHIRH010000280.1:0-669 GCF_042196945.1 Bartonella sp. AA81SXKL | reverse complement strand
CATGAGAGATGTGACATTATTAAAGAATGCAATAAACAAAAGCGTGAGGCAATGCGTAATCTGCATTATTTAAAAGATATTACTCTAAATACTTTTGAAAATCGTAAAGCCGAATTAAAAGAAGATGGCAAGGCTAGGGATTAGTTTTCACCTTTACAACTTCATATTCTCCCTAACTGAGGTTGTCTATCCGTTTCAGAAATTACCCCAATAGAGATACGCAAGACCCTTGCTTCTACTTGGCATACAAAAAACTACAACAGCAGAGAAAGCCGGTATCCGTTTCAATCTTTGTCTCAAACATGCTACTGCGCTAAATTTAGATGTCGATTTACAGGCAACAGCAAAAAGCACGCGCTCTCTTAGGAAGAACAACTCCATAAAATCACTAATAGACCGGTAATGAACTGGAAAATGTTCCGTCTTTTTATAAAACACTTTGCGAAACAACAACCAGAAACGCACGAAGTTATTGAAAGATCTAAGTCAAAAACATCAGATCTAACGAGTGGCATGGATTGCAATAACGATTGTTGCAAGGTCTTATGTTGTGTCTTGGGGGATAAGGGCTTATGAAGTGTGTTTGTTTATCGTGATCAGAAAACTTAATCCTATTTCTTGTATGGGATTTTGCAACAGCTTTTCAACTTTTTCTCAAACGATAGCCAT
>NZ_JBHIRH010000279.1:412-671 GCF_042196945.1 Bartonella sp. AA81SXKL | reverse complement strand
ATCTTGTTCGTGATATCCGTCCTCTTGTACGACTTTCCATATCTGTGGTTGCTGCTGAGGGTAATCGGCGTGAAAATGGCTTCTATGGATGTGGTGGACGACAAGCATTTAGTCAATTCATTAGCGAAGAAAATTGGAAAAAAGCTGCCGATGAGGCTTTGCGTATGGCTCTCATAAACTTAGAAGCAGAAGCAGCTCCAGCAGGAACATTTGATGTTGTCTTAGCCAATGGATGGACTGGCGTTATGCTTCATGAAGC
>NZ_JBHIRH010000279.1:0-346 GCF_042196945.1 Bartonella sp. AA81SXKL | reverse complement strand
CAACAAGTTGCCGCAAAAGGTGTTACAGTTGTTGATGATGGTACAATTCCAAAATGTCGTGGTTCACTCACCATTGATGATGAAGGTACGCCATCAGGATATAACATTCTTATTGAAAATGGAAAACTTGTTGGTTTTATGCAAGATAGGCTAAATGCTCGGCTTATGGGTGTTAATCCAACTGGAAATGGACGGCGTGAATCCTATGCATATGCACCAATGCCACGAATGACAAATACGATCATGCTAGGAGGCGATAAAACACCTGAAGAAATTCTATCTTCACTCAAAAGCGGTATCTATGCTGTTTCCTTTGGTGGTGGACAGGTTGATATCACTTCTGGAA
>NZ_JBHIRH010000278.1:432-671 GCF_042196945.1 Bartonella sp. AA81SXKL | reverse complement strand
TGTGAGGAATGGCGCAGAGATTTATGTTTATGCGGGAGGTCTCAGTGAGAATAGCAAAATTGAACAGGGTGGGACTGAAAATGTTCAGGCTTTAAAAGGAAAACAAGGCTTTTCAAAAAATGCTGTCGTTAAAGAAGGGGGGCAGCAAAGTGTTGGGAATGGAGGAAAAGTAGAAGGAACCAAAATTTATGGTGGAGAACAGCTTGTTTTCGGGGAAGGGGATGTTGGCGGACAGATTA
>NZ_JBHIRH010000278.1:0-334 GCF_042196945.1 Bartonella sp. AA81SXKL | reverse complement strand
GCGAGGAGGTGTGCAAGAGATTGCAAAAAAGACTCAAAGCGCAAAAAATGGTGGTTCTGCTTTTGATACACAAGTCTTTGGTGGTGGTAAACAGCGTATTTTAAAAGAGGGTAAAGCTATTGGAGTTACTTTAAATGAGACCGCTCTTCAGGAAATATATGCTGATGGATCTGTAAAAAATTTAACAATTAATGATGAAGCAAAATCATGGGTGCGTGCAGGAGCAACATTAGAAGGGAAAACGCTTGTAAATCATTCTGGACAGCTCCATCTTTATGCTGGAAATGATCAACATCGTACCACAGTAGAAGACATTATTTTAAATGGACAAGAT
>NZ_JBHIRH010000277.1:0-671 GCF_042196945.1 Bartonella sp. AA81SXKL | reverse complement strand
TTGCCCAAAGCGCCCCATGTGAAGGCACGTGATGGACGACAATGGCATTATAACCCGCAAACTATTTTAAAAGCCTTTGCAGCCAATAAAGGACCGCTTGTGATTGATTATGAGCATGGGCAACATCACCGTGCGAGAAATGGTTTAGAAGCACCTGCCAGTGGCTGGATTGAAGAATTAGCAGAGCGGGATGGTGCGATTTGGGGGCGTGTTAAATGGACCGATATGGCCGCTAAAAAGATTGTTGCCCGAGAATATCGCTATCTTTCGCCGGAGTTTCGCCATTCCAAGAAAGGTGAAATTTTAAATTTAGCAGGTGCTGGTTTGGTGAACCGTCCAGCCCTTGTCATGACGGCTTTAAGCCGTGAACAGCCTTCCCCTATAACTTTGACGGAGAAAATGATGGATTTGACAGCCATTGCCAGTGCACTATCGCTGGCAGAAGATGCTAAAGCGGATGAGGTTTTAGCAACGCTTAAAGCGCGCGAAAAGGAACGCGTGGAATTAAATGCCCAATTAACAAAAGCGCGAGAAGATTTAGCGCTTTTGCAAGAAGAGCAAAAAAATACTGCCATTGAGAGTCTTTTAGATAAGACCATTGAAGAGGGCAAGATTTTGCCGGCTGCTCGCGAGGAATATCGTGCGCTCTGTAGCCTTGAAGGGGGGATGGA
>NZ_JBHIRH010000276.1:0-675 GCF_042196945.1 Bartonella sp. AA81SXKL | reverse complement strand
CTTCACTTTGAAGAAGCAGCGCGACTTCGTGATGAAATCAAAAAGCTACAGAAAATAGAACTCACAATCGCAGATAATCCCTTAAATTATAGTGAACAATTCATCCAAGAGCCACAGTCAAGGATTTTCGCCAAACCAGATCTTGATCACATGGGACCAACAATAGATACTGGTATCTTAGAAAATCGAAAAGAAAAAAGAAGGCCTTACAAAAATACCCTTAATAAGACGACAAAAAACAAAGAAAAAATTCCTCCTAACAAATAACTCCAAAAGATCTCAAACCATTGAAAATAAATCTTTATCCCCTAAAATCTTAATAATATAACCAATAAACAGCACTATTCCATAAAACACATACCCTAAATACCAATGTTGATCCAATTTAGCGAAAAAGCAACATAACAAAGAAATGATGCAAGAAAATATTTCTAAAAATTGTTTTTTTACAAGAAATCCATAAAACTATCTAAAACTGTTTCTAAAATTTAAACCATTAAAAACCAAATAAAAAATATGTTTTTCATAGATAAAAAATCAACAATATACCGTAAAACAGATCATAAGCCAAATTTTTATAATAAATCTCTTACAAATCCGTTAAATAAAACAGTACTCTTATGAATCATGCAATTAAATAAGAATTTATAGTAATAATATATCCCCATGAAACAA
>NZ_JBHIRH010000275.1:410-675 GCF_042196945.1 Bartonella sp. AA81SXKL | reverse complement strand
GCTGAACAGTTAGGGTTTTATCGTGATGAAGGTGTTCGTGATGTTATCATTGCTTTGGGGGGGCCTGATGGGCATAATGAGCAGATAAGGAATCGCGCTGATTTTCTTTTGTCTTTTGGTTTTATGACGTGGCCACATCAAATTGCGCGTATACTTCTTACAGAACAGCTTTATCGTGCTGTAACGATTGCTAGCAATCATCCGTATCATCGTTTTTAATATTTTTGTTCAATTTTTAGCACTTATTTGTATATTTATTAATATT
>NZ_JBHIRH010000275.1:0-372 GCF_042196945.1 Bartonella sp. AA81SXKL | reverse complement strand
TAGCTGACACCATTTAAAGCATCTCTAGTTTATGCGATGAGGCTGAATGGTTAGGCAAATGAAAAAGCTTCTTCATAGAAAGATGCAATGTTTATATGAGGAATGCGCAATATTTGTTGTGCTGTTCTTGAGTATGTTTTTTTTCTTGTCTGTATCGCATGCCGAAGATACAGTAAGGAGTGCAGAAGCACGTAAAACGCTGGGAGAAATTCGCCAAAGTATTTCACTTTCGCGTGAGCGTGTTGCTTTTCTTTCTCGGCAAGTTGAGCGTTTAAAAAAAGATCAGCGCGCTTTGAGCGATGCACTCATAAAAGCTGCTAAAGAAGAACGTGCAGTAGCAAATGATATTTCTGAAAGGGAAGAAAAGCTTAA
>NZ_JBHIRH010000274.1:0-678 GCF_042196945.1 Bartonella sp. AA81SXKL | reverse complement strand
ACACAATGCAATGCCGTTCTTTTGCAAGAACGACAAAGGCAGAATCTAACTTAAAGGAGTAAAATCATGGAAAAGAAGTACGAACTTACTGATGGGAAAGCTGAGTTTAAAGGGGTAACTCTTCACCGTATCCGCGCTTTAAGAGACTTTGGAGTTATTAAAAAAGGTAATTTAGGCGGCTTTATAGAACATGAAAACAACCTATCGCATCATGGTAATTGCTGGGTAGGTGGTAATGCATTCGTCTTATCTTGTGCTTGCGTTTACGATAATGCTCAAGTTTATGATGATGCTGTAGTTTATGGTAGTGCACGAATTAAACATAATGCACATGTTTACGGTTTTGCCGAAGTTTATGGAATGGCAACAGTTTCCGGTAATGCACGTATTTATGGCGACGCAAAAATTTATCGTGATGCGGATATTGATGGCGATAACGTCATGTCCACTGGAGAAAAAGCATGGTGAAAAAATACGAATTGACTAATGAAACAATCGAAGTTGGGGGCAAAACTCTCCACCGCATTCGTGCATTGAGAGACTTTGGTAATGTTAAAGCAGGTGATTTAGGAGGCTATATCGAGAAAGAAGACAATCTAAGTCATGATGGCAATTGCTGGGTTTCTGGTAACGCCAAAGTTTATGGAAAAGCTAAAGTTTGTGGTTTTGCCGAGATTT
>NZ_JBHIRH010000273.1:326-679 GCF_042196945.1 Bartonella sp. AA81SXKL | reverse complement strand
AACGGCTGGATCATTAAATCAAACCCTAAATTTGATGATGTAGACTTTCAAGATCAACTCGATAATAATGGTAATCTCATTGCTATCAAATGTGCTATATATCTGTCTGAAAAATATTAAAGACCCTATAGAGATCACTGAATATTTAAACAAATACTACCCACAAAAAAGACACTTGGCAAAAATATCCAGCGCACATATTGTGTCATAAAACAACTATAATGTGCACTCTCTATGCTTTCAGGCTTTCAGACATTTATAAAGAAGGTCAAACTACACAGATCAATGAAGAAAACTGCTACACACAAGATAAAATAGTTTCTTATGACATTCTTGAACAAATCAAAAAATTA
>NZ_JBHIRH010000273.1:0-268 GCF_042196945.1 Bartonella sp. AA81SXKL | reverse complement strand
CTAACAGAAATATCTCATAAACAAATATAAATGGTTTTAGAAGATTTGGAAAAAAGAAAAATATGCAAAGAGAATGAGCACAACTCTCTTTTACCACAGCAAGAATAAATAGAAGTTCCTATACAAAATGCCGAATATATTCATATTCAAAATATCCCATATGCGTAAAACAACAAGAATGAAAAATGGTAGCGTGAGATGGAACAAATAACAGCAGAGTAGTTTCAAACTCACTTAGGAAAAGTTATCGCATCAAATATTTACAACG
>NZ_JBHIRH010000272.1:0-680 GCF_042196945.1 Bartonella sp. AA81SXKL | reverse complement strand
TCTTACATTGGTCAGTACACGACAAGTATTTTCCCCCGCATCTTCCTTTAACCAATCAAGGGCTTCATTGCGCTTCTTGGCACTTTGCGTTCCATCAATATGAGCAAAGGTACACTGAAGAGGCGGCGTCTCTTTATAGAGCTTATGAAGATTATATAATTCTTTCTGTATTTCTGGAGAATTGAAGGTATCACGGATACGTTCAGAAGTTTTAATATCTTTGCAAAAAGCCAAAGCCCGCCGCATGGGATTGAGGTCATCACTCAAATCAACTTTTAGATCTATTTTACTAAGAGCTTGATAACAGCCTATGATCTTGGTTTTATCATCAAGAATAAGTTCATAATTCTCATCGGTCATCAGATGTTGAATGGATGCACTCACTTCCTCTTCATTAACACCCAAAACAATAATCTTATAAGGTGCGAGCAATTCATTTTGAACGGCTTTTGAGAAGGTATAGATATAAAGCTCTTTTCCATAGAGCTCTTCATCATCCATAGAGGCCAGAACGGCATTAATCTCTTTGGCATTCTTTTTGGCATCATCGGTAAAGATCTTAGGGGTTGCTGTCATATACAGACGTTTTTTGCCTTGAATGATGCTGTTATCGTGAACCTTGATAAAATCAGATTCATTATTGTCAGTTCCCAATGAAACCCCAGTGGTTCTATGGGCTT
>NZ_JBHIRH010000271.1:298-682 GCF_042196945.1 Bartonella sp. AA81SXKL | reverse complement strand
TCCAGAAACAATAGGCATAGTGCACTTGTTTATGCAAGCGGGTTTCGTTGTGAAAGCTGTTATGATTGGGTTGCTGCTGGCTTCCATATGGAGTTGGGCAATTATTTTTGATAAAATCTTGACCTATCGGAGAATACGGCGTGAAATAAAACAATTTGAACGTATATTTTGGTCAGGGAAACCTCTTGAAGACCTTTATGCAACCTGTAAAAGTCAGCGCACCAGTAGCATATCAGCGGTTTTTATGGCAGCAATGGTTGAATGGAAAAAATCTCTTGAAAAAGGAATCCATACATCAATAAGTTTGCAGAGCAGGATTGATAAGGCTATGGATCTTATTTTAGGGCGTGAAAGCGCAAAAATAGAAGCAAAATTAAGCTTTCT
>NZ_JBHIRH010000271.1:0-236 GCF_042196945.1 Bartonella sp. AA81SXKL | reverse complement strand
TTGGGATTATGGGGTCGTTTCTTTCTATCTCTGCCTCTCAAAATACCTCATTGGCCATTGTTGCACCAGGTATTGCAGAGGCGCTTTTAGCAACTGCCATTGGTTTGTTTGCTGCAATCCCAGCCGTTATTGCTTATAACAAATTTGTTAATGAAAGTGCACAAATTATTGCACAGATAGAAAACTTCGCCGATGAATTTTCGACAATTATCTCACGGCGTATTGATGAGACACTC
>NZ_JBHIRH010000270.1:0-683 GCF_042196945.1 Bartonella sp. AA81SXKL | reverse complement strand
AGTTGTCCAAATAAGAATGCTGAACTAGAAGCAATCGCAAGACGCGGAGCAGCCAATATCCAAGAAACAAAAAAACCCGAGAAAAAACCAGCATAAACCACATACCGTGCGGCAGAGGGACCATAAAAACGATTGGTTAAATCGTTGATCAGAAAAGCAATCGGATAGGTAAAAGCTCCATAAGTCAGGAGCTCATTCAAACCAAACCAGTGCACAGGATACTGAACCAAAATATTAGAAATAGTTACAGCAAAACACATCGCAAGGCTAGAAAAAACAATATATTTTCTCTTTTTCTGTCCTGGTAAAGGAGCACTGACTGAGAACATCTTTTAACCTAGGGTATGGAACCATTTAATACAGCGATCAAAAAGTAAAAAACCACAAACACTGCCCTCTATAATGAGAGCACACAATCCAGCCTTGCAATAAACAAAGGCGATTACGCCGCTTTTTCAGCTTTTTTCTTAACAATCTGGCGCTTTAACAAACGGGCACGTTGCGATAATTCTTTATCATCGGCTTTAACCAAAAATCCATCAAGACCACCGCGGTGCTCAACAGAACGTAAAGCGCTTGCCGAAACGCGCAAACGGTAACTTTGCTGTAACACTTCAGAAATCAATGTCACATTGCAAAGATTTGGCAAAAAACGACGACGGGTTTTATTATTCGCATGGCTA
>NZ_JBHIRH010000269.1:441-685 GCF_042196945.1 Bartonella sp. AA81SXKL | reverse complement strand
TTTTTAAGATACTTCAATAAAATTTTTCATTGTAAACTGAATAAATATGAATTTTTTATATCAACTCATACTTTCTTCCAACAACATAGTCAGTTCTTACTTCTTTTTTCCTACTTTTCCCAATAAATCATTTTCAGCTGCTTTATATCCTAAAAACGTTAAAAATGACATCCATCCCCCCACTCCTAACATTATCATCAACCCTGTAAAAGTTATTACTAGTACCTTTTCAACTTTTCCTTCT
>NZ_JBHIRH010000269.1:0-348 GCF_042196945.1 Bartonella sp. AA81SXKL | reverse complement strand
CGTTGTTGTGTTGTTGTGCAAAAAAGACTGCTCTATTATCTTGAGATGCTCCTCTCCAAAGTCCAGCGTTCACATTTACCACTTGAGAAATAATAAAAATAATCGTTATAAGAATAGAAAATACATTTTTCATTTTCATTTTTTCCTTCATCTAAAATAAAAAACTTCCTCCTCCCTGATGAAGAAATATGAGTTCCTCATATCAACTCATACTTTCCTCCAATAAAATAATTAGCTTAGAAAAACCCTCTTACATTTATTTCTCCTATGAGATATAAAAAACATTTAAAAAATTCTTCACTTGTAAACAGCGTTATTTACTTGAAATCTTATTCTTTTAAGAGCTGC
>NZ_JBHIRH010000268.1:379-686 GCF_042196945.1 Bartonella sp. AA81SXKL | reverse complement strand
TTCTGTAGAAATTGGCAAGAAATCCGTTCCAGTAGGAATGGAAGAAAAGATCATAGAATTTTATAGCTTAGATAAAGCTATGGCCTCTCTCTTAAAAAAAGAAGCTGATGCCTGTGTCGAAAGAACTTCACAATCAAATCTTCTGATTCATTTAGTCGTGAAATTGTTGGCATGTTTTTTAGAAATTTGAAATGTTTGTCACAACAGGATTTAGCAGCATTCAAAAAATTATTAGAAAAAGTTGGCAAAAAAGAAGGTACTCTATAGAGCTGTATTCGAAAATCCTATTCCATCACTTTTATTTATG
>NZ_JBHIRH010000268.1:0-302 GCF_042196945.1 Bartonella sp. AA81SXKL | reverse complement strand
TAGCAACAAGAATCAAGTTGTATCAAGTGTGCAAGAGCATATTGATGTCTATAATTTTTTATGTTCCAATAAAAAAATTAAGAATTAAAGAAAAAATCTCAAATCAGAAATTAAAGGTGGTCTAAAAGGTGGACCCAAAAAGGTGGACGAGCAATGTGTGAAAAGGTGGACGAGAAGGGAAATTAAGTGAGGGGGATTCATCGATTATCAGCATTACTTGTCAAGTCTGCTTCTCAGGGTAAATATTGTGATGGGGCAGGGCTGTGGTTGAATGTTCGAAAAGACAATACGCGCTCTTGGTT
>NZ_JBHIRH010000267.1:405-688 GCF_042196945.1 Bartonella sp. AA81SXKL | reverse complement strand
TTTCTCTGTTTTTTTTGCCACTTGTGTCCAAATTTATCACGGGTTTTTTGTGTGTGGTGGTGATGGTTATAACGCCATAGTAAAACAACTTTTTCTTCTTCTAAAACGCGTTTTTGCTTAGTAGCAAAATTGCCAACAGGTTCAGCTGCGGGTAAACAGTCTCCTGTATCGGATTGTGTAATACAGGTGGGCAAAGCTTCTTTTTCTTCCTGTTTTGGCGATATATCCATGATTTGCCATTGCTCGCCAACGCACTCTGCCGCAGGAACATCCTGTACTGTTG
>NZ_JBHIRH010000267.1:0-352 GCF_042196945.1 Bartonella sp. AA81SXKL | reverse complement strand
TTGTTCAAGAACAGCACTGCTTATGGCATGCGATTGATAACCAAGACCTTTTAGAATTTCTTCCATATCGGTTCCATTGGCTCCAAGAATAGACATCATTGTTGGAGTGACAAAAAAACTCTTGCCGTCATAAGCTCCATCGGGTTTAGGTTCATTCCCTTGTTTCCAATAAAGTGCAGGGCGGATGAGGTTCGCAAGACGCTCTAAAATATCAATCCGTACAGCACGCTGGCCTAAAATGCGATAACCGGCTAATTGATAAAATTGCCGGTTGTAACGAGGATCAACAACTAAAGAGGTTCGTCCCGCAGACAACGCTGCAAAAATTTCATCCAAACCAGTTTGATAGCAC
>NZ_JBHIRH010000266.1:0-689 GCF_042196945.1 Bartonella sp. AA81SXKL | reverse complement strand
GTTCATACCGTTTAAAGATATTACGCCATTTTTTAAGCATAAAGGAAAATCTCATCTTCCCCTGAGCTTTCTCTTTAAAAGTAACGTGAACACTCTCCACAAACAACGGATAAAGTTTTTCCTTTTCACGCGTTTGTAAGAGACTTATTTTCAATAAATGGAACATTCTTTAAATGGAATATCCTTTGCCAATCTTTACACTTGGCGGAATATTTTACCTAGGTAATGTGTTTGTTCTTTCCAAATGGAACATTATAATTCTCTACTTTGCTTTCAAATTTTAACTCTTAAAACATGGAAATGAGGATGTATTAGAGTCTCTTTGAAAACCTGCTCTCTCTATCGGTTGAAAATTTTCCTTCATATGAAACTTAGAGAAAAAACTAAAATTTTATTCCTGGAATAAGCAGTGGGTTCTCCAATATGGCGGTTTTGTCTGCAGTATCTATTGCTGGTTTGTTTAAAAGAGCATTGAAGAGTTTTTGTATTGCTTCTTTTTCAATACCATCGGCAATGATGACAAAACGGGTTTGTGTAATTCCTTTTGGCCATGCTGGAAGTCTTATTGGTGGATGAAAAAATGTTTGTACGCTGTGTAGCACAAGTGGACGTAGGGGATCATCATGCAATGCAATAATTGCTTTGATTCGTAATAGTTTTGCGCCATAAAAATTTTTTAGGAGATCTAA
>NZ_JBHIRH010000265.1:0-691 GCF_042196945.1 Bartonella sp. AA81SXKL | reverse complement strand
AATATCAAAACCTGATTTCCCATAAGGAAAATTCTAATGAACAATCAAGATCTTATAAATGATAAATCTAAGAACGGTCTTACCTACGCAAAAGCCGGTGTAAACATCGATATGGGTAATGCTATGGTAGAAAAAATTAAACCCTTCATACGCGCAACAAAACGAGCAGGAACAGATGCAGAAATCGGCGGCTTTGGCGGACTCTTTGATTTAAAAGCAGCAGGATTTACCGATCCCATCCTCGTAGCGGCCAATGATGGCGTGGGGACAAAACTAAAAATTGCTATTGAAGTAGGTATTCATGATACCATTGGTATTGATCTGGTAGCCATGTGCGTCAATGATTTACTTGTACAAGGTGCTGAGCCGCTCTTTTTTCTCGATTATTTTGCAACTGGAAAACTTGACCCTGAACAAGGTGCGGCTATCGTTTCTGGTATTGCAGAAGGATGCCAGCAAGCAGGTGCAGCTCTTATTGGCGGAGAAACTGCAGAAATGCCTGATATGTATGCGAAAGGAGATTATGACTTAGCAGGTTTTGCCGTAGGAGCTGCTGAACGTAATGCATTATTACCTTCAAAAGACCTTGCAGAAGGTGATATTATTTTAGGTCTTAGCTCATCTGGAGTTCATTCCAACGGTTTCTCTCTCGTCAGACGAATCATTCAACAAAGTGATCTAAAATGGAATG
>NZ_JBHIRH010000264.1:408-693 GCF_042196945.1 Bartonella sp. AA81SXKL | reverse complement strand
GACTTGTTTAGAAGCCATTCCTTATGAAATCGCATTGCAACAAAATGGTTGGGGGGGAATTAAAGCCTATTATTGCCGCTTTGTTACCCGTCGAGCCTTTTTATCCTACACAAGTTCCATTTGTTTTAAGTCGCTATATTTATGACGTTGCTGACCGTCAACAATCTTCTCTTGATTATGTGGCTGTCTCTGCTTTATGTGCCTTGGCTGCCGTTATTGGTAACCCACATTGTTCATAGGTTTAAACGAACCGTTACGATAACCGATTTCAATATATTCGACTCG
>NZ_JBHIRH010000264.1:0-363 GCF_042196945.1 Bartonella sp. AA81SXKL | reverse complement strand
TAATCTAATGAAAAAGAAAACTGATTCCTGTATCCTCCGTCACACAAAGTAACATCAAGATTTTTAAGCATAGTCCCCCCCCAATTTGGTTATTTAGCTTGATTGTTTTTCTAAATTAATAAAATAATTTGCTTTTCGAATGTAAATTATAAAACCCACGATACAGCATGTTGCTAATAAAACGGCGACACTCCATGGATTATGTTCGGACATTTTCCCAATAACCGCAAAGCTCAGTGCAGCACTTCCTAATTGCAAAGCTCCCATAACACCAGATGCCGCTCCAGCAGCTTGTGGATGAGATGAAGTTGCCAAAGTTGTTCCTAACGGCAACAAAAAACCATTGCCAAAAGTAAGAATAGA
>NZ_JBHIRH010000263.1:0-693 GCF_042196945.1 Bartonella sp. AA81SXKL | reverse complement strand
TCTGCTTTTTCTTGCTCGAGAGAGGCAGCAAAAATTTTGTCTTCTAAGGATCGATTGCGCCAAATTGTGATAATATTAAAGGCATTGGCTCCAATCTCTGAGGCGCCTTTAATGTCTTCAGTGCCTGGGATATCCTTATCCAAACCGCTTTTGCGTGCATGGGCAACAAGGTGAATGTGTACATTGTTTAAAATAGCCCAATCAACCATTTTATAAACTGCTTGTTCTTGACCGGTATAATCATCTGAGGCAATGCCAAGCCGCATAAGACTGTCGATGATAAATTGGTCGCAGCCATAGCGCGCACGGCAATAGTCAAAAACATCCAGCAATGTGTCGACGCTCGACTTGCCAACATGCTCATAGAGAATAAGTCCGTCATCTAAAAACTGTAAAATTCGTTCAATCATCTCTCTGGTGGGGTGTTCTAAACCCCCCGTTTGTTTCGTTAAACGACGTAAAGATTGTGCTCCTTTCATTTCCAGTGAGGCTAAGCAAAGACGACTCTTTTGCGAAATCCAATGGGGAATACAGTCTGATAACAATTGGCTTTTTCCAGCACCACTGGCACCACTCCATAGCGTTAATTCCGCTGGACGAAAATACAGCTTGCCGTTGAGTTTAGGATAGGGAACCGTATAGCCAAGATGCTGCTTAGGCTCTGGCCAAAAGAGCCCTATAACTTGATCTTTA
>NZ_JBHIRH010000262.1:0-693 GCF_042196945.1 Bartonella sp. AA81SXKL | reverse complement strand
GCATTAGCAGCGCGCTTGGCAAAAGTACAAATGATTGCACGTGGGCTTGGGTATCATGGATGAGGAACTTTTTAAAACCGCCCCTAAAGAGGTCACCCGTTATTTTGAAGCCAAGGCACTTGTTCCAAGCTTTGATTGGCGTGATATAGCACCAGAAGAACATACCTTTTCCTTTACGGTGGCAAAATCGCTAGGCTATGATATTTTGGAGGATTTTAAGCGAGCGGTTGGAGAAGCCATAAAGCATCAAGTTCCTTTTCAAGATTTTCAAAAAAATTTGATGCCGATTTTACAGGAAAAGGGTTGGTGGGGTAAAAAGACCAGCATTGACCCCAAAACTGGTGAAAAGAGCGTGGTACAATTGGGCAGCCCACGGCGTTTAGAAACGGTCTATTGGGCCAATACCATGAGTGCGCATGCGGCAGGTGAGTGGGAGCGCACACAAAATAATAAAGAATTTTTGCCCTATCTCACCTATGCTTTGTCAAGTTCAGAACATAAGCGTTTAGAACATGAAAGTTGGGTGGGGTTTACCGCACCTGTTGATGATCCGGTTTGGGATTGGCTTTATCCGCCCAATGGTTGGCGGTGTAAATGCAGTGTGCGACAGGTAAGCCGTTATGAAGCAGAAGATTTAGGCTATGAAGAGGGGGCAGAGCCACTTCATGTTGAAAAGCAGGTTTGGCACAATAA
>NZ_JBHIRH010000261.1:430-694 GCF_042196945.1 Bartonella sp. AA81SXKL | reverse complement strand
AAGATTTGTCGCGTTTTTATTATAATGGACGAGTCATTTGTTGTCCTGTTGCACATCGCGATGGAAAGTATTTTGTTGATTGTGAAACATTAAAACAAATGGACGAGAATGAGCAAATTATTTTTCGCTATGCAGAAAATACAAACCCTAACGGTTCGGTGAATGATATTGCCGGTATTATTAATAAAGCTGGTAATATTCTCGGTATGATGCCTCATCCTGAAAATTTTATTGAACCTGCACATGGTGGTACTGAGGGCCGTT
>NZ_JBHIRH010000261.1:0-332 GCF_042196945.1 Bartonella sp. AA81SXKL | reverse complement strand
TTACGAATCAAACGTTTGATGAACATAATATTGGAGTGTATTTTTCTAAACACACAAAGATTTATTCAAAAGCCGTTTCTGCTTTTTGGATCTACAAAAAAACAATCAAAATCCCCATTGATGGTTTATCAAACAACACGATTACTGATGATCTAGGCTACTATATTTAAAACAATAAAATGCTAAATTTCGATTAATTTGATGGATAAAGTACTCATGAAGCCTTGCAATAACATTGCCATTACACCAGAATTAATTGCACAACACGGTTTAAAAAATGATGAATATCAACATATCCTGACCTTGATTGGAAGAGAACCAACATTTACAGA
>NZ_JBHIRH010000260.1:0-694 GCF_042196945.1 Bartonella sp. AA81SXKL | reverse complement strand
AGCTGCATAAGGGCCACCGCCCTCGAAGCCTCGTGCCCAAAGCCAACTTTCGTCGGAAAGTAACATACCTACACGTCCTTTTCCTTCATGGGAAAGAAGCAAAAGTGGTTGTTCATCTGCTCCTTTCATGAGGGAGATGCCTTTATGTGTGTTTTCAATTGCAATTTGTCGTAGCCACTGTCCCCATTGAGAGGCTGGATGAGTTGATGTTGCAAGACCTCTTGTGACAGGATGACGTTCGCCTTCTTTTGTTAACGTAGGGCGGAAAGGCTTTTGAATAATAACACCATTGGGTAATGCAGGGAGGATGCTTATTAATGGTGTTTTTGCAAGCGAATTTTTTTGGGTAAATTCAGGTCCTGTTACCATCAACAATGCACCACCCTTTTGTACATATTGAGCGATATAATCATAATAAATTAAGGGGAGAACAGTAGAGTGTTGGTAGCCATCTAAGATAATCAGATCAAAATTATCAATCTCTTCAACAAAGAGCTTCCTTGTAGGAAAAACTACGAGTGATAGTTGGCTTAATGGCGTATTATCTGCTTTGTTGGGAGGACGCAAAATAGTAAAATGAACAAGATCAATATTTGAGTCACCTTTCAAAAGATTACGCCATGTCCGTTCACCATTGTAAGGTGCGCCGGAAATAAGAAGAACACGTAAATTTTCTCTAATTCCTTCAATGGTA
>NZ_JBHIRH010000259.1:0-694 GCF_042196945.1 Bartonella sp. AA81SXKL | reverse complement strand
TTCTAACGTAGGCAATTTGAGGGTTTCAAGATCAAGATGGAGATTGACATCATCATCAACAATCAGGGTAAAACCACGAACAATTCTTAAAGTCATACATCACTCCTTGTTGCTTTGCGATAACCCTCAAGCGTATCGCCAAAAGTATGCGTCATTTTCTTTTAGATATCTTGCACCAGCCGATTAAAGTAAGCTCCATTGCGCCGGCTGCCAAAGCTTAAGTCTTCTAGAGGGAGCACTTCTTCTGCATCAAATTCCACCCGCAACTTGCCCAGTTGTAAATTACCGTTGGAATTCAAATCACGGTCAAACCAAATGCGTCCTCCCCAAACACAACTGAATTTAGTGGACCTAAATATCCTTCATCATAAGAGTAGATTGAAATAAAGAGAGTAGAAAATTATTTTCCTCTCATTGCATACCCACTTAGCAACAAATCTTTGTTTTTGTGTGACGAAAATTACTTAAGCTAATATATTGTTTTCTCAAAGAAAATCATTTATTTTTTTAGAATGTTGTTCTTATTTATATTTTAAAAATGTTAGAATAAAATTTTCAAATGCTTATCTCCAAGGTCATCTAAAACTTTCTCTCTCTCCATTGTTACCTCCAAAAAACAAGAGATTTCTAACTCAAAAGGCAGAAAGAGCTTACTCTGTTGCAATAATAATTAATATTTATATTACACAGTATA
>NZ_JBHIRH010000258.1:0-696 GCF_042196945.1 Bartonella sp. AA81SXKL | reverse complement strand
AATGGGCAAAATCATTTTGATATCCACAACCGCCTTAGTCCATTTTTGCAATCCCCAATCATAAACAAGTAAAATACGTTTGTGGACGCTTTCATCGGTATCGACCATCCAATAAACGCGATTATACACTCCATCGATAGCAGCAGATAGAGTATACAGATTATTCTGCCTCGATTTTGCAGTCATCGTCCGGTCGACTTTTTCGAAGCCAATTGGTATAATTTGTCCCTCATTGGTGATCTGATAAAATCCTCCCTCATCAGCAAAGAAGGCAAGATCGCCTCGACAAACGATAGATTCAGCGTTTTTTGCACCGCGTTTATCATGGATTTTTTGGAAACTGAAAATAATCTTAGATCCAGGAATAAAAGATCCGGCATAGATTGCGGACCGCATAAAGATGATTGGATTTGTTGTTTCGGTCGCACCTTGCACGAAACCGCCATCGGGAAAATCTTGATAATCGCAGCTTTTTTTTCCAACAGTCCAAAATTCGGCATCGTTCAATCCTGACCAATGGACACGTCTTGGATGCTCTGTCAATTTCATCAGACAAACGAAATCTCCCCACACACGCACAATCCCCGCTTGTGGTGGATTTCCACCTAAATCTCTAAAGTTTTTGTCATGATTAATGTCGATCACTTGTGGCTTATCATTGGCATTCACAGCAATGATATAATCCCCAAACAAAGC
>NZ_JBHIRH010000257.1:0-698 GCF_042196945.1 Bartonella sp. AA81SXKL | reverse complement strand
AATGGTAATTTACACGCTTCATATGTGTGAGATACCTCAAACCTGTTGCCGCTAAAGCTACGTTTTTCTTCAGGAAATATTTGGTTCCCAGATCTCTTATGCATCTGCTTCAAAAATAAGCCCTTGATAAGCGGGTTTAACGTGCGGTGGGAGATAATTTATAACTTCGTTGTAGTCAAGCGATCTATCCATATGTGTGAGTATGGCTTGTTTTGGCTGTAAATATTTTATCCATTGTAATGCTTGATCAACGGAAAGATGACTTGGGTGAGATTTAAACTGAAGAGCTTCAATAATTAAAACATTCAAATTCATTAACTTTGGTAATGTTTTTTTAGGAAATTGACTAACATCTGTACAATAAGCAACGTTACCAATACGAAAACCTAAAGAATGGATACTGCCATGCAATTGTAAGTGCGTATTGACATGTATTGCTCCACCCTGCCCTTGGATTATAAATTGGCTATCTTCATTGATAAGATGTGCTTTTAAAATAGGTAAATAAGATGAACCTTTTGGTGTTTGAAAACAATATCCGAAAGCATTTTTCAAATGTCTTAGTGTAAAAGAATCAGCATAAATATCTATCAGACTTTTTTGTGCAAGTGCATAACTGCGTAAATCATCAATACCATGAATATGATCTGCGTGAGAATGTGTATAAAGTGCAGCATCAAGATGGTTTACGCATGCAT
>NZ_JBHIRH010000256.1:0-698 GCF_042196945.1 Bartonella sp. AA81SXKL | reverse complement strand
CAGCTCTGTCATTTAATGAGCTTATGGGAATTGCTAAAGTTGTAGCGTCTTATTCTAAGCAAAATATATCGGAAAAAAATCCAATATTATCAGCCACCTTACCAGGCAATGAGCGTATTCAAATTGTTATTCCCCCTGCGGTAGAAAAAAACACCATCAGTATGACAATTCGCAAACCCTCATCACGGAGTTTTTCCCTCGAAGATCTGGCAAATAAAGGGCTCTTTTCGGTGTGTGAACAAGTTTCCTTCACGCCCTTGAATAATTATCTCTCACATTTGAGTGAACTCAAACATATTGATCATGACTTAGTCCGTGCTTATGCAAAGAAGGATTTTGTCTTCTTTTTAAATCAGGCTGTACAATGCCAAAAAAACATTTTGATTGCCGGAAAAACCGGCTCGGGTAAAACAACGCTTTCAAAGGCATTAATCGCCAAAATTCCCGATGATGAACGTATTATCACCATTGAAGATACACCAGAATTGGTCGTTCCACAGCCTAATTATGTTTCTATGATCTATTCAAAAGATGGTCAAGGTTTAGCCTCTGTTGGTCCAAAAGAACTGCTTGAATCTGCTTTACGCATGCGTCCTGACCGCATTCTTTTACAAGAGCTACGAGATGGTACCGCCTTTTATTATATCCGCAATGTTAATTCAGGACATCCAGGTTCAATTACCACGGTTCATGCCTCA
>NZ_JBHIRH010000255.1:0-698 GCF_042196945.1 Bartonella sp. AA81SXKL | reverse complement strand
ATTGTCAGTGGTCTGACCCCTGCGCAACTTGCTGATATTTTGCAACAGGCAGCACGGGGGCATCCAGAGCAGTTTTTCCAACTTGCCGATGATATGGAAGAGCGTGATTTGCATTATCGTGCTGTGCTTGGCATGCGTAAAAATGCTCTTACAGGGGTGGAGCCTGGAGTGATTGCCGCAAGCAATAGTGCACAGGACAAAAAGATAGCAGATGCGGTGCGAGAAGTGATTAGTGCACCTACCTTTGTTGATGATTATGTGACGGATTTGTTAGATGCTTTGGGAAAAGGCTATGCGGTTGTTGAAACTTTGTGGGACAAGAGTGCCAAGGAATGGTGGCCGGTTGCTTGGAAATGGCGTGACCAGCGGTTTTTTCAATTAGATCGGCGGGATGGTTTTCATTTGCGTTTAAAAGAAGAGGGATCTCACTATGGTATTGAACTGCCTGCTTATAAATTTTCTATTCACAGACCCAAGTTAAAAAGTGGTTTGCCTATCCGCACGGGGCTTGCACGGCTTGCAGCTTGGGCTTTTTTGTTTAAATCTTATACCTTAAAAGATTGGATGGCTTTCTTAGAAGTTTACGGTATGCCTTTGCGTGTGGGCAAATATGGAGCGAGTTCTTCTCATGAGGAACGGCGGGTTCTCATTCAAGCGGTGCGTGATTTATCCAGTGATGCGGCAGCGATTATTCCCAA
>NZ_JBHIRH010000254.1:0-699 GCF_042196945.1 Bartonella sp. AA81SXKL | reverse complement strand
ATGGTTTTGCTTAACTTAAAAGCCATGGTGCACCACCATCTTTACACTTATGAAGGAGCGAACCGGCACCATCATTCTCTTTACCAGCTCAAAATGTTGTGGCAACCCTTGCATTGAGACGGTTCATAAGAGGCCTTTTTAATTCTCTCTTTTTACTGGTTTATATGCACACCACCCCCGCTTGTAACGTGCAAGTAAGTGATTTTAATTGATTCAAATAAGAATATTTGAAATAAGAGAATCTTAAGATATTTGGGACTTTCATTCAAGTTGCAAAACTATGAGTTATATTTATCAATCAATGCATTGTGCCTACTGGAGCATTCATTCATCTTTCAAATGCACCTCTCCCTTATCCAATACTAAAGATTCCATTACACGATAAGCCGTCAAAAGAATTATTCCTTTTAAGTCTCATAAATAAAGCGCAACTTTATGACGATAAAACAATTTCTAACCAAATCTAAACGGCCAATACTGTTCTGTCTATAATCGATTCAGTGTAGAAAATAAATTCGTAGGAGAGAGACTTTTCCACTGATCAAAATAGAACATCACCAATGGTGATTATGATCATTTGATATGGGATAGCTTCCAGCTAAAGAGTTTGTATATCTAACACATTCAAGAGCAGGAAATGCGGGATCTTCCAAAATTTTTTTTCTGAAGATAAATAAAACAAATTTGTATCAACCGAAA
>NZ_JBHIRH010000253.1:0-702 GCF_042196945.1 Bartonella sp. AA81SXKL | reverse complement strand
TCAGTTTCTT
This sequence comes from Bartonella sp. AA81SXKL, assembly GCF_042196945.1. Classification (NCBI taxonomy): domain Bacteria; kingdom Pseudomonadati; phylum Pseudomonadota; class Alphaproteobacteria; order Hyphomicrobiales; family Bartonellaceae; genus Bartonella; species Bartonella sp. AA81SXKL. Next base: position 692 of record NZ_JBHIRH010000253.1, on the reverse strand, counting down.
GCAGAGAGATTCTTTGCCACCTTTATCTTGATAAGGAAGCGGAACCTGCAATTCCACGTCAATGCTGCTTTGTAAACTTGTCATGATCAATTCCTATAATTGATAACCCTATCAATAATGAGAGCTTATAAGTTGAGAATAGAGCGGCGGCGAGAACCGATCTCTTGCCCGTTGCGGACAAGCCAGCCGCCCCGTTTAAAAGAAAAGCGGTGCAAAACAGAACCATCCCAAAATTCCGTATAATCCCAAACATTTTTGATCTCGCAATCATAGCCTGTGGCTTTCCCAGCTGTTAAGCCTTCGCTATCCACTTTGACCAACCGCCCTGTCACATCAATGGAATGTTCATGCTCACGCCCATCTTCTTCAGAAATCACATGTTTTTTGCCAGTGAATTTATGACGAAGACCAGGAGGACCACCAAAGATGCCGATAATTTCGGGGGTATGGCTGCGGATTTTCATTTGCAAACTTAGCGCTTTCACACCAAGACCGCTCACATCAATTTGCATATCAGAGCCCCCTGGTTGATAGGTTTCGGTGATTTCTTCCAACGTGGGCAGTTTCAATGTTTCAAGATCAAGGTGAAGATTCACATCATCATCAACAATCAAGGTAAAACCGCGTACAATGCGTAAAGTCATGCTTTAACTCCTTGCTGCTTTGCGATAAGTTTCAAGCGTATCGCCAAA
>NZ_JBHIRH010000252.1:0-703 GCF_042196945.1 Bartonella sp. AA81SXKL | reverse complement strand
AATGCCGGCAAAGGCCCATTGCCAACCAAGAGCCCACCAAGTCCTGAACAAGACCCTATCATCGGCGCTAGGGTCTCTATTTTGAGAAGACCTATTGTATTTTTTGTTTCTACTCTTTGCGTGTTAAAGCAAACATAAGACCCTTTTGCCCATAACCCCGCCTCTGCGGCTCTACGGTTTACAAACCCCTGGATGGCCTTACCTCCTACCTTATTCCATTTCTGTAGTTCAGCTGGAACAGACTCATAAGCACCATTATTGAGTTTTTTTAACAAGGTCGACTTGCAAAAGGCTTGCGTCTCTACATTATAACAAAACGACACTAATGCTGCGATTTGAGCATCCGTTAAACAAACCTTCACGGATTGCTCGACTGTCTTCCCAAATTGCTTTAAGTCTTCACAAAAGATTGCTTCCGCTTGTTCTTGCGTAATACGCATTCCTTTTTTGACAATCGGAGGACCCTCTTCACTGGATGACCATAACCTATGCTCCAAACACACACTGTATCTTTACAGGCCTCTAACCGTAAACCTTCCCATTGTTTAATCAGAGCTAGACCTTCTTGCGATACCTTTCTCATCTGCTTCTCCATAAAAAAAGCCTCACAAAAGTGAGGCTGTCTAAAAGATAATTTCTGATTTTGTGCTTATAACGGCTTTATTCCTTATTGTCTTTGATCAATTGTTCGACCTCTGCAACA
>NZ_JBHIRH010000251.1:0-704 GCF_042196945.1 Bartonella sp. AA81SXKL | reverse complement strand
GTTATACGAAATAAATTATCTTCACCCTTGTATAACTTTAAATTGGCTTAAGTTTTTATCTCTCTATCTCTAATACGTCTTACAAACGATAAATGGTTTTTTATTGATCTTCATCCATAAAACTTCAAATTCAGGTAAACACATCGTTTGTCTTTTAAGCTTTACAACTACCTCTTTGACCGCATTTATGGATAACCAGCATAGCATCTGCTGCAGCAAGAGCTTGTACAACGGCTCTCTTTTGTGCATCAGAAAAACACGCATTCAAATTACGCATCTCAACCGCCCATTACACTTTTAATATATCGGTAGTTTTTCCTCTTTAGTGATTAATGACTTTAACTCTTCTACAATGTCTTCTGCTTCATCATATGATATTGTTTTGTGCTCGCTAATTGTATCAACCATAAATTTGTCTTGCACAATTTCCACACTGATAGGCATTTTAGCTTAAACTTTTATGATTCATTCTTTCTAAACTTTATGCGAGATACCCTCCAGCTACGCCACAGAAACATCTTGACCAGCTTTTATATTACTCTTTTCATAACAAGTACTTGCGTTTCAAAAGAATATACAAAAAATTCCTCATCCCCATCGCCCTCTCAAATAATCACGATTTTAGTTCATTCACACAACTCTTCCACACGAATTTTTATTGCGTCTAATATCTGTTAGCTTATCTCTTGGTCGGTAAGTGACCA
>NZ_JBHIRH010000250.1:405-706 GCF_042196945.1 Bartonella sp. AA81SXKL | reverse complement strand
TGCAATAGTAAATGCAACCAAATAGATACCAAACGCTTACCTGCTAACAGGACTTTTAATCAATGCCATAATTTTCTGCTATTTAGAGGAAGTTTGGTGTTATTTTGTGTCATAAAGTTAAGCTCACCATTTTACAGTTGACACTAACTCTTACAGTTAAATATTTTATTTGAAAATGCTGAAATAAAGATATATTTGTCCATAGAGTACTTTCTGTAAACCCTAAAAGAATCTTTAAAAAATACTGAAACAGTCGAAACAAAACATACTACAAAACTTCGTATGAAAAGCATGCATACAA
>NZ_JBHIRH010000250.1:0-370 GCF_042196945.1 Bartonella sp. AA81SXKL | reverse complement strand
GTGCGGTTTAATTTATTATTTGTTAACTGCTTCTTTTAGACTTTTCCCTGCAGAAAATTTGGGCACAGAACGCGCTGGAATATTAATTTCAGCGCCAGTTGAAGGATTACGCCCCTTTGTTGCAGCACGATGAGAAACTTCAAAAGAACCAAAACCTGGAAGACGAACATCTCCTCCTGAAGCTAAAGCTTCTGTTACAGAAGCGATAAAAGCATCGACAACAGAGCCTGCCTGCGCTTTCGAAACACCTGCTTTTTCAGCAACGGAACTCACCAATTCACTTTTATTCATGGAATATTTCCTTTCCCTATATTACCAAATAACACAACTTAACCGTGTCATCGGCCAGTTTATTGAAAAGTACAGTAAA
>NZ_JBHIRH010000249.1:0-707 GCF_042196945.1 Bartonella sp. AA81SXKL | reverse complement strand
CCGGTATTATGCTGATACCATCCCTCGCCTATAGCAAAATCGATACTACTCTCAATACAAGCTCATTTATAGGCGCTTACCTGGCAGGGAGGGTCGCAAATCATGAGAACAAAACAGATCTTGCCATCAAATATTTTAAAAAGGCTCTTACTTATAAACCTGAAAATATTGAAACACAAGTAGAGATGCTTGAAGCGATGCTCTTTTCAGGTGCTTTTAAAGAAGCTGTTAAACAAGCCCAAAAATTGAAAAAGCAAGGCATTACGAATCCCTTTGTCTCTTTGACGTTATCGATCGAAAGTCTCATCAAAAAAGACTACAACAAGGCCAAGATTCTTCTGCAATTAAAAACACTTCCCGCTGCCAACAATCCAATACCTGAATTAATCGGTGCTTGGGCCACATTCGGATCTGGGTACCAATCTCAAGCAATTACTCATCTTCAAAAAATCCAAGGACCTGCTTGGTATAAGCTTTTTATAAACTACCATCTTGCACTCATGTGCGATCTCGCAGGACATAAGCAGAATGCACAAAAATATTTCACTCAAGCGCTCAATACTCAACAAGCCACTCTTATAGCCCCTAATACTTATGAACATATTATCATAGCCTATGCCTCATTCCAATTGCGCTCTAAAATGCGCATTCAAGCGCTTCAGACCCTCAAACACGGCGAACAAATGCTGCCAGGACGAGAAATATTT
>NZ_JBHIRH010000248.1:0-708 GCF_042196945.1 Bartonella sp. AA81SXKL | reverse complement strand
AGCTATCGTTGCTTATACTGCTTCAGGCACAACGGGTGTGCGCACATCACGGGAGCGTCCAAACAGGCCCATTATTGCCTTATCGCCTATTGTAAAAACAGCAAGACGTTTGGCTTTGGTCTGGGGACTTCATTGTGTGGTCACTGAAGACGCGCGGGATTTGGAGGATATGGTTGATCGTGCGGCTGCGATTGCTTTTCAAGAAGGCTTTTGCCAAGGGGGAGATCGCTTCCTTGTGACAGCTGGTGTTCCTCTTGGTACACCTGGTGCTACCAATCTCTTGCGTATCGCTTCTGTTTCTCAAGATGGAACAAAGGGTGTTTAACGGGAACATTGGGGCATAGTTTTCTTTATATTTTGAAGAATATATTCCATTTGTCATCTGTTTTTCTATGAGCAGAGATGTGTGATGTTTCTGCAGCGGTTTATGTAGTGGGTGGTGCTGTCATGTTGTCTGCTGATCTTTATCTTGAAGAAGTCGTGCTATGATGGTGGATCGAATCGCCTAACAAATCAAACAAGATCAGACTTATGCGGTTCAGGTTGGCGCACAGCATCCTGCTCCAGAATCAACGGGGACCGATGCGATTTTTCTCGCTGCGCGTCAGATCGCCGAAACACTGTAATTGAAAGCTATCGTTGCTTATACTGCTTCAGGCACAACGGGTGTGCGCACATCACGGGAGCGTCCAAACAGGCCCATTATTG
>NZ_JBHIRH010000247.1:0-708 GCF_042196945.1 Bartonella sp. AA81SXKL | reverse complement strand
CCACTGATGTGGGTGTCCCGGAATTCCGGGAGATTTTGCTATGTCCAGGTGCTACAAGCACTAAAAGCAAAAAGCTGATTTAGGTTCAGTGTTTTAGACTCCCGGAATACCAATGCGAGGGCGCTCGCAACCGGCGGGGGGAAGATGCAAGCGAGAAATCTTCATCAAGCAAAAAATCTTCATAATGACATTTTCGTGGGCAAAAAAATTCGTTTTCGGCGAAAAATGCTGAAAATGTCTCAAAAAACATTAGCTGATCACTTGAAGGTAAGTTCCCAACAAATTCAAAAATATGAAACAGGATTAAATCGTGTGAGTGCAGGGCGTTTAAAGGAAATTGCTGATATCTTAAGTGTTCCTATTGCCTTTTTTTACGCTGATCTCTTTACAAAACAAGACACCCCCACCCAGCATGATGAAATCGCCTCAAACAGAGAGGAATACCTGCTTTTAAAAAGATTTCGAGTTCTCACCTCAGTCAAACAAAGAGCAATTTTACAATTACTCTCTGAGCCTAATGAAAGCTTTTAATATCATGCGCACCCCAAAGGCTCTGTGCATCAGCAATCATGCGCATTCTTAAAGGCAGCCCCCAAAAGCAATTCTTAAAAATTTATTTGGTCAATCTAGAATAGCGCCTAACACATCATTTTATTTTGGATGTTAAGCATAAGCTTTAAATGCTATGGGAGATGATGGCAGTTTTTT
>NZ_JBHIRH010000246.1:0-708 GCF_042196945.1 Bartonella sp. AA81SXKL | reverse complement strand
ACACTCCACATCTAATAATGAAATATCCCGCGACTACAAAGGTAGTTTATTTTAGATTAATCCATAATGTGTTTTATTTATGTTGCAATTACTTTGTATTGCAGCATCATAAAATTTAAGTATTAATAGTCATTACATAAATTAAAAATCTATTATCATCTAATAAAGAAGAATTATACTAAAATTAAAATTGTCTCTTATATTCAAGACACAATTTGTAATGCTTGCAATAGTAAATGAAAAAACGAAATTGCTCTTAAATAGAACATAAGTGCATTAGCACTATCTCTACATCAGAAGAATGTAGAAATAGTGCATATTTAGCTCATAAAAAACAATCAAATTTTTAAATTAAAATTGACCAGAAAATAAACGTATAAACTTAAAAAATATAACGTAACCCCAAAATGCCTTGAAGTGCTTGCTTAATCTTATGTCCTTTAAGATAATGCGCTTCTGCATAAAGCGTTAAGTTATCATTAACAAAACTGTTTAAACCTATTCCCAATTTACCGGCATTTCCTGACAAATCGGTAATAAATTTATGCCGGTTATTAATTGTCGTATGATTATTATTTATATTCTCACGCAACCAAGCTGCCGTAATATAAGCTGTTAATAAAGTTTCTGCATTCATAATAAATTCATGCCCTGCAGTTAATCCAACTTCGCTACGTAATGAAGTCAATGAACTTATATCAGCTGTCA
>NZ_JBHIRH010000245.1:0-710 GCF_042196945.1 Bartonella sp. AA81SXKL | reverse complement strand
CGCGCAAAAATACACGTTGCATTTGGAGTAAGCTGAATACCCGCACCTACACTCTCAAGCTGTTTGCGCTTTTCGATGATGGTGCTTGCAATTCCTTTATAAGCAAGTGCCAAAGCAGAGCTTAAACCAGCAATACCACCGCCAACGATAATTGGTGATTGGTTCATGAGTTACTCTCTTGCATTTGAAAAAAAAGAGCAGACATTATTTAGGGTTATATAAACATCCCGTTGGATTTGTTTGATTGTACGATAGTGAGGGATCATAACGATAAAGCGTTGAACAATAAGGGCAAATTTTTTCATCAGTTGATCCCATGTCAATAAAGATGTGGGGATGATCGAATGGTTGTGTGGCACCTACACACATAAACTCTTTCACACCAATTTCGATTATTTTATATCCAAGATCATTTTGGAAATGGGGAATATTATAATCAGCCATGGTGTACAAACTCCGGATAAATTGCCTGATAAGGCATGATTTGGATTAGCTATTGTATACGCTATAGTTTGTGATAAAGCTTCTAATAATGCAAGGTGCTTTTTAAAATAATTGGTCTATAAGAATAATTGCGATAATTTTAAAATATAAATGCTATCAGAGAAATTGGGACTTGATGTGTTGTAATTACGGTAACATATCGTAAAGCGTTATATGATATATTTCTTCATAAGAATTTTGGAGAGTATACAAGGAAAAATATCTAA
>NZ_JBHIRH010000244.1:0-710 GCF_042196945.1 Bartonella sp. AA81SXKL | reverse complement strand
CGCAAAATTTGTGAATTAGGTGCACCTCCGCCAATGGCTAACGGCATTTCACGTTTATAGATTCGTTCTCGTACGATATGGCGCGTAGCTTCATTTTCAAACTTATTTAAAAACCAATCATTGAGACGACGTACCTCGGCACGGTCTAAAGGATTTTCCGGAAAGAATTTTTTCTCTTGTCGCAAACTTCCATGTGTTTCATCTAAATATTCGTAGATAACAATAGCTCCTGATAATGGAACTTCTTGTTCAGTAAGAAGAACGGGAACATTTCCAGCTGGATTAAGAGCGAGAAATTCGTGTCTTCTGGCCCATTCATGTTCTTCAATGAGCTGAGTGTTTATACTATATTCTCCAAGAATAAGACGTATAAAGCGGGAGGCAGAAGAGAGCGGGGAATGGAAAAGTGTCAGCATAATCTACACTTTCAAATAGAGTTGATAAGAATTCTTTCAAGTAATAAGAATTTTTATAAAGATGCTTTACTGGAAGTACAAGCTTATTAGCAGAAGCTGAAAATTAGGTTTAATAAACCCTTAATAACAGCAAGGTGTTTTACACTGCGATCGTTTGCAAAATGGCAGCACGCAATTCTTCCAAACCGAATGCTTTTTCTGAGGATGTTGCAAGAATTTCAGGATAAGCTGCTGGACGTTTGAGAAGCTTTGTTTTTGTGGTTATTATGCGTTGTTCAAGAACGCTTGATTTTA
>NZ_JBHIRH010000243.1:442-711 GCF_042196945.1 Bartonella sp. AA81SXKL | reverse complement strand
CACACAATAAGCATTACAGATTCTGGAATTGAAATTGCCAATCCTTCTTCAACAGAACTTGATTTAATTGTTGATCAAAGTGGAGGGGCGCATTTTACTTTGCAAAATTTATCTGGTGCAAAAGTAAAACCTGTTGATGCTGGAACTTATCTGTATGGTTTAAAACAGAAAAATGGTGATGATGGAAATAAAAAAATTTGGTATTTGTCTGCAGTATACATTGATAGTGTCCAGCGTAGAGGCAGATTTTTCCGACATTTAAATCAAAA
>NZ_JBHIRH010000243.1:0-352 GCF_042196945.1 Bartonella sp. AA81SXKL | reverse complement strand
GTGCCGAAGTTTACGTCAAAAGCCTCTCTCTTCTGTTCATCCTTTTAATGCTGTTGTAGGGTTACGTAAAAATAATATTCACCAAAATTTAGATCAGAAGCCATCGGGTTTTGATTCTTCAACCGTTTCAATTTCTAAAAATCAGTTTTTTGAGGTTTCATATCGGAATCATATTCACCAGAATATAACTAAAGATCCGCAGTTTTCCTCCTCTACCTCGTCTTTAGAAAAACCAGCGTCTGATACATCGAGTCCAACAGGTCATTATCATTTTTCTGATGAACAACAGCAGTCAGTAGTTTCTACGGATGGCCAATCTTTAGCCGATCAAATGATTTTACGTCCAGGTCAG
>NZ_JBHIRH010000242.1:0-711 GCF_042196945.1 Bartonella sp. AA81SXKL | reverse complement strand
AACAGCCCAATGATAGGAACCGCGTGCCTATTAATAAAACAATCCCTGCCGAAATCAAGCGAGGAGACAGATGAAAAAGCAATTTATTATAGTAGGAATGGTTACCCTTTTGGGAATACTGAATCTAGCTCCAGCAAATGCAGATGTAGGCGTAAGTTTCGAACCCCCAAAACCACCTAAGGATCCAACTGTAGACTCACCATCTGCCCCACGGCCACAACCTGCTTCACCGACACAATCTTCTCCACCGACACAACCTGCTCTATCAGAACAATATCTGAAAATTATTGCGTTGCTAACAAAACACCTTGAGTTGAAAAAAGAACAACTTTCACAAATAGAAAATGCCTATCAGGCTATAACAAAGGATCAGAGAACAGCCCCGAAACAAATAGACTTTTCTAATTTTTTTCTTAAAAAGCCAGAATTGCTCTATAAAGGTAGTAAGCTTTCAGGGAAGTCATATCAAGAGGTCTTGAATGATGAAAACAGATATTCTCAGTCTTTTGATCAACTCGGTAAACTTCTTTTTGGGCGTTTACAAAATGTATCGATTATAGATAAAGCTGTAACTTTAAAAACTTTTCAAAATGTAGAAAGTCGTTTTCAATACCTCAGAAAACTATTCAATGAACTTCAAACAAAAGAAAAACTGAAAGACATTGCAGATCTTCAAGCACATATCGATGGTACATTAGCTATGATCCAAAA
>NZ_JBHIRH010000241.1:0-711 GCF_042196945.1 Bartonella sp. AA81SXKL | reverse complement strand
TGGTTTAATATCCCCTATCTAAATCCATAACTTTACCAATGGGTTTATTTGCCTCAAAATGGACCGTACAGAAGCGTTTTTAATTTCAATGTGGTTTTTATCACAAAATATTTAAATCGCTCTGTACGGTGCCTTTCTGTCAATTTAAACGCATATATATTCTCAAAATCATCAGCAAACTTCACTACTTTGCTGTTTTTTCGGATCCATAAGTGTCTTTAAGCGTAGATCGCTGTTGCAAGTTGATTGAAGCTTTCTGAAAGGTTATTTGCGAAATTGTTTGACGGTGGTTTATAACATGCGCTTTCATATAGTTTTTTCACTTCTGATTTTTTGTGTTTCTTAATTACCAATCCATATTCTGGATGCGTAATCCAATTATCCCAAGCGCTTTGCCAATCGCGTTCATTTGCATTTCGACATGGGTTGGATTTTGAAAAGCGTACAAATTTTTCAAATTCTGATAAGGCTTCATCATGCGTTAATCCTTGTTCAGTTGCGTATTGAAAATCGGGTTTGAAATCTTCTAGTATTCTTTCAACTTCTTGTTTTTCCCTTATTTTCTTTGTTCCTTCAAAAAAGTTTGCTTTCTCTGGAAAATAAGCAGGCATTATCTTATCAACGATTTCTGAAAGTTGTTTTCCAACCTTTTTAACTTTTCGTGAAGGCAATTTCGCAATCATCGCTTCGTTAATTTGCCATCGGTTGTTA
>NZ_JBHIRH010000240.1:337-712 GCF_042196945.1 Bartonella sp. AA81SXKL | reverse complement strand
AAGCGATTATTGGAGTAGGATATGCAAAAGACACTTGGGGGGCAGATGTTGTGGTTACTTCGTCTGCTAAACGTGATAAAGTCGCTAAAGGTTCTGATTATCAAAAAATTCCGGGCTACAAGGTTGTTGATGTATCTGGTTGGTGGAAACCGTTCGATAAAAAAGGCCTTGTTGTAAGAGCTGGTATTTATAATCTTTTCAATGAAAAATATTGGAATGTATCAGACCTTCCTGATGGAAAAAGTTCAACACCAAAGGATTATTACAGCCAGCCTGGTCGTAACTTTAAGGTGTCATTCGTGCAAAGGTTTTAGTCACTTCTGTTAACCATTGGATCAATATAAAGTTATATCGATAAAAGGGTAAATTATTATG
>NZ_JBHIRH010000240.1:0-261 GCF_042196945.1 Bartonella sp. AA81SXKL | reverse complement strand
GCTGTTGATAATAGGACCTTATTGGGTAAAATGGTTTGAACCCTTAAAAAGGTTCAAACTATTGCTTTGAAATTGTAAAATTTTAAAAGTTAGATCTCAAAAAATATTATAAGGAAAGTCCATGTCATATACAGCCGAAATGATTATTCGTTTGCGTGAAGAAAAAAAAGAGATGCGTAATCGTGATTTTGCAATCTCTATTGGTATATCTGAAGCAGAACTTATTGCTGCCTATTGTACAATTGGAAAAGCAAAAAGACT
>NZ_JBHIRH010000239.1:309-714 GCF_042196945.1 Bartonella sp. AA81SXKL | reverse complement strand
CAAAGCACCTATTGCCGCACCTCCCACACCGTAGCGTGCAATGCGTTGATCATTCACAGTACACGCCACCGTACTTAAACCAATGGTGGAAATAACTGCTACTTTCAAAATTGATTTTAACATATAAAACCTCTCCTTAAAAAGATCAAAACATAAATATATTATTATGCCGGCACTTCATTACTTATCCCCCTTCTGCATTATTCAAATATACTCGAAGAGACTCATGAAATAGGTACAGATGCCAACACTATAGCTTTTCCAGAACATAAATGACAAGAGAAGGTTCCACAAATGCGGTTAGAAAGTGTCAAAGAAGACCCAAACAACACATTTTTATTATAAAGAGGCCATTTTGCACCTGATATGGTTAATCCTTTTAAATCAGAAAAGCCAATGATACTA
>NZ_JBHIRH010000239.1:0-282 GCF_042196945.1 Bartonella sp. AA81SXKL | reverse complement strand
ATGAAAAAGGCTTTGGCAAAAGTGGCCAGCCTTCTTCACGGCCACTGGTCAATAACACTGAAATGCCTTTTTCTTCCATGACCAGTGCTTGTGTCATATGAGAAAGGCTATGATCGCTTCTTTCACCTCCAAAAGCACCACACAAAATAAGCTTTTCAGCCCCCTTTTGGAGAGCTCTTTCACATGCCAGTGCACTATCGGTCATATCTTTATCAGGGGGAAAAATCTCACGGGGAATATCTGCATATTTGCTTTTTAAAGCTTGCTGAGAAGAATCGAAAT
>NZ_JBHIRH010000238.1:330-715 GCF_042196945.1 Bartonella sp. AA81SXKL | reverse complement strand
CTAACCCTTCACATGGTAGTTACTGTTTTGATTTCTTTATTCCTCTTTATTGTCATTGGTATCTTTATCAAAAAAACAGAGATTGTTGCCCGGGGGCAAGGAGCGATTATTCCCACTACCTATATCCAGCTGGTTCAAGTGCAAAATACAGGCCCCGTATTGAGAAAATTCTTGTAGAAGAGCAATTTGTTCATCAAGGTGATTTTCTTATCCAATTGGATCCACGTAAAGCCTTAAATGAACGTGCACGTGTTCAAGCAGATATTGTCCGGCAAATCTTTCAAGCGCAAATTACCGTAGCTATTTTAGTTGCCTTGAGTGAACAAGATCCTTTGATAAAGATTTTGTAACCAAAGAGCTCGCTTATTTGCAAATTCCTACCTCC
>NZ_JBHIRH010000238.1:0-297 GCF_042196945.1 Bartonella sp. AA81SXKL | reverse complement strand
ATACATGCTACTCTTCAATCGCTACAAGATAAAGTAAAAACACTGAAAGCTTAGGCTGACTGTGTTACACGCAGCGGTGCTGTCCAATACGCGCAATTGGATAAATTACAAGATGATCAACAATTAAGGCAAGAAAAGCTCAAAGCTGTTAAAAGCCTGATGCAAACAAAAGTCATCAGCAACTCTCTTTATTGAGAACGTTTATATGACTTTAAAAATGTAGAGCAGGAAATGTTAGCTAATAAAAGACGCTTGGAAGAAAACACCGCTGAAACAGAAGCACTCCGCCAACAACGG
>NZ_JBHIRH010000237.1:0-716 GCF_042196945.1 Bartonella sp. AA81SXKL | reverse complement strand
GCACGCATTACAAAGTATAAGGCACAACCAATAATAGCATAAACTAGTATGATGGAAGGGCCTGCTACGCTGATTGTTTTTCCTGATCCCATGAAGAGACCTGTTCCAATAGCACCACCCAGGGCTATAAGTTGTACGTGACGGTTATGTAATCCACGTTGTAATTTCTTCTTAGGATTATTTTCTGAATTTTGTTTATAGTCCATTTTTAGGAGGTTCCCTTTAATTATTGAAAATTACGCTGAAAAAGATAATCTTGCTCATCGAAGCATGATATGAATGAGGAGTAAAGGAGAAAAACATTTTTTATGACTTCATGTGGATAAGAGAAAGAATATGGAATTAGCCTGGTATACTATTTCACTCTCGAGTAATGCAACAGATATTTGGTACAGGTTTTTAAGTTTTAGCTGAGATAGCGGATAAGAAGATTTAGTGTTATATGAGAGTTATAAGTTGTTTAGGCTACCTAGAGGTTATGGCAAACTCTATCTTTTGTAATTTTAAGTCTTTTAGTTGTTTTATATGTCATAGTAGAAAAGAACTTTGATTGTCAGTTAAATAGGGTAGAGAATTGTCATATTGCTGAAGAAAAAATTTCTAATGACAAAAAATTTTAAATGATTTCTTCATTGGTAATTTCCGTTACGATAAAAAGATCAAAAATAAAAAAGCAAACCCTGATATTCGTTTATTGTTGATTTTAGTGATGCAAA
>NZ_JBHIRH010000236.1:0-717 GCF_042196945.1 Bartonella sp. AA81SXKL | reverse complement strand
TTGTGTTTCTTGAGAAGCGATAATATGTTCTTGAAAAACTTTCTTTTGCTCTTCTGGTGAGGAATAATCATAATGATAATCAAGACCAACCTCCCCAAATGCAACAATTTTAGGGTGTTTTGAAAGATCAATGAGCTCTTTAGCTGTAATATTCTGTTCTTCATGAGCATGATTGGGATGCGTGCCAACAGAACAAAAAACTTGAGGATAGGCTTGTGTAATTGTTAAAAGTTTATCCAACTTACGAACATGTGTTGAAATCGTTATCATACGTTTAACATTAGCATCTAGCGCTCTTTGGATAACATCATCTAAATCTTGAGAAAAATCCTCAAAATCAAGATGACAATGCGTATCAATCAACATGGTGAATATCGTCTTTCTTAAGAATATAACGGGGAAAGATTGGTTCTGGTGGTGGAAGATCAAGACCTTCTTGAATTTTTGAATTGCTTATATGCTGCAATAATCGATCTTCTTGAGAAATCTTAAGGCTATCAAGAAGTTTTGCTGCTGATTGTGGCATAAAAGGCAACAGCATTATTCCTATTCGCCGTAAGATTTCTAAAGTTATGTAAAGAACTGTAGAAAACCTTTCTGGATTATTTTTCCTTAAACTCCAAGGTTGTTCTTTTGCAAAATAGCGGTTAGCATCTGCAACGACTGAAAAAATAGCTGAAAGTGCTAAATGTATTTCTTGAGAAGACATGGCTTTGC
>NZ_JBHIRH010000235.1:0-717 GCF_042196945.1 Bartonella sp. AA81SXKL | reverse complement strand
GACCGTGCTTGTTTCCAGGACGGACCTCTTTAGGGTCAGTGTCCTCTTGACTGTTATTTTGTCGTTATTATTTTCACTCATTGTATTTCCTTCACGGCTTGTGCCGTCATCTCACCAGGCTTACTGTGCTTGTCATCACGATAGGCAATTAGTTTGTTTATCGTTTTAAGAAATCCTTCTGCGGCTTTCATGTTCAATAAGGCAGCATGCATTACAGGATTAGCTCCAAAAGCCACACGCATTTCATAACTTGTAAATAAAGATGTAGTTTTTATGTCCTGATTTGTTTTTTGCTGTATTGTATGGATGGCTTGTGCAATTTTGCGTTTTCCATCTTCTGTAGCTTCTTTAGCGTGAAGTACGAGAATAACTTGGCCAGAACGGATAGCTGCATCAACTTTGGTTGCCCCCATAACAACGGCGCCTGCTTTTCGCGCTATGGAAAGGCTGCCAAGAGCAGCTTTTAGTAAAAGTGTATCTACAATATGGGCAAGATTTGAGGCGACTTCGACATCTGTTTTAAAACTTTTGTTAAAAGCTTTTTTTCTGATTGCTTCTTCAATGGCAGAGCGGCGGGATGATACCCAGACGCCACGCCCAGGTAAATTTGATTTAAGATCAGGGACAATTTGATTATTGGGACCAATAACAAAACGGATCAGCGTTTGTGCTGAAGCATTTTTTCTTGTCACAATGCAGGTCCGTTCATTCATTTAA
>NZ_JBHIRH010000234.1:0-717 GCF_042196945.1 Bartonella sp. AA81SXKL | reverse complement strand
ATAATTTTATATGTTAAAAAACAACAATATCCTTTTGAAATAATTGCATAAATATGCAAATTATGCTAAGATTTTTTACATATTAAAATACAAATTTAAGGTAACTAAAACATGCTAAACAAAGTGACATTAATCGGACGCCTTGGTGCTGATCCCGAAAGCAAAACAATGAATTCTGGAGCAGAAATAGTCAATTTTAGTATAGCGACTTCTGAGAGCTATACAGATAAAAAAACCAATCAAAAAGTAGAGAAAACAGAATGGCATTCCGTGGTGATTTTTAATCCACATTTGGCAAAAATTGCACTTCAATATCTAAACAAAGGTTCAAAGGTTTACATAGAAGGAAAATTACAGACACGCAAATGGCAAGATAAAAATGGGCATGACCGTTACACAACAGAGATTGTCTTACCACAATTCAAAGGTGAATTGTATTTGCTTGATGCAAAGAAAGATCAATCGGCATCCCCTACCCCTTCACCCATTACTTCTCAAAATTATGCTATCGCTTCAGGTGCTCAAGATTATAGAACAGCTCTTAACGATAGCGTCCCATTCTGATTGAAAAAATATGGCTAAAAGAAAAAAACATGCAAAACGTGGTCGTCCTCGGATTAAAGGATGCATAAGAGAACCAAACGGACGCATCTCACGAGCAAAAACACCGCATGAACCCATGGATAAATTGGCACTTGAAATGCGTGCCAAACGCTT
>NZ_JBHIRH010000233.1:0-717 GCF_042196945.1 Bartonella sp. AA81SXKL | reverse complement strand
GCACGCCCTTATTTGGGGCTTTCAGAGCACAATAAAGTGGAAATTGTCAAAGCGACAGAAGACTGGCTGGAAAGGGTCTTTTCATGAGTCAAACGATCACACAAGCAGGGCGCATTAATCAGTTTCGTGAAGCGGTGATAAGAAGCCTTAAAGGGGCTTTGCCGGATGTGCGTGATTGCGGCTGTCAATTTGGACGTTTTAACTTAGAAGAGCTTGAAACACAGATGCTGGTGGCTCCAGCAATACGGGTTGCGGTGTTAGAAAGCCGTTTGAATCCTGTAGCAAGTGGGCACATGAGTGCGGATCTTCATTTAGGGGCTTTTATTATTACCACAGGTAAAGAGCGTGATGTTTCCAGTTGGCTTTTAGCAGAAGCCATTGCGGTGCTTTGTCATAGCGGGCAATTGTGGGGACTAACGCATTTGAGTGCCCCGCGTGAGGTGCAAATTGAACCGATTATCTCTGCGGCGATTAAGCAGCGTGGTGTATCGATAAGCGTGGTGGAATGGCACCAAGATTTGCATCAGTTGGGACAGGATATTTTTTGTGATGAAGGACAACTCAAAAGTGGTTTGATTTCATGCGATGATGAGGTGTTGCCATGAATGATGCGCATTTGTTGAGTGACACCTTGCGGCAAATAATGAAGCGTCTTGATGCGCTTGAACGCTGTCTTGCCAACCAGCACATGATTGGGCGGGTTGTGCAAGTTGATGG
>NZ_JBHIRH010000232.1:0-720 GCF_042196945.1 Bartonella sp. AA81SXKL | reverse complement strand
AGATGTATCAATAATCAATTCGCTTGTTTTGCGCTCAACAGAATCAAGACGCCATTGACCATTTTCTAATTTTCGTACAATGCCAAATGTGCTCTTTGGTGATACATCAATTTTACGAATAATTTTCCCTGTATAAGGGAGGCTTTGAGGCACTTTATTTCGAAAAATTTTTACAAGAATATGGTCTCCAACACCAACATTTATTCCTTTTGTACGATGAAAAGGGAGTATTTCAATCTTTGGTTTTGGACCATCTTCCCACTCAAGAGGTTGTGCAATAAAACTACCGTCTTCATCACGTGCAGTAATTTTTAAAATAGCAACCGCTGGTAATTGTCCTTTATTTCTTGCCTTTTTACGCTCCTTTGCTCCTAAGCTCTGATTTTTCAGATCACGCAATATATCTCGTAACCAAATACGAGAATCATTTTTTAAATTAAAAGCTTTTGCTATTTCACGTTTACTTGATCGACCAGGATTCTCATTAATAAAGGAGAGAATTTCTGCTTTATTAGGCAGCCGTCCCAAGTTCAGCGGTTGAAAATATTGTGTTTTTTTTTCACCTTTAGCCAAAATTTATGTCTCTTTTGTTTTAGTAGAAGCTCTTTTTGAGGTTGTTTTTTTACCGGATGCTTTAGCCGATATAAGTTCTAATGCTTCTGAAAGTGTCACATTAATTGGATCTTTATCTTTTGGCAATGTTGCATTAACTTTACCCCA
>NZ_JBHIRH010000231.1:0-720 GCF_042196945.1 Bartonella sp. AA81SXKL | reverse complement strand
GGTATGCTTTTACCACGTCTTCTTCTTGAGCAGAAATCAAATGAAATAAAACACGACAACGTTCTACATGCCCTAAAAAACGGTCTCCAATCCCCACGCCTTCATGTGCTCCTTCAATGAGTCCAGGAATATCAGCTAACACAAATTCACGAGCATCAATACGCGCAACACCAAGGTGAGGATAGAGAGTCGTAAAAGGATAATCCGCAACTTTTGGCTTTGCTGCCGTCACGGAAGCTAAAAAAGTTGACTTTCCAGCATTCGGCAAACCAATAATCCCCGCATCAGCGATTAACTTCAAACGAAGCCACAGTGTGCGCTCTTCTCCAGACAAACCCGGATTAGCACGGCGAGGTGCCCGATTTGTAGATGTTGTAAAATGAAGATTCCCAAAACCGCCATTTCCTCCTTTTGCAAGACGATAACGTTGTCCAACTTCCGTTAAATCACAGATTAATGTCGTATTATCTTCTTCAAAAATTTGCGTCCCTACCGGTACTTTAAGGATAATATCATCACCCTTTTGACCGGTCATATTACGTCCCTTGCCATGCCCCCCTGTTTTTGCTCTAAAATGCTGCTGGTAGCGATAATCAATCAGCGTATTCAACCCAACAACAACAAGTGCCCAAACATCACCCCCGCGCCCTCCATCGCCTCCATCTGGCCCACGAAATTATATAAATTTTTAACGACGAAAGGATATCGCACCTGCTCACC
>NZ_JBHIRH010000230.1:464-720 GCF_042196945.1 Bartonella sp. AA81SXKL | reverse complement strand
CTGTGTGCAGAACTTGCCAATAAAGGAGCTGAGATTATTCTCGTCCTTAATGGATCTCCTTACCATCGTAATAAAATACTAAAAAGGATAGAAGTTGTTCGTGCGCAAGCTCTTCAATCCGGTCTGTCAATTGTTTATGCTAATCAAGTTGGTGGTCAAGATGAGCTGGTTTTTGATGGAGGCTCTTTTGCGTTGAATGGACAAGGCAAAATGGTGTTTCAAATGAAACATTTTGAAAATCATATTGCTTTGAGCC
>NZ_JBHIRH010000230.1:0-391 GCF_042196945.1 Bartonella sp. AA81SXKL | reverse complement strand
AATGGGTTAGCTGCTGATTATCAAGCTTGTGTTTTGGGTTTGAGAGATTACGTCAATAAAAACCGCTTTCAGAATGTTATTCTTGGTCTTTCAGGAGGAATTGATTCAGCTCTGTGTACGACAATGGCGGTTGATGCTCTTGGCGCTGAGAAGGTCCGCACTGTAATGATGCCTTATCATTATACTTCACAAGAATCATTAAAAGATGCTAAAGAATGTGCACATCTTTTAGGATGTCGTTATGAAATAATACCGATTGTTCAACCTGTTGAAGTTTTTTTGAAGACGATGGCACCTGTTTTTTTAGGGTTGCCATCTGATGTAACAGAAGAGAATCTTCAAAGTCGTGTACGCGGCGTTATCTTGATGGCGCTTTCGAATAAATTTGGCT
>NZ_JBHIRH010000229.1:0-722 GCF_042196945.1 Bartonella sp. AA81SXKL | reverse complement strand
TATTTCTCGCGGATACGGGCAAAATCCTCCTTCACTTCCTGCGGAACCTCCTTCTCCACAATTGCTTTTGCCCTTGGATGATCTGATCCCCAATGATCCTTCCTCAACACCAGCTGAGCCTAATTCTGATTCGGCAGCGACCATTCTTGAAGATTTTGATGCTGTTCACCAATCTTATGCCCAGAGAACTGAACAACGAAAAGAAGCAGAAATTTTACGCTTACTTAAAGAATTGAAATTTTGTGCCGATGTTGAGAAAGCAAGAAAGATCAGTCAGCAACTTCAGCGTTTATGGTCACAATCAGGCAGTGAGACGATTGATCTTTTGATGTCATGGGCTGAAAATGCGATCAATACGGACAATTATGGTCTTGCTCTTGATTACATTGACAATGCTCTTGCACTTTTACCAACTTACGCTGAAGGCTGGATAAGACGTGCTTGGGTGCATATTCAACTGAGTGATTTTAAACTTGCCATGCTTGACCTTAATCATGCTCTAAAACTCGAACCGCGCAATTATATAGCATTTTTTGAGCTTGGAATTACTATGGAAGCAACAGAACGTCCAAAGCTTGCACTTAAAGCTTATGAAACGGCATTAGACTACTATCCACAAATGCAGAGAATTCAAAAGCGCATTGAGGCTCTGTTAGACGAAAAATCACCGCAAGCTCTTTAAACGCATCATGCATGAATGAAGCGCACCTTAACGATCTTCA
>NZ_JBHIRH010000228.1:0-728 GCF_042196945.1 Bartonella sp. AA81SXKL | reverse complement strand
GGCCTTATAATCACTTTCAACTCTTACAACAGCATGTGCCAAATTAACAGGAACATTGTACTTATTCGCAAATTTCTGAATAAGAAACTCATAAGGACGAACAGGAATCTTAGAAGCAATAATCTCTGAGCCTTCACTTGACCCTGCAACATTTAACACGGTATGAGCCAAACTTATATCAAACACAAAAGATACAGCAAATACTGCACTTAAAAGAATTTTCAAAAATTGCATTTTCTTTCTCTTCATTAAGACATTCTTAAATCCTAGCTGCAACGGCTTGGTGGGCGCATTGTACATAGAAAAAAAACGAAAGAGCGGCTTGAAAATGAAAATATTAAGACAATTTCAAGATAAATTTTAGTATTGGAAGAAAATCATTCAATAAACGAATTATATATTTCTGTATTTCATAGGATACTAAAAATTAAAGAAACTATAACATAAGCTTTAATGTGCTAAAAAATAATATACTCTATTACCTATTGAAAGATCTATCATACACCTAACTTTGTGCAGATAAAAACAGTATTAAAAATACCTCTACCATTTTTCACATACAATCATTAAGCCCTCATTGAGGTCAACTCCATAATCATAAAAAGCACCATAAACTGGAATAACTTCTCATAACGCCCTCAATACCGCAGAATACCTCCAGGAATAAAAACCATTATCAACTATCCCCTATGGCTGATAAACACTGGCTGCAAAAAATCCTACGCCAA
>NZ_JBHIRH010000227.1:0-729 GCF_042196945.1 Bartonella sp. AA81SXKL | reverse complement strand
ATTTCTGGCAAAAAGTCTGGAAGTTTTGATTTTTCAAAAGGTGAAATTCTAACTTTGTTAGGCGCTTTAGCAATTGCGGGAGAAGTTATACTCATTGGAATTTTTGCCCACAAGGTTGATAGCCGGCGTGTAACGATTATACAGCTATTTTTTAGTGGTCTTTTTTCATTTTTTTGTATGCCTTTTATAGGGGAGAGCATACCTCCATTTTCATGGGTGTGGCTGAATATCGGTATAGGATTGGCATTGATGAGTGCTATCATTCAATTAGCTATGAATTGGGCACAAAAGTCTATTTCACCTACGCGTGCAACACTCATTTATGCAGGTGAACCTGTCTGGGCTGGTATTGTTGGGCGTTTAGCTGGTGAGCATTTATCCCCTTTAGCTTTATTGGGAGGGGCACTTATTCTGATTGCGATCGTTGTGGCTGAATTACCACCTTCACAATGGCGGAAAAAGAAAAATAATTTAAAAAAGTGATTAACTTTTTTCCCTCTCTTATTTTGATTTTATTTCGTGATATTCCACGTGAAGAGATTTCATTCTTTCTGTTTCTTCAATGAAACGAAGCAGATTACTGATGCTTTTTCACTTTTAAGGAAAGAGGCAAAGGAATCTTTTAGAATAAAATTCTTTAAAAACAATGAACTTTTTTAAAGACATTGTACAAGAGAGCATATTTATAAAGTTTTGATAGTGGCAAAGGTCACTTGTTCTGATATGAGT
>NZ_JBHIRH010000226.1:0-729 GCF_042196945.1 Bartonella sp. AA81SXKL | reverse complement strand
ATGGGAAAAGTCATACTGCTATTGGCGCCTTGATATGTGGTTGTGCATCATAATTAAGCAATTCAAAATCCTCAAATTTAAAAGAAAAAAGATCTGTTACCGCTGGATTTATACGCATAAACGGCAAAGCATTTGGTATACGAGACAATTGATGTTGAGCCTGTTCAAAATGATTAGAATAAAGATGCGCATCACCAAGAGTATGAATAAAATCGCCGACTTTAAGACCACTTACTTGTGCAATCATCATTGTTAATAACGCATAGGAAGCAATATTGAACGGAATACCTAAAAAAATATCTGCAGAACGTTGATAAAGTTGGCAAGACAATTTACCATCTGCAACATAAAATTGAAAAAAACAATGGCATGGTGGAAGAGCCATTTCCTTTATCGAGGCAGGATTCCACGCAGAGACAATTAAACGACGAGAATCAGGCGTTTTTTTAATCATCATCAAAAGATTACTGATCTGATCAATATGACGTCCATCAGGAGCTGGCCAAGAACGCCACTGATAACCATAAATAGGACCAAGATTGCCTTTTTCATCAGCCCACTCATCCCAAATTGACACACCATGTTCTTTCAACCAGGCAATATTGGTATCACCTCTAAGAAACCACAAAAGCTCATAAATGATCGAGCGTAAATGCAATTTCTTCGTTGTTAACAATGGAAATCCAGCCTGTAAATCAAACCGCATCTGATAGCCAAAAACCGATCGTG
>NZ_JBHIRH010000225.1:0-730 GCF_042196945.1 Bartonella sp. AA81SXKL | reverse complement strand
AGAACACACCCGCGATGAACAACAAACACACAGAACGCAAAGCGCTGAAAAGGAGAGAGCACCTCTCTCTAATCAGGAACTTGCCGACAGAATTCGAACAGAGCCATCGGTTCTATATAGCCAAACAGAAGTCCAATATTGGAGCAAAATTGTTTTTGGCAACCCTTATATTTTGCAGTACAGAATTGAAGACATTCAAAAAAATCCCGATATGGGAGAAGAATTTTCATGGCAAGTTGCAAACAATCCTAGTCTTTTTTCTCCGCTCGCAGGAAAGAGGATACTTGGCATAAAAAATGATGCGCGCAGACACGCAGAAGCAAGTCTTTCTTGCCTTTGTAGCGCCATTGAAGGTTACGCAGATGCTGTAAAACAAGCAAAAGAGGATATTGTACAAGAATATCAAGTACAACAAAGTCGCCAAGAACTTTCTGCTGAACCGGCTAAACAGTTGCAAAAACAACAAACTTTATCCAAACCACATAAACTGCCTGAACACTCACCAACAGACGCGCATCAAGAAACTACTCAAACCTCCATGCAAACTGAGTGGGAGCGGCTTGGTGCTCGACCACGCACAGTGACAACACACAAAAAACACACACAAGAGAGCACTTTGCCTACTTCTCATGCAGAGCAAAAAACAACGAGAGAGCAAACAACTGAAAATCAGCAAAAGTCCCTTACACCTGAAAAAGAAAAAACACCTCTCTCACATAAAGAAATTGCA
>NZ_JBHIRH010000224.1:0-730 GCF_042196945.1 Bartonella sp. AA81SXKL | reverse complement strand
AAATTCACTCAATGAAAGTTCGCTGGAAGAAATTAAACGAGCTATCGAATCCTATCCTTTTCTACAAGACTATTATGAAATCGGCGATAAATATATTAAGTCAAAAGATGGACGTATCGTCTATGTTTTCGCTGGGCTTGATCGCAATATCGCAAGTATTAAATCCATGGGGCGCGTTTTCCTCTGCTGGGTCGATGAGGCGGAACCTGTGACTGAGACTGCTTGGCAAACACTCATTCCAACTTTGCGCGAAGAAGGAAATGATTGGAATGCGGAATTGTGGGTGACATGGAACCCTTGCCGTGAAAATGCACCCGTGGAAAAACGTTTCCGAAATGTCAATAATCCTCATATCAAAGGTGCTGAAATCACTTGGCGTGATAATCCTCAATTTCCAGAAAAACTTAATCGAGATCGCAAGGCAGATTTAGAACAACGACCTGAACACTATAACCATATTTGGGAAGGGGAATATCTCCAAACTGTTGAAGGTGCCTATTACCAAAAAGCGTTGCTGGAGGCTTCACGGGAAGGGCGTATTACTACTGTTCCCCGTGATCCCTTGATGCAGATCAGAATCTTTTGGGATATCGGTGGAACAGGGGCAAA
Source organism: Bartonella sp. AA81SXKL (assembly GCF_042196945.1). Classification (NCBI taxonomy): domain Bacteria; kingdom Pseudomonadati; phylum Pseudomonadota; class Alphaproteobacteria; order Hyphomicrobiales; family Bartonellaceae; genus Bartonella; species Bartonella sp. AA81SXKL. The sequence goes on along the minus strand of NZ_JBHIRH010000224.1, from coordinate 121 downwards.
GGCTGATGCTACCGCCTTATGGGTCGCGCAATTTATTGGGCGGGAAATTCGCGTGCTCGATTATTATGAAGCCCAAGGACAACCCCTTTCAGAACATGTGGGCTGGGTCTTTCAAAGGGGA
>NZ_JBHIRH010000223.1:0-733 GCF_042196945.1 Bartonella sp. AA81SXKL | reverse complement strand
ATTAACAATAAAGGTACCATTCGTCGTCATTAAAGGCATATCACCCATATAAACGCCTTGCTCTTTAATATCCTTGATATCTTTCGAACCTGTATCTTCATCAACATCAAAAACGATTAAACGCAATATCACCTTTAATGGTGCAGCATAAGTCAAATCACGTTGACGACATTCTTCAACGTCAAATTTTGGTGAATCAAATTGATAACCAACAAACTCGAGCATAGCTGTACCGGAAAAATCCGAAATAGGAAATACCGATTTAAAAACAGCCTGCAAGCCTTCATCTGGACGCCCGCCTTTCGGTTCCTCAATCATGAGAAACTGATCATATGATGCTTTTTGAACCTCAATAAGATTTGGCATTTCTGCCACTTCAGGAATCTTACCAACAAACTTGCGTACGCGCTTACGACCATTGAATTGAGACGTCATTGCTAGGGTCTGAGCGATCGTCGCTCCTCGATCTTTACTCTTCAAGGTAGACTAAACCTTGAAAGTTTTACATCATTAACCTGCACATGCAGACCAGTTCATTTGATACCCAATAGTGAGTACCACCAATTTGCCCCATTCATAATAGAAATTCATTTACTTGGCTCTACAATGAGGGGACAGCAAGAGTAACCCCATACCTATTACAGCTAATGAACTGTTGGAAAAAGGGCTGCATCAATAACCTTTCCTCTTTTCAGGAGAAAGAAAATCGGCGGATATAAAAGTCCGCCGATAA
>NZ_JBHIRH010000222.1:0-733 GCF_042196945.1 Bartonella sp. AA81SXKL | reverse complement strand
TCTAAAAAGCTAGGGAGGCTTTCGAATTGTTCCATAGAGCGAACCATTTCTTTGAGATTTTCTAGTCGTGTTGGTGCTTCCGGTGAGCGATCTTCTAGCCACATACTTGTGTAGCCTGAATCATCCAGAATTATTTCGGCAAGCTCTCTATGGGGTGTGTTTTGGAGCATATTTTGCCAGCGACGGAAGTTTTCAACAACGCTTCGCAAAGCGCTGCGTGCTTTGGGTTTTAACTCATCCGTTTCAATGATTTCGGCGGCGGCAAAAAAGAGAGGAATAGCGCGTGTTCTTGCGCTCTCATAAAGAATGCGCAGAGTAGCATCTCCTAAACCGCGTTTTGGTGTGTTAATAATACGTTCAAAAGCTAAGTCATCTGCTGGTTGAACCACAACGCGCAAATATGCCATTGCATCACGTATTTCCATTCGTTCATAAAAGCGTGGACCACCAATGACACGGTAATTGAGACCAAGTGTTACAAAGCGATCTTCAAATTCACGCATTTGGAATGATGCGCGCACCAATATAGCTATATGATTTAATGAATGATCGGCTTGTTGTGCGCGTTCAATTTCTTCTCCGATGGCGCGAGCTTCTTCCTCCGAATCCCAGGCAGCATGAATTTTTACTTTTTCTTCTTCGGTATTTACTTGATCAGAAAAAAGAGTTTTTCCAAGCCTTCCTTGATTATGAGAAATCAGATGAGAAGCGGTTTTGAGAATATGGGATGTTG
>NZ_JBHIRH010000221.1:0-735 GCF_042196945.1 Bartonella sp. AA81SXKL | reverse complement strand
AATGTTGCCCAGCTGAATAAGGTGAAAGGATTGATATCGGAAGCAGGAGGTTGGAAGCTTTCTGTTAATGGCGGTGATGCTACAGATGTTAATACAGGCAGTACAGTAAAGCTTTTAGGTGTTAATGCGGAAGATGGTAATGAAGAAAGTAAGAATATCAAAATTACCAAAGGCAATAACAATGAGGTACAATTTGATTTAAATGATATTATCAGAGTTAAACGTGTAATAGCGGGTAAGGCAAATGTAAGTGATAATGGCTTTGTAATTACTGGTGGTCCAAACATGACTACTGGTGGTATTAATGCCGGCAACAAACAAATTAAAGGTGTAGCAAATGGTACTCTAGATAATGATGCTGTAAATGTTTCACAGTTAAACGAAGTAAAAAATCAGATAGCCGGAAATAGCCTTGTTAAATGGGATGAAGAGAAGCAGCTTATCACTGTTGGTAAAGATAAAGACGGCACCAAAATTAATATTGCAAATATTAACAATCAAAATCGAGTTGTTTCTGGTGTTGCTGATGGTGGCCTCGGTGAGGATTCGAAAGATGCAATCAATGGTAGCCAAATTAACAAAATATCTGGAGATGTTGCGAAATATTTTGGTGGAGATGCCGCATTTGCAAATGGTGCATTTGTAGGACCAAGATATAATTTATCTACAGTTTCTGCGGATGGTACGGTAAAACAGAAAACCTTTGAAGATGTTGGCTCAGCGTTAACAGGGCTT
>NZ_JBHIRH010000220.1:0-739 GCF_042196945.1 Bartonella sp. AA81SXKL | reverse complement strand
CCACTGAACACAAAAGGATCTAACCATGGTTGAAACACGTCAAGAAACGGATAGCTTTGGGACGATTTCAGTCCGTCAAGACCGTTATTGGGGCGCACAAACTGAACGCTCATTGCATAATTTTAATATTGGCATAGAAAAACAACCCCTCACCATCATCTATGCCTTAAGCCTTATCAAAAAAGCAGCAGCTGTTGTGAATATGGAAAAAGGCAAACTCGCAAAAAACATTGGAAAAGCCATCATTACTGCTGCCGATGAAGTGCTTTCCGGTGCATTTGACACGCATTTCCCCCTTTCTGTTTGGCAAACAGGTTCTGGAACACAAAGCAATATGAACGTCAATGAAGTGATCGCCAATCATGCCAATATGCTTTTGGGAGGAAAATTGGGTAGCAAAACACCTGTGCATCCCAATGATCACGTCAATATGAGCCAATCGTCAAACGATTCCTTTCCCACAGCACTTCACATTGCTACTACCCTACAAACGCGCCAACACCTCTTTCCTATCCTTGACGCACTTATTACCACTTTAAAGAAAAAAGAAGAAGAATTTGCCGATATCATCAAAATTGGACGTACTCATACCCAGGATGCCACACCCTTAACTTTAGCGCAAGAATTTTCGGGCTATCGCACTGCACTCGAAGCCAACCGCCAACGCATTGAAAATGCTCTTTGTGATGTTCAAATGCTTGCCCAAGGAGGTACAGCTGTTGGAACAGGGCTGAACGCA
>NZ_JBHIRH010000219.1:0-740 GCF_042196945.1 Bartonella sp. AA81SXKL | reverse complement strand
CAAAGTGGTCTTGGTATCATTCGCAACCACACCCCTGCCGAACAAATTGTACGCGCACAATCACTACAAGCAGAACTCATAGAAATCAATGAACTGCCCATTCGCAATGATCTTTTACCCATGGGAAAAGAAGCCCTTCACAAACGATAGACCCGTAATTCACTGATCTCTGCCATGACCTCATAGACACTTCGCACTGTTTATGCCAGCCATTATCCTTGGCGCGAGAAATCTTTCTGATATCCTCAAACATGTCGATTGTGGTGCCAAATTCACAAATCCATCAATCGTCTTTTAAATCTTAGTCTTATTCAAAGCACCCAAGAAGGATTTCAAGCGGAAAGAACACTCTGGAAAGCACTAGAAGATACAAATGAGCGGGAGAGAGAAAATTTAAGTGACCGACACTTAGAAACAGAAGAAATGCTGCAAAAAATTGTCCAAGCCTTTCAAAGGGAAAAAATCTATAGCAAAACGGAAGTCTTCAAGATATGCAACCTCTTTACGGTAGATTTTGCTAGATTACGGCGTACCCTTGTTGAGAGGAGCTTTTTACAACGCCATGGGGGCAAACATCAACGCGTGCATTAAAAAATACGATTTTTTTTGGGAATAATTTCAAAAGCAGGGAACTTTAAATAAAATCATCATCTTTTTCGATGCAAGCTTTACCCTGATTACATTTCAAATGGCATAAAAAAACAAATGATTTTTGCAGAACTTTTCACAAAACTGTTGCA
>NZ_JBHIRH010000218.1:0-741 GCF_042196945.1 Bartonella sp. AA81SXKL | reverse complement strand
CGAATTAGTAGTGGGGGATATCGAAGATGAAGAAGAGCATGTAGACCATGCTATCGTCCGCGACCCCAATAATAAATGGCTTGTTGATGCGAGAACTGAACTAGAAGATGTGGAGAAAGCTCTCGGTCCTGATTTTATTGTAGGGGAATATGGTGATGAAGTCGATACCATCGGTGGTTTGATTGTTTCTATTCTTGATCGCATTCCCGCAAAAGGTGAAATCATTGAAGCGGTGCCAGGTTATCGATTCCGTATTTTAGAAGCTGATAAACGTCGGATTAAGCGCTTACGTATTTTTCGTATTCCGGAGAATGAAAGTTTTAAACAAAATGTCATCTCCGAAGAGTAACTTCGTGTTTTTAAACAGTGTCAAGATGTCCTTGTTTTCCCTCACTGGTTGGAAACGGCAAGGGGTGTTGTTTTTATGTGGTGCATTGACATCCTTTGCACTTCCGCCCTTTTATTTAACACCTCTCTGTTTTTTAACTTTTCCTGTCTTCATTGTTTTACTTGATAAAATCAGTGCTCTTCAAAACAATAGAAAATGCCTTCTGATCTACGCTTTAAGCTGTGGAACCTTTGGCTTTGGTTATTTTATTTTTGGTTTTTGGTGGCTGTGTAATGCTTTACTGACAGACCCAATTACTTTTGGATGGGCTGTGCCATTCGCTATTTTCTGCCCTCCCCTTTACCTTTCTCTTTATTGGTTTTTTGCCGGTTTTATTGTCGGTTTTTTATGGA
>NZ_JBHIRH010000217.1:0-741 GCF_042196945.1 Bartonella sp. AA81SXKL | reverse complement strand
TGCCAAATCGCGCCCGTGCAGTGGAAGTTATCCGACTTCCCGAAAAAATAACATTTAACCTTTCTTCAGCACGTAAAATTTCCCCTAGTGTAATAGAGAATAATAAAAGAAAAATATCAAAAAACTCTGACAATTTTGATTTGGAAGAAAAAAAAAACATTATTATTCCCATTATGGGCCGCATTGCTGCTGCTGTACCTATTTCCGCTATACAGCAACAAATAAATACGCTTTGTTTGCCACAAGATATGATTAGCTGGGGTGAACATTATGCCCTCGAGGTCAAAGATGATTCTAGGATTGCGGCGGGAATTCTTGATAAAGATATTATGATTGGTAGACGTCAAAATACTGCAACATCAGGCGAAATTATTATTGCACTTATCGATAAAGAAGAAGTAACCTTTAAACGTTATCGACGCAAAGGAAACTCTATTACATTGGAAGCTGCAAATCCTCACTATGAAACACGTATATACAGACCAGAGCGTGTGCAGATACAAGGTAAGCTTATCGGACTTATTCGCAAATATTAAAAAACAAAAAAGTTACTGAAAAAAACCCTCTATTCAATGAATAGAGGGTTTAAGTATTTTTTTAGCATGTTATCTGCTACGCAGATCCATAAAATTTTGTAGAAAATCAAATAAGCTTATAATAAACGATGTTGCGTATGTAAAAAAATCAAGAGCATTTTTGTTTTTAATGAAATAAAAGTAGCATAAAATTCGATTGTTATAA
>NZ_JBHIRH010000216.1:0-742 GCF_042196945.1 Bartonella sp. AA81SXKL | reverse complement strand
TTACAGAACTCACAAAAACAGCCTCACAAGTACAAGCGGGAGTAGAGACAGCATTAACAGCTTCAAGAGAAGCCAAATCACAATCAGAGGCAGCTGTAAGCACGTCAGAAGAGGCGAAAAGTTTAGCGGAAAAAGCGAATACGGCATCTACAGAGGCGCAAAAGGCATCAGAACAGGCATTAAGAGAAGCGACTTCTGCGAAAACAACAGCGGGCGGGGCATCTAGTATAGCCAATGATGCGAAAGGGAGTGCTGAGGCAGCTAAAACATTATCAGAAGAAGCAAAACGGTTGGCAGCAGCATCACAGGAGACAGCAGAAACAGCAAAGGCTAAAGCCGAAAGTGTAGAGGCAGTTGCGAATGAAGCAAAATCTACAGCGACTACAGCATTAACAGAAGCAAGAGAAGCTAAGAGTACGGCATCTGAGGCGAAGGGTTTGGCGGAGGAAGCAAAAAGCGCCGTTGATAAGGCGACAGCGAAAGTAGAGCAAGCTGTAAAAGAGGCTAGCGATGCGAAATCTAAAGTAGAAAATTTAGAGACTGTTGCGACTGAAGCGAAATCCACGAGTGAACAAGCAAGTCAAACCGCCTCTAGTGCAAAAAGCTTATCAGAAGAAGCAAAAGAAGAAGCAAGGAGCGCCAAAGCGACAGCCTTAGAAGCGAAAAGTGCAGCAGATAGTGCAATAGCGAAAGCGGAGCAAGCCCAACAGAGCACAACAGAAGCCTCTAGAATAGCTTTGGA
>NZ_JBHIRH010000215.1:0-744 GCF_042196945.1 Bartonella sp. AA81SXKL | reverse complement strand
CGTTAAAAAGTGGTTCTGATAAAGAAGCTGCCTTTGCTGTTGGTAAATTAATTGCTGAGCGTGCCAAGAAAGCTGGTGTTAATGAAGTGGTTTTTGATCGTGGTGCCTATGTTTACCATGGTAGAGTAAAAGCTCTGGCTGAAGCTGCTCGTGAGGGTGGTTTAAACTTCTAAGGTACCTTATTTAGGAGAAATTGAGGTAAAGAAATTTTAGGGCGTTTCGTTTAAGTTCCTTTGCTTTGATAATGGGACTGTGTTAACGTGCTTCCGGAAAAGAAAAAGGAATGAGGAATGGCACAAAAAGAACGTAGTGAGCGAGATGAACGTGAGAGTGAATTTGTCGATAGGCTTGTTCATATCAATCGTGTTGCTAAGGTTGTAAAGGGTGGTCGGCGTTTTGGTTTTGCCGCCCTTGTTGTTGTTGGAGATCAAAAAGGACGTGTGGGGTTTGGTCATGGTAAAGCACGTGAAGTGCCAGAGGCAGTTCGTAAAGCTACAGAATCTGCGAAGCGTGGGATGATTTATGTTCCACTTCGTTCTGGACGTACTTTGCATCATGATCTTGAAGGTCATCATGGAGCTGGTCGTGTTTTATTGCGTTCTGCTTCTGCAGGTACCGGTATTATTGCTGGGGGACCAATGCGGGCTATTTTTGAAACCCTTGGTATGCAAGATGTTGTTGCAAAATCACTAGGGTCTTCCAATCCTTATAACATGGTGCGCGCAACTTTTGATGCATTAAAAC
>NZ_JBHIRH010000214.1:0-745 GCF_042196945.1 Bartonella sp. AA81SXKL | reverse complement strand
AATTTATGTCCTTTTCCCGCCATTTCACCTTGTTCTAATTGCTGTAGAACGTCTGTAGCACGTGTAATAACTGCCTTGGGAAGTCCAGCAAGTTTTGCAACTTGTACGCCGTAGGATCGGTCCGCAGCTCCCGGCGTGACTTCGTGAAGAAAAATCACATCACCATCCCAATTTTTGACTTTCATGGTTACATTATGAAGACGATCAAGTTTTTCTGTGAGTGCTGTCATTTCATGAAAATGTGTGGCGAGAATAGCACGACAATGGTTAACTTCATGAAGATATTCAACGGTTGCCCAGGCAATTGAAAGCCCATCAAAAATCGACGCTACTCGTCCGATTTCATCAAGAATAAAAAGGGAATGCTGAGTAGCATGATTAAGAATCGTTGCTGTTTCTACCATTTCCATCATAAAAGTTGAACGCCCTCGTGCAAGATCATCAGAAGCACCAACACGACTAAATAAGCGATCAACAACGCCAATATGGGCTGAGGTAGCTGGAACAAAGGATCCCATTTGCGCCATAATGGCGATGAGAGCATTTTGCCGTAAAAAAGTTGATTTTCCTCCCATATTAGGACCTGTTAAAAGCCATATCGCTGCATATTGGTGATTTTCTTGCAAAGAGAGGTCGCAGTTATTAGCAACAAAGGTTTCTGCTGCTTGCTTTCGGAGTGCTTGTTCTACGACGGGATGGCGCCCTGCGGTAATACAAAAGGTAAGAGACTGATCAATTTTAGGGC
>NZ_JBHIRH010000213.1:342-745 GCF_042196945.1 Bartonella sp. AA81SXKL | reverse complement strand
TTTATCGCTTTGGGTATTTTTATGGGTCTTCAGTGGGCAGGTTTGCTTTCGTTTTCTTTACTTAGCAATCCTACTGGAGAGGAAAATGCTTTGCAGATTGCTGAAACTGCAAAAATTCAAAGTGAAGAGACAATAAGGCAATTGAAGTATGCGCTTCAGGAAATCGATAGCTTGAAAGCAGAAATTTCTTCTTTTTCATCACGTCAGCTTGGAACATTTCAAAGTGGTGAAGCATCGCAGGAAGAAAGCAGAAAAGCTTTTGCGGCTTTAGAGGAAAAAGTAAGTAGTCTTGAAGAGTATGTGCTCACTTTAATTAGCGTCTCAAAAGATATGAAAGCTGCTATGTTAGTTGGGCAGAGCAATGCAAGTGCTCTTGCGGCTTTACAGCAACGTTTAGAAACTC
>NZ_JBHIRH010000213.1:0-320 GCF_042196945.1 Bartonella sp. AA81SXKL | reverse complement strand
GATGGGAAGGAAAAAATAAATACGGCGTTGTTTATTGCGATTAATTCGCTGAAGAATGCTGTAGAGCGTGGCGGATCTTATGTCAACGAATTGAAAATATTACAACAATTATCGCCTTCGATTGAGGGGCTTGATTTGTTACAAAAAACAGCCCCTATCGGGTTTCCTAGTTCAGTTCAACTTGCAGCTGATTTTGCCAATATTGCCGATGCAATTGTTGCAACGCAAAAGATTGTTGCGTCAGATGCTGGTTTTTTTGAACGGATTTTGGCATGGATAAAAGGTTTGATTGTTTCGCGACCGATTGGAAATGTTGAAGG
>NZ_JBHIRH010000212.1:0-746 GCF_042196945.1 Bartonella sp. AA81SXKL | reverse complement strand
AGATTCCGGTCATCTTCAACAATTAAGATACGCATCACAACATCTGCCAAGAACTAATCGGCGGGAACTGAAATTTCAACACGGTGCAGTTTTTTCCCATCACGAGCAGGTACTACAAATACAACCACACATATACCTCTTCCCTCCTGAACAACTGGTGTTGAACGTACTAAAACGGCCTTCTTTTGAGTCGCAAGCTTTTTGCCAATTTTAGCACATTCAGCAGCTCGAACAGAATTTGTATCTAGAAAAACTGCTATCATTAGAAACAAAAAAACTTTTTTCATAGATATTTTATAATCTCTTTTAGGTGAATATAGAATGAACAATATTTTTTTCTCTCTAAAAATCACGTATGAGGAACACCTTCCATTCTGTATAATAGCATAACCACCTAATATTACCCTATATTTGAACAACTTAAAAATAAAATTTGCTTCAAAGATTATACAATAATTGGAAGAGAAAGTTTTTAAACAAATAATAAAAGCTGAAGATACGATCTACAGAAGCTAAAATCGTTTTAAAGTAAGCTCTTTCTTTGTCAAAACTATAGCAAAAAAGTATTTTTACTCCATATAATGATTTGTTTGTTTACATCACTTTGTCATAGGCTCTTTCAATGTTTGACTTTTTTAAAAAAAAGAAAGCACAACAGAATAGAACCTTTCATAGTCCTGCATTCATTGAACTAGATGCACTTTTCGATACAGCACTTTATCGCCTCCGCTCTACTAACAGTCTCT
>NZ_JBHIRH010000211.1:0-747 GCF_042196945.1 Bartonella sp. AA81SXKL | reverse complement strand
AGAGCCTTAGAAAATGACGTCGATATGGACCGTCTCGAGCGTCTCATTGCCTTACGAGAAAAAGAAATAGAACGACAAAACTACGAAAGATTTGCCAGTGATCTTTCGAATATGCAAATAGAATATCAAAAAATACAAAAAAACTCTACAAACACCCATACAAACAGCCAATATGCAACCCTTGACCAGTACATTGATGCTGTAAAAAACACTCTTGCAAAACACCGATTTGCTTTGTTTTCTCGTATCAAAGAACAGAGTTCAGACAATATAATTATAGAAATGACTTTGACGCATCCGTCTGGAAATAAAATCTCAACAGAAGGAAAGTTTCCTTATGACACTAAAGGATGCAAATCAAATATACAATCGGTTGGTTCTGCAATCACATACGCACGCAGATATCTGTTAGGTATGCTTCTTAATGTCGTGAGTGAAGATGACGATACGGATGGGAACACACCTATTAAAAAGGCTTTTCCACAACAGATCAATGAAATCAGAAGACTTGTCGTACAAACCCAAACAGAAGAAGAAAAAATACTTGCTTATGTCAACGTCAAAAAGCTCGACGATATGTCTGAAGGACAAGCACAAACGGTATTACATCTTTTGAAAGATAAACAAAACAGGCAAAAGGCAGAAACAGATTCTACTATACAAGATGCCGATATAGAAACGCCACACGAACAGGGAACGGCGGTGTGAGATGGAACAAAGAACAGCAGAATGGTTTCAAGCGCGCTT
>NZ_JBHIRH010000210.1:358-748 GCF_042196945.1 Bartonella sp. AA81SXKL | reverse complement strand
TCCATCTTTGTTTCTTCATTTAAGCGCTTCATTTCAGCAATTGATAACCCTGATTTTTCTGCCATTGATAACATTTTACGCGCAGAATCAAAAGGATATGGTACCTTAGAAGTTTTTGATTGCGTATTACCATTTATACAGTTTAATTCATCCTCAGTCACCACAAAACCACCACCGATAGAATAATAAGTCTGCCTCAAAAGAACGTTCCCATCAGCATCAAGCCCTTCAAACGCAAGTCCATTAGTATGTCCAGGTAAAACTTCCTTTCGTTTAAAAATAAGATCACTTTGCAAATTAAACCAATAAGCAGGATGGCCGTCTGGTTGCACTTTCTTTTCACGTGTAACCTTTTCTAACAGTATATCTATATTATCAGGATTAACAGTT
>NZ_JBHIRH010000210.1:0-348 GCF_042196945.1 Bartonella sp. AA81SXKL | reverse complement strand
GCTTCTTCTCCTAAAAGTCCTAATATAACAGCTCTATCTGTAGCATGACCAACTCCCGTAAAAGCTAATGAACCATAAAGATAGACACGTATATGAGAAATCCCAGTATGAGATGATCTTAAAAAATTGCATCTCATAATCTCTCGCAAAAACATATTAGCAGCAGTCATCGGCCCCATCGTATGGGAGCTGGATGGACCAATACCAATTTTAAAAAGTTCAAAAACAGATAAAAACACCAACCACCTCAAAATCAAATATGAATTTTGGGTGCACGCCTTTTTATCACTTTTGTCCCATTTAAAACTAAATAGCGAGATAAGCTAAGAAAATAACAGCAATAAAAAC
>NZ_JBHIRH010000209.1:0-749 GCF_042196945.1 Bartonella sp. AA81SXKL | reverse complement strand
GTACAAACAAGCGCCCCTCCTGCTTGGATGCAGAATGTCTTTAAGCGTGGGGGTGCAGATGCGTATAACATGTATGATACAGGGATGGGTGGTAATGTGTATGGGGGACCTCGTGTTGCACCTTTAAGTGCTCCAACTTATCAAGCAATTGGAGGTCTTGGAGCTATTCCTCATCAGTATCAGAATTATATGAATCATTTGATGAATACTCCAACATCGTCTGCGAGAAACCTTAACTGGATTGCATCTGGTGGTTTGATGGGACCGAATTCTCAATTTGATGAGGAACTTAAAGAGGGCTTAAGTGAAATAAGAAATAGTATTAATCGACAGTTTTTAGGTAGTGGTCTTTATGGCTCTAGTGCGCATAACAATGAGTTACAGAGGGGGCTTAATGATGAATTAGCTCGTATCAAGTATCGCCAGCGTGATAGAGATTTACAGCATATGATGCAAGCCAATTCGATGATTGATCAACTAAATGAAAACCGCTTAGGCATGATAGGCAACTTATTCCCCTCTTATAATAATGCCTATTCGAATATGTTGCAGGGGTCATCTGTTCTTAATGACTACAATCAACGCCTTGTTGATGCCAATAGAGAACGTTGGCTGGAACAAGACAATAGCGGCTGGAATAGGTTGAATATGCTTATGAATGCCGGTCATGGTTTTGCAAGGAATTACGGCACGACGACGAATAATCATACAATCTCTAAGATAGAGGGCAATAATCCGTGGAAAAATGT
>NZ_JBHIRH010000208.1:0-752 GCF_042196945.1 Bartonella sp. AA81SXKL | reverse complement strand
TTCGTGTTATTGCCGCTCATTTTGGCTTATTACGCCACTCTCGTAATCAGCAAACAAAAATGCTCCTCTCACTGCTGCAAAAACGCCCTCTTATGCCTACACTGCTTATTGGGGATTTTAATGAATGGCGGATTGGAAAAGGTTCATCTTTAAACCATTTTGCACCCTATTTTGATAGCACAGTTGGAACCGTACCAAGCTTTCCTTCTCGTTTCCCCCTTCTGGCTCTTGATAGAATTCTTGCTTTCCCTCATCAACTAGTGATACGTATTGAAAATCATCATTCACCGCTTGCACGCATTGCCTCAGATCATTTGCCTATCAAAGCTTATCTTGATCTTTCTCATGCAATGGCTACTCTTAAAAAATAAAATAAATGAAAAAGGCTAATGTGCTTCATCCCAATTTTGAGCGACCATTACTTTTACTTCAAGCGGCACAGACAAAGATAAAACCGGCATTGTAGCGTTTTCCATAACTTTTTTAACAACAGCCATGGTTTTTTTACTCTCCTCTTCTGGTACCTCAAAAACCAATTCATCATGCACTTGTAACAACATTTTAGCTGACAGTTTTTCTTTTTCCAAAGCATCTTCCATTTGAATCATAGCACGGCGAATAATATCCGCAGCTGATCCTTGAATTGGTGCATTGATAGCAGCCCGTTCATTAAAGGAACGAACTTGTGGACTAGCTGCTTTTATTTCCGGATAATGAATACGACGTCCAAAAATTGTTTCTACATAACCATT
>NZ_JBHIRH010000207.1:0-754 GCF_042196945.1 Bartonella sp. AA81SXKL | reverse complement strand
CTGATTACAGACCAGATGTTTCGGTCGTCAACGGTAGCTTTACGGATACGCTTGTGAATGTTTTACCGGCTGATGGCGGTTACATACCCATGCCTAGTGCAATGGTTGTGTCTCATGCTTTGGAAGAAAAGCCTTTGGGGTGCATAGCGTTTAGAAGTGGCAATGGTGTTAAGATAATTGTAGGAGGCAAACAAAAGCTTTACAGTTATGATAGTCAAACCAAGGGTTGGAAAGACATAAGCCAAAGTGGTGTGACGTATCATGCAAATGAAGAGAATAAATGGTCGTTTGCTCTTTTTAAAAACATGGTTATTGCGGTGAATAAAAATGATAAACCGCAAGTTTTCAAGGTCCTTAGTTCTGAACGGTTTGAAGATTTAGAAGGAAATCCACCGAAAGCAGGATTGGTTAAGGTTTGGGGACCTTTTGTTTGTTTGATGCAATTGACAGATAATCCCAATCGCATCCATTGGTCTGGAGAAGGCGATGAAACTCTATGGGAGACTCAATATAATGTTAGTGGTTATATGGATTTCCAAGATGGAGAATATGTGCAGGGGGCAACAGAAACAACCAATCCCCTTATTTTTCTTCGTTCTGCTATTTATGCTGGTTCTTTGACGTTAGGTTCCAAGAGCCCGTTTGCTTTTCAAAAGATCCAAGACAAACGTGGAGCGCGCAGTGCAGCCTCTATAGCGTGTCGCGGGAGTGATGCTTTTTTTGCTGGTGATGGTGGCTTTTATCAGATCAGTGC
>NZ_JBHIRH010000206.1:0-754 GCF_042196945.1 Bartonella sp. AA81SXKL | reverse complement strand
GCACTGATCTGATAAAAGCCACCATCACCAGCAAAAAAAGCATCACTCCCGCGACACGCTATAGAGGCTGCACTGCGGGATCCACGCTTGTCTTGAAGCTTTTGAAAAATAAAGGGGACTTTAGAGCCTAGCGTAAAACAACCAGCATAAATAGCAGAACGCAAAAAAACGAGGGGATTGCTCGATTCCGTTGCCCCTTGAACATATTCTCCATCATTAAAATTATGATAATAACAATCTTTATCACCTACCGTCCAATGAGTTGCATCATTCAAACCCGACCAATGGATGCGATTGGGATGATCTGTTAATTGCATCAAACAAACAAAATCACCCCAAACCTTCACCAATCCTGCTTTCGGGGGATTGCCTCCTAAATCTTCAAACCGTTCAGAGCTATGAGTATTAAAGACTTGTGGTTTATCATTTTTATTCACCGCAATAATAGTTTCACCAAATAATGCAAACGACCATTTATTCTCTTCATTTGCTTGATAGGTCACACCACTTTGACTTATGTCTTTCCAACCCTTCGTTTGACTATCATAACTGTAAAGCTTTTTGGCTCCTCCTACGATTATCTTAACACCATTGCCACTTCTAAAGGCTATGCACCCCAACGGCTTTTCTTCTAAAGCATGAGACACTACCATTGCATTAGGCATCGGAATGTAACAGCCATCAGCCGGTAAAACATTCACAAGCGTATCCGTAAAGCTACCGTTGACGACCGAAACATCTGGTCTGTAATCAG
>NZ_JBHIRH010000205.1:0-756 GCF_042196945.1 Bartonella sp. AA81SXKL | reverse complement strand
AATGTATTCAAAATGGTTGATTTTCCACATCCGGATTCACCAATCAAACCATAAGCTTCACCACGCTTAATATGAAAATTAACATTTTTTACAACCGTTACTGCCTTGTGCTTATGCCCAAAGGTTACAGATAAATTAGAAATATCGAGTATATTGTCACAATTGGTCACGAAGTAACTCCTTCAACACCATTAACAATCGTAGGATTATGCAACCAATTAGGATCGCGTTCAGGAACAGCTAAAACGTCAACAGGATTATCAAGCCGTGGCAAACTAGCTAGTAAAGCTTTAGTATAGGGATGACAAGCGCAAGATAAATCACGCGCAGGCAATTCCTCTAATACCCGACCGGCATACATCACCAAAACACGATCACAAAAATCAGCAATCATATTCAAATCATGGCTAATAAAAATAAGTCCTGTCCCAGACTTTGTTACAAGTTCATCTAACACTGACAAAACTTGACATCTCACCGTAACATCAAGTGCAGAAGTTGGCTCATCGGCGATAATTAAATCAGGTTCAGGACTAAGCATCATAGCAATCATCACCCGCTGCCCCATACCACCTGATATTTCATGAGGAAAGAGCCTCATCACATGTTCTGGATCACGAATATGAACGGATTCCAACATAGAAATTGTTTTTTCCCGTGCCTCAACTTTTGAAACACGATGATGAATACAATACGCCTCCATGATCTGATCCCCAATACGCACTAATGGATTAAGCGAATATTTAGGATCTTGTA
>NZ_JBHIRH010000204.1:356-758 GCF_042196945.1 Bartonella sp. AA81SXKL | reverse complement strand
CGGATATTTACACATTCCCAACGTGGATCTGCGGTTGTAGAGTCTGGGTGTGCTTCAGCACAGACTTCTACAATGCCTACGATTTCTAATCCTTTATTTGAATGATAAAAAAAGCCTTTATCGCCATATTTCATGGCGCGCATATTGTTACGGGCTTGATAATTGCGGACACCATCCCATTGTTCGCCATCAGCACCTTTTTGCTTCTGCATGTCCCATGACCATTTATGGGGTTCAGATTTAAAAAGCCAGTAAGCCATGAGACCTCCTTTTTCATGAGACTATGTCACATTTTATAAAACATAAAAATTTATATAGCATATCAATAATGATTTTGGATTTTAAATGGAGTAAAGAGTGCTTCTTATCAATTTATTTTTTGCTTTTTTTCAAAATAATAAA
>NZ_JBHIRH010000204.1:0-338 GCF_042196945.1 Bartonella sp. AA81SXKL | reverse complement strand
TTGTGATAGAGGCATACCGTGTTTTCTAGCTTCGAGTGTTTTGGATCAAAATTTAAGAGTAAAACTCGAGTGATGGGAATGGTCTCTTTGTAAATATTTCATTTTTAACAAACAAGAGTGCTGTTGAGGAGAAACATTCCAATCAATAAAGTGTGGGCATTGGCAGAAAATTACGGTTTATTGAAGATAAATTTCTCAAATGTTCGTAAGAACTAAAATCCTTCCTTGTCCTTTTGTTGAAGACGTTCATTTTTTTAAAAAAAGCCAAGATTCAAAGATGAGAGTTTTTTTACTGCATAGTAGAGTATATTATTCATATGTTCGTTCATGGCAAGTGG
>NZ_JBHIRH010000203.1:0-758 GCF_042196945.1 Bartonella sp. AA81SXKL | reverse complement strand
TTCACTTTTTGTTTCTGGTGTTTGATTAAGTGGGAAACTTGAGATTAATGCAAAATGATCTCTTTGAATATCTCCCTTTTTACTTAACTTTTTAGCCATGACATTTCTACATTTATTTAGACATATGAATTTGAAATATAAAAAATATTTTTAGGAGATTGCGTAAATATTTCGCAACCTTCGTTTGTTACACCAATTGTATGTTCATACTGTGCAGTAAGAGATCTATCACGTGTAACGGCAGTCCAGCCATCAGATAAAATCTTAACTTGTGGTTTACCAAGATTAATCATCGGTTCAATTGTAAACATCATACCTTGTTTGAGTTCTATTCCTTCTCCAGGGTTTCCATAATGCAGAATATTCGGAGCATCATGAAAAAGCTGACCGATTCCATGTCCACAAAAGTCTCTCACAATTGAGCACCGTTCAGATTCCGCATAGCGCTGAATTGCTGCACCAATATCACCTGTGGTTGCTCCGGGTTTGACTGCGGCAATTCCTCTCATAAGGCTTTCATAGGTTATCTTTAGCAAGCGTTCTGCAGCACGTCTGATTTTTCCAACAGGATACATGCGGCTTGAATCACCATGCCAGCCATCCAGAATAAAGGTTACATCAACATTGACAATATCGCCTTCTTGCAAGGGTCTCTTATTGGGGATACCATGACAAACAACGTGATTGATGGATGTACAGCATGAATAACCGTATCCATGATAATTCAAGTCAGCAGGAAGGGCTCCTCGCTCCGCTCC
>NZ_JBHIRH010000202.1:0-761 GCF_042196945.1 Bartonella sp. AA81SXKL | reverse complement strand
GACTTTAAAGTGCAAAACAAAAATCCGCATTTTAATGATATTTCTGTAGGCAAGAGAATTCGTTATAGAAGAAAGATGCTAGGACTTTCTTAAAAACAGTTAGGCCACTCCTTAGGAGTCACTTTCCAACAAATTCAGAAATATGAAAAAGGAATAAATCGTGTAGGAGCAGGACGTTTACAGGAAATTGCCACTCTATTGGATGTTTCTATTTCCTTTTTTTATGCGGATATTTCAACAAAAGAACATGTTTCATACCCTCGTAATAAAGGAATATCGAACAAAGAAGAAGATTTCCTTTTAAAAAGTTTTAGAGAACTTAAACCGAAAAAACAGAAGGCAATTTTGTGCTTGCTTTCCGATTAAAATTTTTAAAATCCGCTTTTTATAATAAGAAACTCTCCACCTTTCAAATTCTCATATCTGCTCCCATATACGTTCAGATGCAGCTTCTACTGCTGCAACCAATGAATAAGCATTTCTCCTCTTGTATCTTCGCTACGATGTCTCTCTGGTACGATGTCTCTGCGGTCTTTAGAGCATTTTCGAAAACAAAGACTGTTTAAATTTTCATTGCTAATACTCTAAGATTATTTTATTAATGAGATGTTTTTGGTCGATTACGCAACGATCAATAAGAGAAGTAAAACCCTAAATTCTAAAAAATTAGCTTATTATGTGAGCTTTCCTGGAATTCCGGGAGTTTTTGCTATGTCCAGGTGCTTCTTAGCACTAAAAGCAAAAAGCTGATTCGGATTCAG
>NZ_JBHIRH010000201.1:0-762 GCF_042196945.1 Bartonella sp. AA81SXKL | reverse complement strand
CAAAATCTATGAAATGTCCTTTACTCATGGAGTTGCCGATGCTCCACTAAAAATTGTCGGTGATTGCGGCGAAGAAAGCTGAACAGAGATCAGGTTTTTACCAAGTTCTGAAACCTTTACCATGGTTGAATTTGATTTCGAAACCTTGGAACGTCGTTTACGGGAATTGGCTTTTTTGAATTCTGGTGTGCATATCCTTCTTGTCGATCAACGCCATGCCGACATCAAATCCGTTGAATTGCATTATGAGGGTGGATTAACTGAATTTGTCAAATATATTGACCAATCGAAAAAAGCGCTCCTCGATCATCCTATTTATATTACAAGTGAAAAAGATGGGATGAGCGTTGAGGTTGCTTTATGGTGGAATGATTCCTATCATGAAAAAGTCCTGTGTTTTACCAATAATATCCCTCAGCGTGATGGGGGAACCCATTTGGTGGGTTTCCGCAGTGCTCTTACACGCCAAATTAATGGTTATGCTGAATCTTCAGGCATTGTAAAAAAGGAAAAAGTAAACCTCACCGGTGATGACTGCCGCGAAGGACTCACTGCTATTCTTTCCGTTAAAGTTCCCGATCCAAAATTTTCTTCGCAAACAAAAGATAAATTGGTTTCCTCTGAAGTGCGGCCTATTGTTGAAAATTTGGTGAATGAAGGTCTCTCTGCATGGCTAGAAGAACATCCTAATGAAGCAAAAATTGTTACAAGTAAAGTAGTGGAGGCTGCGGCTGCTCGTGAGGCTGCGCGCAAAGCACGTGA
>NZ_JBHIRH010000200.1:0-763 GCF_042196945.1 Bartonella sp. AA81SXKL | reverse complement strand
CTAGTGCCGATAAAAAAGCAGAACGGTCTTTGCAACAAAAAGGACGGGGGCTACTTATAACTTTACCTTGTCCTCGCAAATCGTTCATAAGATTGCGCAGCGCCAAAACGTGACCGATGGAGCTTGCATCAAAAGTACGGCCAGTTGGAGAAAGACAAACACCACCCGCACGCACAACCCGTGCGGCTAAAGGAATATCACTGGTAATAACAATACTAGCCTCCTGCACATGTTCTACAATCCAATCATCAGCAGAATCAAATTTGTCAGAAACAACTACCCTTTCAAGAAGCGCTTCATCTGGAAGAGGAAAAAAACGATTCGCTACAACAAATGTTTTAAGCTGATAACGATTCATAACACGATAAATTTCAGTTTTTACAGGACAAGAATCAGCATCAATCAACAAAGTGATGGCTGGTTTTTTTCGTGTTTTCGTCTCTTGGCTTTCACACAAAAATAAGTTCTTTCATTCATCCGAATGGTGCAAATAATTGCGATAAAACATTATCGCTGCATTTATTTCGCCTCCAAGAATAAAAATAGCGCTTAAAATGTAAAGAAAAATAATAGCAACCATAATAGATGCTAATCCCGCATAGGTAGAAATATAATCAAACATTGTCAAATACTGCGCAAAAGCAAGAGAAGCCATAAACCACACTGACATTGTCACCACGATTCCTGGTAAAACATCTATAAATTTGCGTCGCTCCGCTGGGAGCCATTTATGAACAATCAAAAGGCTTACAAATAAAACAAC
>NZ_JBHIRH010000199.1:0-766 GCF_042196945.1 Bartonella sp. AA81SXKL | reverse complement strand
TAATGCAATATAAAACGAATAGAAAAATTATTATTTTTCAAAATAAGCAATTTTTAGCCTGTTCTTTTTAATTTATTAATTTATTTTTGTAGAATGCCCTATAAAAACTGTTTACTCATTTCTTTGAGTGAATCTATTTGTTGTCATGGGAAAGAGCATAGATATGATATTTTCAAAAAAAACATTTTTAATTGTAATATCGATTATAACGTTCTTAACGGGTTGTTCAACATCGCGGTTTGAGAATAATGATAGAGGTGGTTCTTTAGAGTTTTTTTACCCTGTTCAGTCAATATCAGTTCCTCAAACAATGTCTGATTTATCGTCATCTCCTCAGACAACAAATACTTTATTGTATGAAAAAGGAGATTCTCAAAGTGATGGACAAATGGCTAATCTCGAATTGCCAGGAAATGCCATTGATTTGTTTCCTGCAAGTATTGCTGGGGTGTGGAATCTTTCTATGGGTGGTAAGGTTTGCCGAATTGCAACGCCGCAAACAAAATTTGGACAAGGATATCGCGCTGGCCCTTTACATTGTCCAGGAATCTTTTCTCAAGTAAATTCTTGGACTGTTAAAGGAAAAAGATTATATTTCTATAATAATTCAGGACGTATTGTTGTTACCCTTTATTCTTCTAATGTTGATCGTTTTGAGGGATACACACTTGATGGTTATCCCGTTGTTTTAAGCCGTTAGATCATCTTTAGCCATTTATGAAAAAAAACAGATATATTAAGGAAGTCTTGAATTTCATTGATGGCA
>NZ_JBHIRH010000198.1:0-767 GCF_042196945.1 Bartonella sp. AA81SXKL | reverse complement strand
CATTTCAATATTGTTCACCGTTGTTTTAATGAAGCGGTGACAGGAAATATCAACAGGCTTATGAGCTTTTTTATTGTAAATAAATCCATTGAAAGAGGGGAAGAATGAAGAAAATCTTAAAACTGTTGAGTTGTATAGCTCTGTTAAGTATCACTGGATGTGTTAACTCAATTCCCTCACTTTCTCCAGCATTATGGAGAAATAAAATACTTTTAGAATGTGGAGTACCGGACCTTAATAAGGTTGTGGCGCTAGATTTGAATCAATTTGCCAGTATTGAAATGTGTATGGCGCAATCAGGTTTTCGTCCTAGCTTTACAATACAAGAATGGTGTGAAAACCATAAATCGGACAATCTTCCCATATGTCGTCCTGGTGCTGTCATGCCTCAGCGAAGTGTTGAGAGACGCTTAAATAGCCCTTATTGTAAAAAGCATTCAGAACAACTTGAATGCCAGCCTTAAGTCTTGCTTCAGCAGAGAAAGCCTTGAATTTACACCAAATAAAGCTCCAGGTTGATGAGTTTGAGAAAGCCTTGTCCGTTCTTACGTGACAAGGCTTTCTTTTTATGCCGCGTCATTATAACGTTGCTGTTTTGCTTGCTCAATGACATTGATAAGATCTGATTGTAACCAACGCGATAAAAAACCAAATTTTAAAGGTTTTGGCAAAGAGCCATTGGTTACATGACGGCGGAAAGTTGAGACACTCATATGAAGCAATTTTGCACTTTCACGGTCTGTTAAAAGAATATCATTTTCTGTCAT
>NZ_JBHIRH010000197.1:339-772 GCF_042196945.1 Bartonella sp. AA81SXKL | reverse complement strand
CAACGCGACATTATGGGATTTTTTCCAAATAAAACAATTGATGCAGGAGAATGAACTTCTACCTCTACCCAATGAGGTACATAAATTGGTGCACTAACGGTTAAATGCGCAGTTGATAAAGAAAAACCGTACAACGGCCAAACAAACTGAAATTGATCACAAACAACACCGATCCGTAACGGATAACCATTCTTGCGTATATGTTCGCACATAGCTGTCATTTCACGAGTGGATACCCTTGCAAGGACACTGGAAAGACGCTCTTCTATTTTACGTGAAAAAAAAACCAGACTGAACTATAAATGAGTATCAAAACAAGACAAAACATTCCACAAAGGAAACGGCTCAAAGAAAGATTTTTCCGGAATGATGTCAATTGAGAGAATGTAAGCAAAACTAAAATTCTCCTTATTTCATGATAACAATCGACATA
>NZ_JBHIRH010000197.1:0-302 GCF_042196945.1 Bartonella sp. AA81SXKL | reverse complement strand
AAAAATTTTTTTGCACTGCATTTTCAACCCATCGGCTCAAGGCCTGATCATAAATTAAACGACCTTTCAAAGGTGCAGAAGCTGGCTGAGCACCCGTTTCAGTTAATTTTTGTGCTGAACGCACAACCAAACGTCGCATCATAGCCCGTGTGAATTCAGCATGAAATTGCAAGCCCCATGCATTTTTTCCATAACGGAAAGCTTGTGTAGGATATGTATAACCCGTTGCCAAAAGCGTTGCCTCTTTAGGTAAATCATAAATACCTTCATCATGAAAATGATAAACCATTTCCGGCCACTTC
>NZ_JBHIRH010000196.1:0-773 GCF_042196945.1 Bartonella sp. AA81SXKL | reverse complement strand
AAGCGAATGCTGAGCAAAGTCTCGGAGGAGAAAATAAGAATTTTTGGGATTTCCGTTTACAAAGTGCTACCCTTGACGATGAAGGGAAGATTCGAGCTCTTGTACCACAAGTAGCCAGTTATTTGGTCATGCCTAACGCTTTATTTTCCGCTGGATTGGCTGAGCTGAATAATCAGAATATACTGTTAGAGAATATGCGGACAACACTCTTTGAAGCAAAGGATAAAAAAGAAGATAACAAAAAGAGTGGGATCTTCTTATCCTCCTATGGCCACAAGATCACATTGTCTTCTAACCGTAGTCCTCTACACTATGGCTATGGTGCTGATGTTCACTATACTGCAATACAAGCAGGCATGACATTAGCAGCATTAGAAGGTCAAAATAGCACCACACATTTTGGTCTTTTGGGGACATACGGACAACTCTCTTTCACTCCAAAGGGCATGGAAGGTGCTGATAAGAGTACACTCGATAAATGGTCACTTGCTGCATATGGAAACATCCAGCATAACGATGGCATCTATGTTAATGCACTGTTCTCCTACGGAGCTTTCAAAGGAAATATCACCACAGCCCTCATTGGGAACACTGCAAAATTGGATGGTTCTCATACTGTAAGTGCATCAGCGACCATCGGACATAAACTAGAAACCGATGCTAAAGGATTGGTCTTTGAACCACAAGCACAACTCCTTTATCAACGCCTCATGCTTGGAGCCCTCTCAGATATCGATGGCTTTAACGTGAATATGGGTAAGCCTCATCAATGG
>NZ_JBHIRH010000195.1:0-775 GCF_042196945.1 Bartonella sp. AA81SXKL | reverse complement strand
GCCATCAGCCGGTAAAACATTCACAAGCGTATCCGTAAAGCTACCGTTGACGACCGAAACATCTGGTCTGTAATCAGCGATTGGAAAATAAACCATCTTAAAAATCCGTTGGTATTATTCTGGTCACGTTATGACGTTGAGACGTCTCTGCACGCAATTCATGCAACTGTTCGTTAAAGTCATTGTAAGCTGCCGTTGCACAATCGGGATCTTTCAAGATATTCTTGTAAAGTTCGTATTTTGCACGCGCCTTAATCAAATCAAACGCGTGCACAAACCATGGATGCTCCTCATCGACACTATCTATCTCTGATAAACGCAATGGAGAGAGAATGAGTTGAATCTGATAGGCTTTATCCGGCGTGGGATAAAGATGTAATTTCCTATCAAAATAACTGTAACAAACCGGCGTTCCTTGCTGCTCTGATGATAACAAAGGCTCTAAAGAAACATGGTCCTTACATTCCAAGGCAAACTTATGATGTTGATCAGAACTCAGATAAACGTTTTTGATTTTAACAGCACTTTCGATATGGCTGGTAGTGCTTGCATCATAAACACCTTGTCCCGCCCGTGTCTCAAACACCACATCACGGCTTTCGTTAAAGTAAAAGGTCTCCCGTTCACAAAAACGAATGGCTGCAAAAATGCTTTCTTGGATTTGTTGAACATACTCATCGGCTATGTCATCAATCTCATCTTGAATGACCGACACTAAGTGCGAAAGTGTTCTCTTATGACGATAAACATCTCGCTTTACAGGTATCGGTCCTCC
>NZ_JBHIRH010000194.1:329-780 GCF_042196945.1 Bartonella sp. AA81SXKL | reverse complement strand
ACCTTAAAAGGTTGCTTTGATAACACATAATTCAGTATGAACTGCTCATGATTTTGATAAGAACAAACAGCACACGCATCCTTTTCATATATCATAGAAAACTATATGAAAGAACCAAAGTAAACTTCTTGTCTCACTGACTCGAGAGAGGATTTTTTAAAATGAACAAATCCGCTAAGGATACAGCAAACCCATTATTTCCTGCTACAGCTATAGCAACCATCGACGTGCGTGCTATTGTTGCAAATTATAGAACTTTAGCCCAACATGTTGCTCCAACTGAGTGTTCAGCGGTAGTGAAAGCTAATGCCTATGGGTTAGGGGCACATAAAATTGCCCCGGCACTTTATCAAGCTGGTTGCCGCACTTTTTTTGTTGCCCAAATCGAAGAAGCGCTTCAATTAAAAGCCGTTTTACCAGAAAATGTCATGATTGCTCTTCTGCATGGTTT
>NZ_JBHIRH010000194.1:0-304 GCF_042196945.1 Bartonella sp. AA81SXKL | reverse complement strand
TTTGTCGCACAATCGGGTATTATCCCTCTTTTGAACTCTTGGTCTACTATCGAAGATTGGCAAACACTTTGCCAAAAAAAGAATAAAAAATTTCCCGCAATCATTCAAGTCGATACTAATATGAGCCGATTAGGGCTTGATAAAAAAGAATTACAAAAACTCATCAAAAACCCTACAATTTTTGAAAAAGCAGAAATAAAATATATTCTCAGTCACCTTGCGAATGGAGAGGACGCCTCTCATTCATCCAATAATAAACAATTAGCTGCTTTCAAGAGAGTACTTGCACAGTTACCTACCTGTA
>NZ_JBHIRH010000193.1:0-780 GCF_042196945.1 Bartonella sp. AA81SXKL | reverse complement strand
AAATAGGTATAAAGGTTCCAGATTACTTGATAAAATTGAGAAGAAAAATTATGAAAACAGAGAGAAAAAACATCTCTCAATAGCCTTCTCTTTCAATTCTATAATAAGGCATTGACACAAATGATTTGCTAATAATAAATTTGTAATGAAAGCAGTTTATTATTTTTATAATATAAAACATCTAGAAATAAAGCATATCTCAAAAGGTTTTACTGATGAAATCTCCTACATCATCAATTCCATTTAAAATAGAAAAACATCCATCACCTTTATCAGACGAAGAACGTGAGCATATTCTCAAAAATCCTGGTTTTGGTCAATTTTTTACAGATCACATGGTGATCATTAAATGGACTAAAGATAAAGGTTGGCATAATGCTGTCATCTCTCA
This sequence comes from Bartonella sp. AA81SXKL, assembly GCF_042196945.1. Taxonomy (NCBI): domain Bacteria; kingdom Pseudomonadati; phylum Pseudomonadota; class Alphaproteobacteria; order Hyphomicrobiales; family Bartonellaceae; genus Bartonella; species Bartonella sp. AA81SXKL. The sequence goes on along the minus strand of NZ_JBHIRH010000193.1, from coordinate 389 downwards.
ATACAAATCTTTAGAAATTAATCCAGCAAGTACCGTTCTGCATTATGGGCAAGAGATTTTTGAAGGTCTAAAAGCGTATCGTGCAAAAGATGGGCGTATTTTGTTATTTCGTCCTGATGCCAATGCGCAACGTTTTATAGAATCAGCAAGACGATTAGCTATGCCTGAATTGCCAAAGGACATTTTTTTAGATGCTGTTCATAAATTGGTAAGAATTGATCAAAATTGGATTTCTGGAAATCCCAATGCTAGCCTTTACATACGTCCGTTTATGTTTGGTAATGAAAACTTTTTGGGAGTTCGCCCTTCTGAAAAATATATTTTCTGTATTATAGCATCTCCTGTTGAATCCTATTTTAAAGGAGAAGAAAAACCTGTCAGTGTATGGC
>NZ_JBHIRH010000192.1:347-781 GCF_042196945.1 Bartonella sp. AA81SXKL | reverse complement strand
GCATAAGCTTTAGAAACACCGTTCATTGTGAGTGTACGGTCGTAAAGATTCGGTTCTACTTGAGCTGGGGTGACAAAGGTAAAACCTTCATATGTGAGATGCTCATATATATCATCGGTGAGAATATAAACATGAGGATATTTTATTAAAACATCTGTTAGTTTTTTTAACTCTTCGTGTGTATAAGCGGCGCCTGATGGATTTGAAGGAGAGTTAAAAATAAACCACTTAGTTTTGTGGGTAATGGCAGCTTCTAACTCTTGTGGTTGAAGTTTATAAGAAAATTCGGCTTTAGTTTCTAAAAAGACAGGTATACCTCCGTTTAGGGTAACCATTTCTGGATAACTGACCCAATAAGGAGAGGGAATGATAACTTCATCTCCTTTATTTAAAGTTGCCATCAGCGCATTAAAGAGGATTTGCTTACCACCGGT
>NZ_JBHIRH010000192.1:0-329 GCF_042196945.1 Bartonella sp. AA81SXKL | reverse complement strand
CTGGTTGATAAGTGAGATTATTTTCTCTTTTAAATTTGGCAGAAATTGCTTGGCGCAATTCTGGAATGCCAGAAATGGGGGTGTATTTTGTTTCTCCACGTCGAATAGCTTCAATGGCAGCATTTTTGATATTTTCTGGTGTATCAAAATCTGGTTCCCCCGCGCCTAAAGTAATGACATCACGACCTAATACTTTTAAATTACGTGCTTTTTGGGAAACAGCGATTGTTGCAGAAGGTTTGATATGAGAGAGTTTATCGGCGATAAAAGCCATAATTTCAATCCTTACTTACATGATAAACAGTAAATGATTTTTGATTTTAACGGTA
>NZ_JBHIRH010000191.1:0-781 GCF_042196945.1 Bartonella sp. AA81SXKL | reverse complement strand
TCTTGCCAGCTCAAAATGTTGTAATTAAGGTGGTTTATAAAAAGCATTTTTACTCCTCTCTTGAAGAGTTTTACCCACACTCCAACCCCGCTTATGACATGCAAAAAGATAAATTATTATTCTAAATCAATGTACCTGCTACTTTATCACAATACCAACATCATTTTAAGAATATAAATTCACCCTTTTGTTCTCAAAGTTTTGATAACGAGTTTTTTAATCCTATCAATAAATGGAAGATTTTATAAAATAATATTTGCGTTACTTTGCTATTCGCTTAAAAACTGATATGCAAGGGTCCTTCCTATAAAAGAGGTTTATTCTCTGCACTCCTCAAAAAGGTTTTTGCATATTTAAAGTGTTTTTTGCGCAAACACTGTCTCATAAACATTCCTAATTGCAGCTGCCTCCTTTTCCAAAGGAAAATGGGTACGGACATGTGCTAAAGCTTTTTCCCCTGCAGCCATTGTTTTTTCTAAATCAGCAAAATAAGGTTCAATCGCTGCTGTTAAAGCACCTCCATCTCCTGCTTGAACAATCGTTCCTGTTCCTTCCACCACCAATTCTTTATAAGCTCCCGCATCACTCGCTACGACAGCTGTTTGTGATGCCATTGCCTCCAAGGGTGTCAAACCGAAACCTTCTGTACGAGAAGGTGCTACATATAGCGACAAACGGCGGTACCATAAAGGTGTATTGAGCACCTCACCAAGAAAAACAATGCGATCATTCAGACCTGCTTCTGCAATTTTTTGTCGTAATTTTTTTTCAAAGGAATAAT
>NZ_JBHIRH010000190.1:0-781 GCF_042196945.1 Bartonella sp. AA81SXKL | reverse complement strand
ATCAACACATCGATTAACAACCCGGTAGTAAAGCCGCTTCTCAACAGGTGCAAAATAACGAACTTCAGCATCTTTTTCCTTTGCAGTACTATCTCCCATACGAGGTGCAATAGTAAGCTGCCGATAAGAGGCTCGATCAAGTATTTGACCATTAGCCCGAACTTTAGCAATCCACTTGTCAAAATCCTGCGAAGATACAGAATGCCATTTAAACCGCATACCTGCAAAACCATCGCCACTGTAATTTGCCGAACTTCCTTTGAATATTCCTTGCTCTTCCGCTACCAAATGCAATTTAGCATTCATCTGTGGCATAGCATAAAGAACCGTGCCAAGCTTTGGCACCCAAAAGGCATTAACAGAATTCTCTGATGTCAACTGCAACAAAACCTGACGACCGTTAGGTGCATAAATTTCATTGATCGATGCAACACCATATCCCGGATAAATAAAGAGCCATTTCCAATCAAGAGCTACAACGTCAACTTGTAAAGGCTTCTCTTCACCAACAACATCCACAGGAAGAGAATTCGTAGGCTCAAGCTTATAGGTGTAATAAGCTGTTAATAAACCTAAAATCGTTACAATAACAATTGGAATACCCCACATAAATGCTTCAATTTTATTGGAATGCCCCCAATCAGGTAAATAATCTGCCGCTGTATTCGAAGCACGATACTTGATAGCTAGAAATACTACGCTTACCATTACCGGAATGACAACGCAAAGCATAACAAGCACACAAACAGTAATCAAAATAAGCTGTTGGCGCGCAACGTAT
>NZ_JBHIRH010000189.1:0-782 GCF_042196945.1 Bartonella sp. AA81SXKL | reverse complement strand
TGCTTTCACGACACTTAATGATGAGATTGTCGATGTAAGAGACAGTATCCTTGTTAAGCAAGAAGAAGAGGTGACGTCAAGTCGTAGTCTTCGTGCGGGGGGATCGGGTGTTATCACTATAGGTAAGGCAGCAGGCGGTACGGAAGTAAGTATTCTTAACAATGAAGGTAAGGAACGGACACTTACCGGTGTGAGTACTGGTGAACTTTCAGAAAGTTCAACGGATGCGGTTAATGGTTCGCAGCTTTTTACAACCAATAAAAATGTTACTAAGGTTGCTGAGCATACAGCGAAATATTTTGGCGGAGGTGCCAAGTATGAGAGTGAAGCGTGGACAGATCCAAGTTTCAAGGTTAAGACCGTTAAGGAAGATGGTAGTGATGTTGAAGAGCAGAGCTATGCAAGTGTTGCGGAAGCCTTTGAGGGTGTAGGTAATTCTTTCCAGAACATTCATAAAGAGATTACACAAAGCAATACGGCGGTTACTGAAAACATTAAGCAGAATGCGTTGATGTGGGGTGAGAAAGAGGGAGCTTTTGTAGCCTTGCATGGAGAAGAAAATAGCAAAAGCAACAGCAAGATTAAGTATCTTGCGAATGGAGATATTTCTAAAGACTCAAGTGATGCGGTTAATGGCTCACAACTCTATTCCATGAATAAGATGTTTGCGACCTATTTTGGTGGAGGAGCTGGATATAATGATGATGGAAACTGGACCGCTCCCACTTTCAAGGTTAAGACTGTTAAGGAAGATGGCAAGGATGAAGAGAAGAGCTATACTG
>NZ_JBHIRH010000188.1:0-783 GCF_042196945.1 Bartonella sp. AA81SXKL | reverse complement strand
TTATGTGAAACACCCATCTTCTTCGCAAACGCACGAACCGATAAACCCTTACGATGCTTCTTATTCATAGTTGCTCCATTTTGAATGGTATATACGAATTGTTGTACACTTTAATTATTGACAAGGTTTTATTTTTCGTGTACATAAAATATATGAAGATAGTGTGGGATGAACCAAAAAGAGCTTTAAACATTGTTAAACATAAGCTTGATTTTGCTGATGTTATTTACTTTGACTGGGAACATGCTCTTATTGATGCAACCCATTCAAACCGCATGAAGGCTATTGGACATTTTGCGGATGGCACAACAGTTATTGTTTTTGCAAAGCTTGGCAATGAAGCGATATCCATTATCAGTTTTCGTCAAGCGAATAAAAAAGAAAGAGAGGTTTTCAATGACTATCAAAAAAACCTTTGAAACAGGATGTGGCTATACAAAAGAAGATTGGGACGCTGTGGATTCCCCACCACTAACAGATGAAGAACTTGCACGCTTAAAGCCAGCTAAAGACGTTTTACCAGCCTCTTTTTTTAAGTATGTAACAGAAGAGCGCCGTAAACGTGGGCGTCCACCCGTTGAATCTCCTAAACAAGCGGTTACTCTCCGTCTCGACCCAAATGTTATTGCCTCTTTTAAAAAACAAGGAAAAGATTGGCGAACACGTATGGGTGAAGTCTTAAAAAAAGCAAGTGGTTGTTAAGCCGAACGATCTCGCCACTCTAAAAAATGTGCTTTACAGTTGAAATTAAACTTCAATTGTATTACATTGAAATACAGTTAC
>NZ_JBHIRH010000187.1:0-787 GCF_042196945.1 Bartonella sp. AA81SXKL | reverse complement strand
ATCATCTAAAGATAGATTGGTGATGGCTTGGAATATTGATTCAATTAGCAGTTTTGATCCAGCGCAATCGGTTGAGGTTGTAACAAGTGAATTGTTGACAAATATTTGTAGTGCCTTGGTGCAATATGATCGGAATGATCCTACAAAAGTGCGTCCTGCTATGGCTCAGTCGTGGAATGTTTTTGATGGCGGAACGAGAATTGTTTTTCATCTTCGTCATGATTTAAAGTTTAATGATGGAAGGAAGGCTACTGCGCAAGATCTCGCTTGGTCAATGCAGCGTATTGTTAAGTTAGGGTTGGGCTATGCCCAATCTTTGATAAACTATGGGTTTACTAAAGACAATGTCGAAACAAATATTCAAGCTCTTGACGATAAAACTTTACAACTAAAATTGGATAAGCCTTATCCTATCCAACTTGTCTTGACTGTGATTGGACAGTCTTATGCCTCTGCTTTGCTTGATCGCCAAACACTTGAAGCAAAGAGTGTTGATGGCGATATGGGCAATGAATATTTAGCAACGCATTCGGCTTGTGTTGGCCCTTATAAATTAGAGCGTTGGATTCCAGGGGAGAAAGTTGTCTTACAGGCTAGCCAATATTATTGGGGAGATGACGTACCCAAAACTAAACAGATTGTAGTGCAGCATGTCGCTGAATCAGCAAGCCAGAGATTGCTTTTGGAAAAAGGTGATGTGGATATAGCGCGTGATCTCTCTTCAGAGGATATCTTGGATATTGAAAAAAAAGGCGGGCCTGTCAAAATTAGTCGTGTTTTACGACCG
>NZ_JBHIRH010000186.1:0-788 GCF_042196945.1 Bartonella sp. AA81SXKL | reverse complement strand
CAGCCATTTGAGCAGCTTGATAGGCATTTTCTTTTTCAAGATGATGCCTAATATTTTCATCAAGACAGCTAGAATCTTTTAAAACGTCTTGCCAATTAGATGCACGCAGCCAATGATAGGGATCATCGCGACAAATACCGTGATATACGTCTTTATAAATGATTTTGGATGCTTTGGGTGGAAGTACAGAAGAACGGGTCATATATAATCCTACGTAGAAATATATTTATGGTTTCGTTTATATGTTAGAATCATATTATTTTTGCAAATGTATAAATTTATACGTTCCACATACGCGCAGAAATATAATCGCAATAATTTCCACAATTACTCGCTGTACTTCTGTTTCTTGCATGTCATAAGCACTGTTTCTATAAAGATCATGCCGCTTTAATAGATATACTAGAAGATTACACTTTTTAGCAGTATAATTAAAATTTTTTTCAAATAGTAGAAATAAATTCTGGATAGACACAATAAAATTTATTTTAAGAAAGAAAATTTACTTAAACTGTATAGTCTGAAGAGAAAAAAATCCTTCAATACCATACTGATATCTATTTATATATTATCCCATGATGTGCTGCATCTCTTAATATATATTTTGATTTTTCATCTTATGCACCATATTTTTTGAATAAAAAAAATTGTTTAAGCCATTTTTTATTTCAGAAAAAGATCATCTTATGATAACAAAAAATAAAATTTGTAAAATTGAAAAATAATAATATAATATTATAAATATATAAAATGAAAGCTTTAGTTTATATTTACGGTTTTAAAGCTAA
>NZ_JBHIRH010000185.1:0-788 GCF_042196945.1 Bartonella sp. AA81SXKL | reverse complement strand
CTAAAACAACGCCTACGATAATACTTGCCAAAAACTCACTAGAAAGCTTAATTGCACGTGCCATCGTTCCTTGTGGCTCTCCTCCCTCTTTTCTATACCCTCGCTTCTTTAATGCTTTTTTACGCATTAAAGCTAAACCTAAATTCTGACTACGACATTCCAAATCCTCTGAATTAAAACAGTCTTCTTGCTTTTTTCCGTCAGCTTCCTCTTTTGGTACAACGGGCTCGTTGTCCTTTGCCATAATTGGCTCCTTAATAAAAAGCAAAGTCAAAACGCATCTTACAAGACCGTGCGTAACATATTGGTCCCCAATTTATTCGTCAAGCCAATAAAAGAAATCTATCACAATTTATCGCATAAATAGCGTGGCTTTCAATTTTATAAACTGCAACCCTGAACACACCTTCAAATGCCCTCCTCATCCGGGTGATAATGCCCTGTTGCATTACCTTGAAATAAAACCATAACTGTCCTTCTGCCCGTTTGGATAATTTCTAAAACGGGTATACAGCCTAATTTGGGAAGAATATAAAGTTTTAAGGGTCTAAACCAGTTCCCATCTTTACCATCTCCTTTTAATTCGACTTTACGACTTTCAAAAACATTGAGGAGCAATATCTTTTAAATCATGCAGATTAAGCATTGCCTCACGCTTTTGTTTCTCACGTTCTTTAATGGGATCACGCCTTTCATGTAAAACAGAATGGCATTGGATTGCCAATTCACGCGTTTGTTTTAAAGAAAAATTTCTCAATGCCCGCCAGTCCATTTTGCGACACCACGCC
>NZ_JBHIRH010000184.1:363-789 GCF_042196945.1 Bartonella sp. AA81SXKL | reverse complement strand
AATATTCAAACTTTGTCTTTTGCCCCGAAAGCGCTGCTTCAGCGCGATTTCTAAGACGCGTTAGTGGTGTTTTTAGATCATGAGCAATATTATCTGATACTTGACGCAAACCAATATTTAATTCTTCAATGCGGTCTAACATAACATTAAGATTAGCGGACAATCGATCAAACTCATCCCCTACCCCAGAAACAGGTAAACGCCCACTGAAATCACCCTTCATCAAGCGCTGTGATGCAGCTGTTACATGATCAATTCTCTGCAATGCACGCCTACCAACAAAAAACCATATAAGTAAAGCCCCTCCAACCATTGCTGCGAGAGCAATCATAACTGCTTTACGAATAACCGCTGCAAAACGCTCTGGTTCATCTAAATCCCGCCCAACAAGAAATTTCATAGCATTAGGCAAATAAACAATAATTG
>NZ_JBHIRH010000184.1:0-317 GCF_042196945.1 Bartonella sp. AA81SXKL | reverse complement strand
AAACGCGAATACAAAAAAGAATTCGAAAGAAAACCATTATGATTCAGAAGTCCAACTTCAATACGCGCAACATTGCTTGCTAAAATGCGTCCCATAGAATCAGTGATAAGATAAAGAAAAGCCCCAGGTTGTCGTGAACGATAATCAATAGTACGTATTACTAAAGGAAGCCCACCATAGTTATAAGCGTTTTCGATACGTCTTAACTCTTCACGCAAAGCCTGTTCCGTTTGCTCAGTTAACAATGAAACAGAAAATGCCGTTATATAAATAGAAAGTCCTGTTGCAACTAACCCAAATAGTAAAATATAAAGTGC
>NZ_JBHIRH010000183.1:0-790 GCF_042196945.1 Bartonella sp. AA81SXKL | reverse complement strand
ACGGTGTAAGAGTACACCGCATGATTGAGCGGCAAACGATACCAAATGTCAGTGAAATGCATTTAAAGTCCTCTGCGGATCAGTTACCTTAATGATAAGAGAGCTAGAACAGTTTTTTGAAACTGTAAAATATGTATGATACTATTTTTATAGATGAATTTGTTGGAATGAACAGAACAGCAGAAGTTTTAGATGTTTTAATGAACACTTTATGTTGTTGATAATTTGAGGACAGCTTTTTATTGAAAAAACAGTTGGAGAGCTCATCAGCATTGCGATTTTTTTTTAGGCTCAAACCTGAGTTTTCATTCTACAAAATCTTTTTAACGAGAGAGCATATGGCATATATCCAAATGATCAAAGAGACGATTTAAAACGACAAAGACAAATTCTTGTGCTTTATTTTCAAGCTAGAGTCGGAATTATGAATATATCACAGATTTTAGGCTCTGATATGAATTATCGTGAAAAGGTAAGTTTAAAACAGTGAAAAGAGCTTTCTTCCCGTTATTAATATGAAAAGTATTTTTCTGTAAGAAATTGCTGTGAGAAAAAGCGGATTAAATTGTGAAAAGACGCTTTGGCTTGAATTGGTTTTTTTCAAGAGCGCCTATAGCAAGAAGTTGGTCTTGATACAGGACACAAACCTCATCTTCATCAAGAGGTACATCGTGATGATATAGGAGCACTGTATTGCCTTTCATAACTTGCTGTGCTTGAGTTTGGCTAAGGGTATAATGAGAGAGACATTCTAGTGCAGAAATCGTTTCAATTAAGAGTTCGTCAAGTT
>NZ_JBHIRH010000182.1:0-790 GCF_042196945.1 Bartonella sp. AA81SXKL | reverse complement strand
TTACAGAACTCACAAAAACAGCCTCACAAGTACAAGCGGGAGTAGAGACAGCATTAACAGCTTCAAGAGAAGCCAAACAGATAGCAGAGTCATCTAAGACACTCTCAGAAGAAGCCAAACAACTTGCAACAGAAGCCCAAAATGCCTCTACCAATGCGCTTACAGAAGCGAATGCAGCGAAGGATAAAGCATCTACAGCGCTTACCTTAGTCAATGATGTCAAGAATATTTCTGAAGAAGTGAAAGGTATTGCAGAAACGGCATTATCGACCGCTACCACAGCTAAACAGGCTGGTGATGAGATCGGGCAAAAAGCTTTAGAAGCGTTAACGAAGTCGAGTGAAGCTAAGAGCACAGCAGAGACGGCAGAAGAGAAAGCCGCAAGAGCGGAAAAGAAGGCGGATGATGCGACAATCACAGCTTCTGAAGCCAAGACTATGGCGCAAGAAGCCAAACAGACGTTAGAGACATCAACAGCGCAACAAGATGCCTCAGAAGCACTGTCTAAAGCCGCTGAAGCGAAGAAAGTAGCAGATCAGGCAGCAACGTTAGCCAATGAAAGTAAAACGACAGCTGTTGAGGCAAAAGGTTTAGTGGAGGAAGTAAAACAATCGGTAGCGACAGCAGAGAGCGTAGCTAAGGAAGCCAAAGTAGCATCAGAAAGCGCTGTTACAGTTGCGAATGCAGCGAAGAGCACAGCAGAAGAAGCCAAGAGTGCAGCAGATAGTGCAATAGCGAAAGCGGAGCAAGCCCAACAGAGCACAACAGAAGCCTCTAGAATAGCTTTGGA
>NZ_JBHIRH010000181.1:0-792 GCF_042196945.1 Bartonella sp. AA81SXKL | reverse complement strand
AGTTCTGTAGAAGAGCATTTTAAATCTTACTTGGATGATATTAGTCGGGCAATTTTAGCGGAGCATTATATACGCCGCCAAAAAGAAAAAAAGCTTTTTGAGTCTTTAGAGAAGATTATAATGCTTGTTCAGAGCTTGCAGAACCAAAAGAAAAGCATAGAAAAAACAATGGGAACAAGGCTTATAGACCGGTCAAAATCGCTTGTTTCTGTTGTGCAGAAGCTTGCTGAAATAGAAGGTGAAGGGAAGCAAGAATGCTCGCTGCTCCAAGAGATATCAAATTGTTCAAAACAAAACAGCATAACTGCAAGCCAAACAAATTTTGAAAATGCGTTGCAACACGAAAATAAAAGCTCTTTACAAAATGATGCTCTAAAGCCTTTTTCAAAAAAAACTGAAGAGCTCGCAACACATTCTACAATAAAAAAAAGGTATTCTGATGTTAAAGAATCTGGTCATTGCATTGAGTATTATCGCTCGCTTTCCTTAAATATGAAACCTCAGAGAACTTTCTTTTTTTTGTATTCTTCTCTTAAAAAAATTTTTCGGTGTTTTTTAATCATTGCATTTATGGCAACGATAGCGTTATGTTTTTATAGCTTTTTAAGAGGAGCTCGTTTTTTTGATTTTTGATGTTAGATACAGTGATATGAGACGTGTTACACATTCGTGATTTTATAAAGGTATGTGGGGTATCTAAAATTATCCTTTTAAATACGTGACAATAACTGTTGTAGAAGAGGCTTATTGGAGAGGAGCTCTCGAATTATCTAAAAAATTCAAAGTATCTTG
>NZ_JBHIRH010000180.1:0-792 GCF_042196945.1 Bartonella sp. AA81SXKL | reverse complement strand
TCGAAAAACGGTAACAAGCTAATGGAATAGCGGATGCGCTGGGATTGACCAGAGCGACTGATATAGTCGTGGTCTTTATTGATCGTAGTGATTACTACGGGTCCATGGAGAAGGACACTATAGGTGGTATCATTGATCCAACGAAGCATCTGCACCGGCTTTGCTCTTCGGATAGTTGTAGTGATGGCATCTATCGCTACCCGGTCCCCAAATTCTTCTGGAAACCAAACCCCATGAATGGTTTTTGCATCATTGCCATAGCCAGTAAATTGCAAACTGGGTGCCTTGCCAAAACGCTCCATACAAACCCATGAGGCAGAAAACTCTTCTTCAAAAGATTGGAAATTCAGCCAATCCACATAAAATTGATGCGGTCCTAACATCATCAAAGGATCTCTCATAAGCTCCCTCCCCTTATTCTGTTCCCCCATGCAGCGCATTGGCGCGTGCCCGTTGCAAAGCATGGGCAACCGCACGACCAGTGGCCATGGGTTCACGCGCCCCATTAACATGCACCGTGACATTTTGATTGTGTGTGATGGGGGAACGGTCTTTGTCTCTTTGCTCTCTCGCAAATGAATTTACAGGAGAAGCCCCCGCAAATTGTGGTATGGGCTGAATGGCTGTTTTACCCCCAAAAAAACTTGGCAAAAACTCTCTTACATCAATGGAACCAATCCACCCCTTAATGCGGCTAGGCAAAGATTTACAATAGTCCATCAATTGTGAGATAGACGACATAAAGCCATCGACAATCGAATTAGCCAGATCTTCGCCCGCTTGTTCCATACC
>NZ_JBHIRH010000179.1:0-795 GCF_042196945.1 Bartonella sp. AA81SXKL | reverse complement strand
TGCTCTTGGATGTGGAACGCGCTCCAAATATCGCGAAAAAGATCTCAGATATGAACGTATTATCATTATGACAGATGCAGATGTTGATGGCGCTCATATTGCCTCACTGCTCATCACCTTCTTCTTTCAAGAGATGCCCGATCTTATTCGTCAGGGACATTTATACCTTGCTGTTCCTCCCCTTTACAGAATATCGCAAGGAGGGAAAGTCGCTTACGCACGTGATGACACTCATAAAGATGAATTATTAAAAACTGAATTCACTGGAAAAGCTAAAATTGAAATTGGACGTTTCAAAGGACTTGGTGAAATGCGTGCTGAACAGCTTAAAGAAACCACCATGCATCCTCAAAAACGTACACTGCTACGCGTCTCTATTAATGCAGAAGAAGTGCAAGAAACCAAAAACACTGTAGAAAGCTTAATGGGAACAAAACCAGAAGCACGGTTTCGATTCATACAGGAAAACTCTACTTTTGCTTCAAATCTAGATATCTGATAATTTCAGAAAATATTCTTCTCATATCACTGCAGCTGCATCAATAACGCGAAGTTGTGGACTGATATTTCCATTCCAATAATTTAAGCTAATATTACCGGCCACATGGATCATTTCACCAACATTTCCAGAAAGAAAATAACCAAGCGATGTCCCTACAGCACGGAAAGCTATTCCTTGCAGCTTTTTTCCTTCCATATTAGACATAATAAAGCGGAGATGCCCTTTACCAACCTCACACAGATTCATTAATCGGTGAGAAGGCAGAACAAAAACAGGTGTCGTATTCCCCGAAC
>NZ_JBHIRH010000178.1:0-797 GCF_042196945.1 Bartonella sp. AA81SXKL | reverse complement strand
GCCGTCGTTAAAGCCTGTGCAGCCCCTCTTGACCGTGCAACAATCAGGACACCTGATGTCTCACGATCAAGACGATGAACCAAACGCGGTTTTTCGCCTTTTTTATTACGCCATACCCTAAGCATACTATCCACATGACGCGTTAAACCAGAGCCACCCTGTACAGCTAAACCAGCTGGCTTGTTAAAAACAAAAATCTTTGGATCTTCATAAAGCAGCATTTTTTTCAAAATGACTTCATCATCCTGTCCCCGAAGTGTTTTATCCGTTACAGGAAGGCTTCCCATGTCATTAACAGGTAAAGGCGGTATGCGCACAACTTGCCCCATAAGAAGACGCGTATCAGCCTTAACACGCCGACCATCAATTCGTATCTGGCCAGAACGCAACAATTTCTGCAAATGCCCAAATCCAAGTCCTGGATAATGCGCTTTAAACCAACGATCTAAGCGCATTCCGCTTTCATCTACCTCAACCTTTTTTATTTCTACACCTGCCATGAAAGTTTCCTTGCCCAGTAATTTTATCAAATAATTTTGCTAAATAATTTTATTGACCCATGTTGCACCCTACTCTTATAAATACGAGAATCCATATTCTATAGGATTGGTTTTATCACACCATATTACAATCAGTATCCAAAATTGCATTTTTTTATTGTCAAAATTTTATTAACTCAAAGCCTAGCGATTACAATCGACATTTTATACTTGCAACAGCTAGTGGAGATGATCACCTGTGTCCCTATTTAGAACCTATGCACGTGTCCTCACTTATCTAAATAAAGAAAAAAATGC
>NZ_JBHIRH010000177.1:0-800 GCF_042196945.1 Bartonella sp. AA81SXKL | reverse complement strand
AAAATTCTACTTCTTGTAGGTCTTTTATGTTTGATCGGATAAGAGCAATCCGATAGGATTTTGTGTTGACGAGTTCTTGTTCTAAGGTAAAGCGGCAAACGCCTTGTAAGATAATGAAAAGCTGCCCATTTCCTGTTTCGTTGTAGTGTGTGATGCGACCTATACAGCCCATTTTATAAAGCTGTATGGGCAAATAGTCTGTTCCCGAAGAAAGTGGTTGAATAATGCCTAACAAACGGTTGGATACCATAGCGTCTTCAACCATTTCGAGAGCTTCTGGTTCAAAAATATTGAGCGATAAAAAACCGCCTGGTAGTAAAAGCGCACCTTCTAAAGGAAAAAGAGCAATTTTCTTTGGGAGATCATTTTCGCAATTATAATGGATATTGCCAGCTTTCATTCGTATTTTTGAACCCTTTGTATGGTGAGGTTTGGTGCATAAGGAGCCACAGTTTATGGTACTACCTATCCATAAGAAAGACCAACCCCCTTGAGTGTTAAGATCATATTTCCTGATACTCTTAGAATATGTAGTGTTAGAGAGAATAAACTTTGTGGTTATAATGAGACCATACAAGAGAGAACACTCTTTTTAGTCTGTCAAATTTTACATTGTTTTCAATTTGTTTTTTTAGTTTTTGATTGGTATTTTTGCTTTTGGCCTTTCGCAATTTCCTTTTTATGTTGGTAGCTCATGCCGGTAATATATAAGCTGATCCTCCTTATTTTACTAAACTGTAAACACCTACGATTTTTAGAATGCTCGAGATCTAATATTATAAGCTTTTTAAAACAACCTA
>NZ_JBHIRH010000176.1:0-801 GCF_042196945.1 Bartonella sp. AA81SXKL | reverse complement strand
AACCTCTCTTGCCTACTTATGTCTCAACTGTTGATTCAGGAAATCTCGCCGGACATTTGATGACACTTGCTTCAGCTTTAAGAGAATGGGCTGAAAAACCCTATGTTTTTCTTCAAAATCATCGAGAAGGCTTATCTGATGTTCATGCTATTCTTGCCGAAATTTTCAAAGAAATTCCCGATAATCAACCTATTTTACGCTCCTTACGTCAACAAATCGAAGAGTGCATCACCAATTTTGATCACTGTGTTAATGCTTTCGTAGAAAAATCAAACATCACCTCTTCTTCTATTACGAACCTCTCACTTATCGCTCACGATATTGTGCAGTTAATAGATGAACTTCATCAAAAAATTCAAACGACAGAATCCGCTCAAACACTCTCCTGGGCCAAATGTCTTGTAGAAACCTGTGAAGCGCATCATCACGATGCCAGCAATGACTATAACACCGAACAACTCTGTAAAAAACTTTAGCCGTAAATGCTCGAAAAATAGCCCTTGATATGGAATTTGATTTCTTAGAGCATCCTGAACGGCATCTCTTGTCCATTGGATATAATGTTCAAGAAAATAAACTTGATGAAAATTGTTATGACCTGCTCGCTTCAGAAGCGCGTCTCGCAAGCTTTTTTGCCATCGCAAAAGGAGACATAAAATGTAAACATTGGTTTCATCTTGGTCGACTTCTTATCCCAATTGGTTGGAGAGGAGCCCTCTTATCATGGTCTGGCTCTATGTTCGAATATCTCATGCCGTCTCTTGTTATGCATGAACCTTTAGGGTCTCTCCTCGATCAAAC
>NZ_JBHIRH010000175.1:0-803 GCF_042196945.1 Bartonella sp. AA81SXKL | reverse complement strand
CGATCCCCACACTGATCAATATTACGTCAGATGATATCGAATGGACAAGCTTTTTTTCAAGCGCCTTCTTATTTATTTACCCCTATTAAATTGAACTTAGCTTTGCATGTTGTAGGGCAACGCGCTGATGGTTATCATTTAATAGAAAGTTTGGTTTATTTTAGTCTCAGTGGTGATTGTTTAAGCTGCACACCTTTTGGGAGTAACCGCTTTGTTTTAACAGGTCCTTTTGCAGATGAGCTTGTTTCTGATGCAGAAAATTTGGTTGTTCGTGCACATGATTTTATGTGTAACACCTTTCCTGAATGTGCTAAACCTGCTTTTTTTCAACTTGTTAAATTATTGCCGGTTGCTTCAGGGGTTGGTGGTGGTTCGGGTAATGCTGCTGGTGTTTTGAGTCTGTTGCGTCAGCAATGGGCTCTTGATTGCTCTTGTGAAAAATTAGCGGAAATGAGTTTAGTTCTTGGCGCTGATGTACCAATGTGTCTTTTTGCATTGGAGTATCAGCAGCCACTTTTTGTTAAAGGAATTGGGCAAGATATAACACGGCTAAAAGAGGCTTGTTCTCTTGCAATGGTTTTAGTTAATCATGGTCAACAGATTGCGACAAAAACTGTTTTTAAGGCTTTAGAGAAGCGCGATCATCCACCCTTGAAAATTGATTCGGCAGCTCTAAAGACGGTTGATTCATTGGTTGAAGCTTTACAGGAAACGCGTAACGATCTTTTTGTTCCTGCCTTAAAAATTGCACCTCAACTGTCTGAGGTTTTATGTGCATTAGATGAGAGTGGAGCTCTTTTTTC
>NZ_JBHIRH010000174.1:511-806 GCF_042196945.1 Bartonella sp. AA81SXKL | reverse complement strand
ATGTTCCTCACCCAATGCCTTTGAAAATGAAATTGGCAGCATTTCTGCCGCCAGCATTCATTTTATTTTTCTTCTTTATTGTGTTCTAGTTTGATATTTCCTCATCCGTAAATCCAACAAAGCAAAGTAGTGAAATAAAAGAGGCAAGAAGTAAATAATAGCCGATATAAGAAGTATCAAAATGCTGTACCAGATATTCCGCAATATAAGGTGCAAGAGATGCACCTACGATACCGGCTAAGTTGAAGGTTATAGAAGAACCAGTGTATCGAATTGCTGTTGGGTATGGTGAAGC
>NZ_JBHIRH010000174.1:0-488 GCF_042196945.1 Bartonella sp. AA81SXKL | reverse complement strand
CGACAAACCAATGGTAGACATTGCAAGCACTCCTATGACTCCAGAGCTTAAGAAATAAGGAATTGCGAAAGAATAGATACCAGTAATTATTGTGATGCAAATCATCAAAGTTCTGCGTTTAATACGATCAGCGAGTTTTCCAGTTAGGACAGTGAAAATTCCGCAAAAGATAGCACCAATGACTTCTACTTGGAGAGCCTGATAAAATGACAATTGCAAATGGTTTGTTGAATAACTTAACAAATATGCGGTGACCAAATAAAATAAAACAAATGTTGCCATACCAGCAAATGTCCCAAGAAATAAGATTCGTGGGCATTTTAAAAAGACATCTATTATAGGGACTTGAACACGCTCTTTGCGTTCAAGAGTTTTTTTGAATTCAACTGTTTCGTTGATTGAGAGACGAACCCATAATCCCACAAGCATTAGAAAAACTGAAGCAATAAAAGGAATGCGCCATCCCCATGCTAAAAGTTCGTCATGAT
>NZ_JBHIRH010000173.1:0-810 GCF_042196945.1 Bartonella sp. AA81SXKL | reverse complement strand
ATACGCTAATGTTGGTTTTCAACAGTGGATTAAAGAATTTAAAAAAGTAGCTCTCACCAATAATATTTTATCCTCTACATTTGATATGGCTTTTAAAGGAATCAACGCAATTGATCCAGAAGTTTTAAAAAAAGCCGCATACCAACCGGAATTTGTTGATCCTTCATGGAACTATTTCGACAATCGTGTTCATGACATTGCAATTATGGAAGGACAGAGCCAAACTAAAAAATGGCAAAAGTGGCTTTCTCAAATTGAAAAACGTTTTGGTGTTGATCGTAATATCCTCCTGGCGATTTGGTCAATGGAAAGCAATTATGGAAAAGTTTTAGCAAATAAAGATGTGATGCGTGATACCATTCGCTCATTAGCAACCTTAGCCTATGCTGATCAAAAACGCGCAAAATATGCACAAGCGCAATTGATTGCTGCCATGACAATTCTCCAAAACGGTGAAATTACACGTGCACAACTTACTGGCTCTTGGGCTGGTGCAATGGGACATACACAATTTATTCCAAGCAGTTATCTCGCTTATGCCATTGACGACGTGATATTTGGACTTCTGTTCCAGATGCCCTCGCAACCGCTGCTAATCTTCTCTACATGAATGGTTGGCAGTCTAAACTTCCTTGGGGAGTGGAAGTTAAATTGCCGCAAGGAAAAAATCTTCCCGAGGATTGGCATTCATTTGAACAATGGGCAAAGCTAGGTGTAAAACAGGCGAATGGAAAACATTTGCCTTCATTATCTGAACAAGCAATATTGAAATATCCAGATGGACCTCAAGGACCTATATTCCTAGTCACA
>NZ_JBHIRH010000172.1:542-817 GCF_042196945.1 Bartonella sp. AA81SXKL | reverse complement strand
ATCGCAGATCCAGCGAATAGAGCGATCTGATAATCCTGCTTTTTCTTGATTAGCTTTTGCCCAAGCAATGGCTTTTTTAGAAGCGTCAACATGCGTTACATTTGCACCCGCACGTGCACTAATCAAAGAGGCAATACCTGTATAGCCAAAAAGATTGAGCAATTTAATAGGACGTGTAGCATTAACAATTTGTTTTTCCATAAAGCGCCAATGAGCATCTTGTTCAGGAAAAACACCCACGGGACGAAAAGAAGTAAAACGCCCTAGAAAGGACA
>NZ_JBHIRH010000172.1:0-497 GCF_042196945.1 Bartonella sp. AA81SXKL | reverse complement strand
GAAAATACCAACGACCAACTCCTTCTTCATCCCGGTTTCCTGTAAAAATGGCATCAACATTAGCCCAATGTTTTTCTGATAAAGCTGGTTTCCATAATGCTTGACCTTCTGGTCGAATAATACGGTAAGCCCCATAACGTTCCAATTTTTTCCCATTACCAGAATCGATGAGAGCATAATCTGGACTCACACCTGTTTCTAAAATAAGAGGCAACTTTTCTTGCGGATATATACCGCTAGAGTTTGGTTGAAAGCACTGCGCAAGCATATTCGGTTTCACGATACAGCTCTTGAAAACATTTATGTTAAAAGGCTCTGAAACTTCTATAATAATCCAAAGAGCTAAAGTCGATTAAACATTTATAAGAAAAGAGAGAAAACTTACTTTTGAGGATGTACTAAACACAACACGGGAAAGATTTCAGCAAATTCCCTTTATACCATATCAGCGATCGATATTTTTAATTTCTCAAGCTCTGCTTTACTTTCTTTAAGAG
>NZ_JBHIRH010000171.1:568-817 GCF_042196945.1 Bartonella sp. AA81SXKL | reverse complement strand
AATTGGATTGCGCAAGTTTATTATTTCGCAAATAGTTAGAGCCAGAAAAGTACTGAGAAAGGATACATGGTTAAAAGCTAAAATGGAGGATTTTTCAACTTTGGAAAAATTTTCTATTCCTTTGATTTCTAAACGAAAAAATATGCGAAAAAAAATAAAAATAAAATCGTGGAGAGGATTGGTAGGCAAATATTTTAGTAGAACGATTGCAGTTATTAAAGAGCTAATACCAAGAATAAGAACTATTTT
>NZ_JBHIRH010000171.1:0-524 GCF_042196945.1 Bartonella sp. AA81SXKL | reverse complement strand
AAAGTGATAATACCTGCTCCCATAACCATAATAGCAGAGTTGAGAATGTTATTGGCAGCAATAACACGTGCGCGTTTATGAGGTTTAGCCCAGGCTTGCAGTGCAGAAAATCCAGGAACAACAAGAAAAGTACTTGAAGTTGCTGCCAAGGCGAAATCAAATATCATACGCAATAATTTTGAGTGAGAAAAGAAATCAATAAACTTTTCAGCTTTTAATTCAGGATCAAGACCATTAAAAACTTTTCAGCTTTTAATTCAGGATCAAGACCATTAAAATAATACTTAAGTCTATGCAAACAAGGCCAAAGACAAAAGTTCCTATAGCCGCTAGTAATAAGTTAATTCGTTCCGCTGAAAGCCAAGCCGCTATTGCAGATCCAAGAGCACCGAAAATGGAAAACAATATTAAAAACATGATAGTTCCATTGGGAAGGTAATTAAAAAAAGCCATGAGTATTGGAATGATAGATAAGAGTGTGGCAGCTATAAACCAAAACCAAGAAACTATAAGGCTTACAATCA
>NZ_JBHIRH010000170.1:0-825 GCF_042196945.1 Bartonella sp. AA81SXKL | reverse complement strand
GCATCATTAATGCGTTGTTTGATTCGACGGAGAGGAGAAAAGTATTATGAATACTTATATACCTTCCAACAACACGCGTGTTGCCTTCTTTATCATTCATTATGAGGTTAATCTAGCGATATCTTTTCTATGGTGCCATTAAAAGCAAACAAAACCGATAAAACAACGAGACCACCTCATCTTGATGAGCTTTTTTCATTTACCCAACAAAAATTTAGTTTAAGATTACAATTATAAAAAAATTTGGTATAAATTAAGGAGTTTTTCAGCAACAACCTGTTCAACACAATCACCATAGAAGATTTTATTGCGTAACCCAACTAAAAGACATTCATCCTCCTCTTGCTTCCAAAACCAGACCTTCTTATTTGAAGTTCTTAATAACATTTCTAAAGTTTCTGCAATCTGGTCAATAATTGTCATTAGTTATACGAGAAAAATGTATAGAAAAAATAAACTCTCATTCAACCCTGTGAAAAAGATTTGATTGTTTGAATACATGGGTATAGTGGTTGTGTACACTATGATTTCATCTTAAATGGATTGAGCTTTTTGAGCGTAAGTAAAAATGTAGAGAAATCGTCACGCAAATTGCTACAGGTGATAAAGACGTTTTTGATGAAAAGTAAAAGCTGTAAAATCAGAGAGAAAATTGATTTCCTAAATAAATTCTGCGCACATCAGCGTCGTTGATAATATCATTAGGACAACCATGAACCAAAACTTGTCCCGCGTGAATGATATAAGCACGATCGACAAGCCCTAATGTCTCACGCACATTATGATCCGTTATCAAAACACCAATCCCACGCCTAGTTAAATAAC
>NZ_JBHIRH010000169.1:0-825 GCF_042196945.1 Bartonella sp. AA81SXKL | reverse complement strand
ACCCAATAGCTACTTCATATACTATTTTTTTGCTAATCGTAGTGAAAACGTCAATCATTTGTGTTCAAGATGAAATGCTTTCTGTTTTTTGATGAAGCTGAAAGCTGAAAATTGTCTTCATGCCCAAAAAACAATTCTTGTATGATGTTTACAAGATGCATTTTTCTCTCCACAATAGTCTGCAAAAATAAATCCTATAAAAGGCAAAAATATGAGCGAAGAACGCGAACAAGCCAAAGATGAAGCCTCTCTCAACAACATCTACTTGAGTGAAGATGATACTGTTCTTCCCTTTCAAATCGAAGAACTTGATATTCGTGGACGTGCTGTACAATTTGGAAAAGCTTTAGATTCTATTCTCACAAGACATCAATATCCTGAACCGGTTTCTTACCTTCTAGCAGAGGCTTTAGTTTTAACTGTTCTGCTTGGAAGCTCCTTAAAACTTAAAGGAAAATTTATTTTACAAACCCATTCCAATGGACCAATTAATATGTTGGTGTGTGATTTTTCTCCCCCTTTCAGTCTACGCGGGTACGCTCGTTTTGATGAAGAAAAACTGAAACAAGCAATAGCCAATAATCAAATATCTTCCGAAACACTTCTAGGAAAAGGTACTTTAGCCTTCACCATCCGCCAAGGCGCCCATACACAAGACTATCAGGGAATAGTTGCATTAGAAGGATCAAATTTACAAGAAGCTACCCGTGCCTATTTTGACCAATCGGAACAAATTCTCACCGATATCCGTTTAGCAGTCGCTATATTGATTAACCGCGACCAAAAAGGAAAGCAGCAGAAAAGCTGGCGAGCAGGAGGTATTTT
>NZ_JBHIRH010000168.1:0-827 GCF_042196945.1 Bartonella sp. AA81SXKL | reverse complement strand
CCATCCCCAGGGTTGACATTGCCTAAATCACGCCGCCCCTCATAAGCGCGCCCAGAGGCATATTCACGCAGGGTAAAAAAGCCATCACTCTCATGGGCACATTGGCTTAAAAAATGTGCAATACGCAACGGTGTTGTGAGTGCCCCATAAGATAAAGCTTTAGGCAACACGCGTGCCATTTCAACAATAATAAAATCTTGGCGCGCATGATGCGCCAATTTAGGCGCAAGGCGATGAAGAAAAGAGGCATCTATTGAAATCATAACAAACCACTCAATGAATAAAAATTCATTCGCAGTTTATCGGATTTCAAACCCCCAATATAAGCCTGACACTGTCAGTCAAAACTCTCAATACTCATAAAACTCTGGAAATAATAAACCTTGTGGTTCTTGTGAAGAAATTTTCTTTTTCAAGCGATAGGCTGTGCGCACATGCATACCAGAAACAGCAGCTGCAGTATCAACCGACCAGCCTTTTTGCAACGCTTGCACCATTTTTTGCCGCCGTTCAGCATCTCTGCCAAGGGGGATAAGAAGGCGCACACCCGAACCATTAAAACAAAAATGGTTGATCAATTGCTGCGCCTCTTCAAACCCAACAATTTCAATCAACCAATCCGCACTCTCAAGACGCCCGGGTATATAAACTTCTCGTCCACCAAAAGCCCGCATCATATTCCATGCTGCTTCACTGCCCGCAACATCAGCTATTTCACGCAATAAGGCAGGAAAATCGCTATAGATTTCCTCTTGCATACATGCTTACCCCTCGCTTTTAACACCTTTACGGATTTTCCGCCCCCAAACATTCATCACTTCTCTAAA
>NZ_JBHIRH010000167.1:545-828 GCF_042196945.1 Bartonella sp. AA81SXKL | reverse complement strand
CAAAAAATACAAAAAAACGCTACAAATACCCATACCAATAGCCAATATGCTACGCTTGATCAGTACATTGATGCCATCAAGGAGACCCTTTCAAAATACCACTTTGCTTTGTTTTCTCGTATCAAGGAACAGAGTTCAGACAGCATAAGCGTAGAAATGACTTTGACGCATCCGTCTGGAAATAAAATAGCAACAGAAGGAAAATTTCCTCATGATACGAAAGGATGTAAATCAAACATACAAGCGGGTGGCTCTGCTATCACCTATGCACGCAGATATCTTT
>NZ_JBHIRH010000167.1:0-497 GCF_042196945.1 Bartonella sp. AA81SXKL | reverse complement strand
TGATGATACGGATGGGAACGTGCCTCTCACAAGTGCATTTCCGCAGCAGATCAGTGAGATCAGAACACTCATGGCACAAACCCAAACAGAAGAAACCAAGATACTTGCTTATGCCAAAGTCAACAATCTTGCCGATATGTCTGATGGACAGGCTCAAACGGTATTGCATCTTTTGAAAGATAAACGAAACAAACAAATGGCAAAAGCAGAGCAATCTCTCTCACAACAAGAACAGCAAACGGCGGTGTAACATGGAGCAAAGAACAGCAGAGTGGTTTCAAGCAAGATTAGGCAAAGTCACTGCTTCAAACATTTACAATGTGCTCAGTAAAACAGCCAAAGGAACACCTACTAGCAAATATGAGGAGTACAAAATCAAACTCATGACAGAGCGATTAACAGAGGAAATAAGCCAATCTTATCTAACACCAGCTATGCAATGGGGCATTGAGCATGAAGAGGATGCACTAAAAGAATATGCCATCATTTATGACACA
>NZ_JBHIRH010000166.1:0-836 GCF_042196945.1 Bartonella sp. AA81SXKL | reverse complement strand
AACATGCATATTTCAAAAATAGTCTACTTCCTTACTGGTTGCTTTTTCCTCAGCTCCTTGTGACTTTTTTGTTTTTCTTTTGGCCTGCTATCCAAGCAATAAAATCGTCTTTTGAGCGTGAAGATCCTTTTGGCTTTACTACAACCTTTATTGGTTTTGAAAATTATGTTACAATTTTCTCTGATCTTGCTTATCTCAAATCGCTTCTTATAACCGCAATATTTTCCATTTCGGTAACTGCCACTTCAATGACCATATCTCTTCTTTTGGCTGTCTGTGTTGATCGTGTCATCCGCGCAAAAAAAGCTTACACAACACTTTTGCTCTGGCCTTATGCTGTTGCTCCGGTATTGGCAGGTATATTATGGTTGTTTATCTTTCATCCAACTGCCGGAATTGTCCCTTTTTTTCTCCAGAAAATAGGTATTATATGGAATTATCGTATTAATGGCATTCAAGCAATGATTATTATTGTGATTGCAGCCAGTTGGAAACAAATCTCTTATAATTTTCTCTTTTTTCTTGCCGGTCTTCAATCTGTTCCACGTTCCCAAATAGAAGCAGCAGCAATTGATGGTGCTGGTCCTTTTAAACGATTTTGGACTGTGGTTTTTCCGCAAATTTCACCGACAACCTTTTTTCTTCTTATCGTTAACATCCAATATGTTATGTTTGACACATTTGGCATTATTGATAACATAACCTCTGGAGGTCCTGCGCGTGCAACAAGCACTCTTGTCTACAAAGTGTACGATGATGGTTTTAAAAACCAAATAATTGGTGCATCAGCAGCACAATCAACAATATTAATGTTGATGGTTATTGTCTTAACATTT
>NZ_JBHIRH010000165.1:0-836 GCF_042196945.1 Bartonella sp. AA81SXKL | reverse complement strand
AGGTTTATGCGAAAACGTCTGCGTGACAGTCTCCTTTGTCATGTGTGACCAGTTATCCCATCGATACCGTTTTACAGACTTTTGATCATAGACAGGCTCAAATTCCCAAGTAAATGCCTTATAGACTGATCCATCTTTTAAAGTTACCGTACCATAAGTTCCTTCTTTGCTATTCCAAAGTGGAGTATCTAAGAAAATTTTTACGTGCCCTTTAAAAGGTCCCGTATGACTTTGATGTTCGTGCCCCTTTCCCCAAAGATTGGGCCCATCTTGATATAACATCCCATCACTGAGTTGATCAGCCCCCTCTGGTCTTTGAAATGAAAGATCGCTATATTCCTTTTTTTCCTTCATTTCCGGTATGCTATCGGCTTCATTTTGCAATGTTTTGGTTTGGATGTTTAAGTTTCCACCTGCCTGAATCAAACCTGCTTTGTTGACAAGAGAAAGGCTCTTTCCTGTGCCCCCCAAATTGGTGAAAGATAAATCACCCTCTGCCACAATGGCACCCAAATCATTCAACAAAGCCCCATCAACTTTGAGCGCACCATTGCCCTTCACATAGATTAAACCCGTTTTGCTGTTGGTCGCATCACCTGTCACGCTGAAGGCTAAATTCTGCCCCGCTGCCAATTGACCACTATTGTGAAGCTTCCCTGTTTTGATGGTAAAATCTCGTGCCGCTAAAACCGATGTTTCCTTATCCGTCATAATCCCTGGAGCTCTAAAAACAATATCTCCACTCCCCCCCTTATCTGTCACTGCTTGCAGCCGTGCATGCTGAATATCAAGGGCATTGGTGCTTTGAAAGTCTAAACCGCCATAAGTCAATTCGC
>NZ_JBHIRH010000164.1:322-841 GCF_042196945.1 Bartonella sp. AA81SXKL | reverse complement strand
AACGTATGCTTGATCTTTTTGCCGGCACTGGTGCTTTAGGCATAGAAGCTCTATCGCGTGGGGCAAAAGCTGCTGTTTTTGTTGAAAACTCTGTTGAGGGGCGTGGACTGATACAAAAAAATCTTGAAGCTCTTGAATTACAGTCAATTGGGCGCATCTTGCGTCGTGATGCTACCAAACTTGGCAATATTGGCACAATGCTTCCATTTGATGTAGTTTGTGCGGATCCTCCTTATGGTCGTTGTTTAGGTGAGCGTGCTTTTATGGAAGTGTTACAGGGAGGGTGGGCAAAAGCTAATACACTCTTCGTGCTTGAAGAAAAGAAAGACGCGATTATTCATTTACCTGAGATATTTTATCTAGATGATGAGCGTTTTTATGGTGAGACAACAATACGTTTTTATAAACTGCGATCATCGCTTCAGGTTTAAGAAGTTCTCATTTTGACTCGATAGAAAAAAATTATTCTGTACAGTTTTTTCATGTGCTCTTCTTTTAGACGTTCTGCTTTGTAACGTA
>NZ_JBHIRH010000164.1:0-295 GCF_042196945.1 Bartonella sp. AA81SXKL | reverse complement strand
GAGCTTTACGATCATGCCAAATAAAATGGTTTCTTTATGTATTGATTTTTATAGCAGTCTTTCTGCATTTTAATACCTTAAAGATATGGCAAGTATAGTATAAACGAGATGATTGATAACCATGCAATGTATTTTTTTAACGAATGCATGGGAGAATATTTTATCTCTTGAGAAAGAATTTTAGCAATTCCAAACTTTGCTTCTAATCCGGTAACTATTTGTAGAGCATCTTCGTAACAAGAAATTGATTTATAAAGGTAATTTATCTTTTTCATGTTGAATTCAAGCTTCGAAT
>NZ_JBHIRH010000163.1:554-845 GCF_042196945.1 Bartonella sp. AA81SXKL | reverse complement strand
GGTCCCACAACAGTTTATATCAAAAGCGATTTCAGAGATAAAAATAGTGTTGTAAATACCTCTGATCCTTTAAATACACGCGGCATTTTACTGATTCAAGTTTCTGGAAAAGCCGAAGAAGGCTCCTTCAAATTGGTAAATGATTATACCACAATCAATGGATCACCTGATAAGTATATGGCTACATGCCTATGGACCAGAATCAAGCCATGGCAAAGCCAATATTGAACAAAACCTGTTTGATAACAATGATGAAAATTTCTGGAATTTCAGTTTGCAACCTGAATTTCT
>NZ_JBHIRH010000163.1:0-492 GCF_042196945.1 Bartonella sp. AA81SXKL | reverse complement strand
CATGTGCATGCCATTGCACTACAAATGGCAAGCTATTTTGTTATGCCAAATGCCCTCTTCTATACAGGATTGACCGATATGGCTAAACAGAATGTGCTATTAGCCAATAGAAGAATATCTCTCTTGGAAAAAGAGCAAGAAAAACAGAGCGGTTTCTTCTTATACACACCTATGGAAGTACAGGAAACTTCTCCTCTGAAAGTGCTCCTCGTCAATATGGTTATAGCGGTACTCATCTTCACTACACTGCTCTCCAAGGAGGTGTTAACTTCGCAGCGCTAGAAGGGCAAAAGACCAGCACATATTTCGGCCTTATCGGAACCTATGGACAACTGTCCTTCATTCCAAAGGATATGCAAGATGTAAGTAAGAACACGGTGGATAAGTGGTCCCTCACAGCTTATGGCAGTATGCAGGATGACAGGGGTTTCTATCTTGATACGTTGTTGTTCTATGGAATCCTAAAAGGAGATATCAACAATGCCATCATTG
>NZ_JBHIRH010000162.1:0-846 GCF_042196945.1 Bartonella sp. AA81SXKL | reverse complement strand
TCTGTGCAACGGGTTCACGACAAGGAAAAACCGGCTTTTGGAAAAAATCAAGCTGCCCGCAACCATGCCTCTTCATGCCTGCTCCTCCCCTCGTTCTCTTGCAAGATAATCACAAAACCGCGCCTTTGTCTGCGCATCCGCCCTCTGCCAAACACCCAATAACTGAGCAAAAATCCGTTCCTGTTCATTAATTTGCGGCGGCGTATTAATCCCATTGACCAAATCAATAGCCCGCCGTAAATCTCCCTCAACCTGTTGGAGCGCAATCGCCACCCGCCGTTGCGCAACCGGCTCCATCTTCGCTAATTTTAACAATTGCGCTTGATTATCAGCCAATGCCGTCCCCCGCAAAACAGAGCGTAATTCTGGCTGTAAATACTTGGAAATACGATTAAGTCGTCTCACTGACTCTTCAGATAAACCAATGCGATCTGCCACATGTTTAGCAAAGCAGAAAGCGATCTCTTTGCCACTATCTTCATCGGTATGAGAAATTCGGTCAACTTGACCGAATTTTTTTTCATCATGCAATTGTGCAATGTTTGCACTATTGCTCGGTTGAGCAATAGGGTCAACTTGACCCAATTGCTCTAAATGCCCATCACCGTCGATCAAAGGTGCAAGTTGCACCTTTGATTTTTTATTCCGACCAATCTTAATCTCCCCATACTTCTTTTCCCACAATTCGCGGTAAGTCTGGACAAAAAGCGCACGATCAATCACTGACAATTCATTGCGAAAGAGGTTTTCAGCAACCTCTAAAAGCGCGGCATTGTCCTTATCAGCCTGCACCACAACGGCATCAATGTCACTATAGCCCAAAAGCTCAGCAGCACGAAGCCGATG
>NZ_JBHIRH010000161.1:0-849 GCF_042196945.1 Bartonella sp. AA81SXKL | reverse complement strand
TGGACGAAAACGAAGAGAACGCAAGACCTCTTCTGCAATTTGGTTGGGAAGACAAAGAAAAACACAATCACAGACATCTAACAACGCTTGATTATTCTCAGCAATGATAACCTTATCATAATTGCGTGAAAGATGCTCTGCTCTTTTTGCATTGCGTGGTGAGAGGATAATGGAAGGAACATCAAAAACGCTTCTCATTAAACCATCAACCATTGAAGCACTGATTTTACCTGTTCCTAAAAAGCCAATTGTCATTTTTACTCCTCGCTCTCAAAATTTCCAAGGACACCCAACCAACGCTTTGCCATTTTAACTTACATAGATACTAATTGAAGATGCAACACAAAGCATGGCAAGAATAATCAATGTCAAATAAACTTTAGGTTTATCAAAGAGCACCGCAAAAGCGGAAAACCAACCAACAATCGCAGCCGCTAATGCAAATAAAAAACCTGGTTTATTCATAAGCACGATATGCATTGCCATTAAACCACCAATAATCAGCGCCCCAAAAACAATCAACAAACCCGTTGCAAACTTTTCATAATCATCCATCTTTCACTCCTCATAGCGCTCAAATTATTAGGCACTTTTTCTAACGCATGTGTATAAACAAGATATTTTCCATCTACCATGGTTAAAACGATAGAGAAACTCTTATTTATTAGACATAAAAAATGCTGGAATATGCTGCGGCCAACGCCACGGTAAAATGGCGATCAAATCGAAGCGTACACATAAAAGAGCACGATCTTTTTGCCGTGCCAACCAAATATCGGCCGCGGCCTCAATGCGCCTCTCATTCACCCGAGAAACAGCAGCCATCGCTTCAGCTAGTGTTGAACGCGC
>NZ_JBHIRH010000160.1:0-850 GCF_042196945.1 Bartonella sp. AA81SXKL | reverse complement strand
TAATACGTCTACCTTCACCGCACCCTTCAGAAATAACAACACATTCAAGTGTCGATTGAATATCGTCAACCATTTTCCTATATTCAGCTTTTTCATCTGTAAAAATGCTGACAGCTTCTTCTTCAACAACACGTGTTGGTTCACCAGTAACAGACCACCAACGTCCATTATCCGTATTACGGAGGAAGAATAAAGTGCCTTGTTGATCTTCTGTAGGATCAGGAATAAAGCGGGTAATTGCATAATCGTGCCAACGGCTGTAACCGGAACCATTGGCCGTCAACATTATGGAATAAAAACCATGAGATAAAAGCAAAGTTGCGCGTGGTTTGAGCAGTGGGTTAGTGATCATGCGCAAAGGGGCGTCATCAAATTCTCGAGAGTTATTGTGTACAGGGTTAACGACTTTGGTATGAATGATGGGAATTTGGTGCGGTGCTCTTTCCTGTAATAACAATTGTACTGCTTCAATAGCTGGATCACGATGAAAGTGATCACGCATCCGCCCTTGGAAAATCACATTGTTAATAGCAAGAATGGACATACCATGATGGTGTGCATAATAATTGCGCACAACGGCGTATTTTTCTCCTGTCTTTATGCGTGAAGGAGTAAAGTCAACAGAGTCATAATAACCGTATGTTCCTAAAGCTCCAAAGTTACGCAATCGTTTTAAATTGTTTACGGCTTGTGCAGGTGTATACTGCGCTGCTAAAAGGCTAGCGTAGGGGGCAATAACAACATTGCGTGAGAGTCCACGTTGGAGTCCGAGGCGTGGAACACCAAAACTGGCGTATTGGTAATTCATTAAGTGATCGCGGGCGTTAAATGCAGCTTCTGAAATACCCCA
>NZ_JBHIRH010000159.1:409-851 GCF_042196945.1 Bartonella sp. AA81SXKL | reverse complement strand
AAAAGGGCAAAGTTATTTAAATGAAATTGAGCTGCATGCTTTGCAAAGGCAAGAAACGCTGATATCGGATGATCTTCCTAATATTAGCGCTGGTGGTATTGGGCTTTCCATTAATTTAAAAGGCGATGAAAATGGGCTTGTGGGCTATCGTGGTAAACGCCATACAAGTGTTATTGATATCGATAAACATGCCGTTGCAAACATTCTAGATTTTTGGGAACCTCTCTTTGATCGTGGTCAAAGGGAATTAATTCTTGATCCTGACGAGTTTTATATTTTAGTTTCACGAGAATCTGTGCATGTTCCTCCGCTTTATGCAGCCGAAATGACCCCCTTTGATCCCTTAGTTGGTGAATTTAGGGTGCATTATGCAGGCTTTTTTGATCCAGGATTTGGGCATATGGAAGCAGGTGGAAAAGGGGCAAGAGCAGTCTTGGAAGTG
>NZ_JBHIRH010000159.1:0-344 GCF_042196945.1 Bartonella sp. AA81SXKL | reverse complement strand
GTTTAGTGTATGAAAAAATGCTCAAGAGGCCGTTGGCACTGTATGGAGAAGATTCTGGATCACATTATCAAGCACAAGGATTAAAGTTATCCAAGCATTTTAGATGAGTTTGAAAGCGAACTTTGATAAAATATGTTCAGAAAGAGTATTCATTGAAGGAAAAGCCTTATTTTTACAGAAATAATAAATGCTTAGTTTATTTGTTTCTCAAACGGATATGCAAAATCGGTTGCCACCACTTATTCCATTTTGAAATTTAAATGAAGATATCATATATTTTGTTTCGTATAAAATGTTATTAAAGAGAAAAAATATAAGTTGTCAGTCACACTGCAATAAAAAAT
>NZ_JBHIRH010000158.1:0-855 GCF_042196945.1 Bartonella sp. AA81SXKL | reverse complement strand
TCATTTACACTGATACCCAACTTCTTAATCTCATCCATTTGAAAAACACCATCTAAAACTAATGCAATACTTCGCCCCATAACAAGATGACGAAAAAAAACTGAATGGCGTCCCCATAAATTAAGTGAGGTGATCAAAGTTTGCCAAATAAATAAAACAAGCAATAATTGAATGATACTGATATTGTGATTATAAATAACGCCCCCAATGATACTCCCCATCACAAAATTGCTTACCAAATCAACCGGTGTCATTTGACTAAGACTACTACGACCCATGGTTCTTAAAATGAAGAGGAAGGCTACAAGGCCTACAATCAATTTAAGTGCAACATATCCATAATAAGATAAAAATTCCATCAAGCTTCCTCCTTAGTTATGAAAGCTGCTAGAATCCGAGAATTAGAACCGTTTTATTTCCCACATGGTCGTACGTTCACCAGTTTGTGGATCCTTGATATCTTTTAAGACAATCCCCTCGGCTGCAAGCTTATCACGAATTTTATCCGCAGCTGTCCACTCTTTATTATGGATAAGTCGTAACCTTTCGGCAATGCGCTGATCAATAAATTTTTCATCAAGAGAGGTTTTTCTCATAAATAATGGGCATTTTCCATCTCTAACCCACTCTTGCCGTAAGAGTCCAAAGAAATTCATCCCACTTGCAAGAGAAACAGCATTCCCTCGTTTATAAAATTTTCGTAAAAGAGTAAGTGCTTTGGGAGTGTTAAGGTCATCACTGAGTGCGTTTATCAAAGAGTCATCAATGACCTCATTCTTCTTCTCCATCTCCGTCTTTTCACAACGAAGCAACTCATACCAACGATACAATTCGCTACTGGACTGCATTAAACGC
>NZ_JBHIRH010000157.1:0-857 GCF_042196945.1 Bartonella sp. AA81SXKL | reverse complement strand
AAAGCTTTATGCTCATGATCGTGCTTATATTTTCCAAAACGGAGATGGGCGTATTCTGTTTTCCATTCCATATCAGGAAGAGTTTACATTGCTTGGAACAACAGATTGTGGTTATCAGGGTGATCCAGCTGATGTTCATATTACCGATACAGAGATTGACTATATCTGCACAGCAGCGAGTGAATATTTTGTGCAACCGGTATTGCGTGAAAGCATTGTCTGGACTTACTCTGGTGTCCGTCCTCTCTATGACGATGGTGCTTCAAAAGCACAAGAGATCACGCGTGATTATGTTTTGAAGGAAATGGGTACAGAAAGTACACCAAGAATCCTTAATCTTTATGGTGGTAAGATTACAACTTATCGCAAATTAGCTGAAGATGCGATGAAATTTGTTGAAAAAGCGCTTGGTAAAAAGGGAAAACCATGGACAATCAACTCAACGCTTCCTGGAGGCGATTTTCCACATAATAAGCTGGATACAATAGAAAATAAGATTGCTCTTTTAGTTCCAGATTTAGATGCTTTTACATATCGCAGACTTGCAAGGTCTTATGGTTGCGAGGCGTTGATGATATTTGCAAATGGTAAAGCCGACAAGGGAAAGAATTTTGGACATGGACTTTATGAAGTAGAAGTAAAATGGCTCATGGAAAAGGAATGGGCTAAAACGTGCGAAGATGTTTTATGGCGCCGCTCAAAACTTGGTCTTTTATTTAATAAAAAAGAGATTAATGCTCTTACTGCTTATATGCAAAAAATACAAGACAATGAACAAAATTCATGATTACGTAGCCTTTAGAAAGTTTATTGAGTTTTATTGTGGCATTTGTTTGCGCATTAAATTCAAAAACGCT
>NZ_JBHIRH010000156.1:0-859 GCF_042196945.1 Bartonella sp. AA81SXKL | reverse complement strand
AAGATCTCTCACGACAAGTTGCAGAAAATCCGACGTCTGTTCATAAACTCGCATGTCGCGACCTGTGTGGCTTGAAAAAAAGTGGGCGCAGACAGGCTGAAGAAGGTTTTATGCACCTGTGCCACGCTCTTGATGGTTATACAAGTGCTGTAACACAAGCACAAGAAAATATTAAACATGTTCCACAGGCAGAAGCAAGACGCTATGGACAAGAGAGTGAACAAAGAGCCGAGAGGCTACAACAATCGCGTCATCCTGAAAGGGAGAGACAATCTCTCTCAAATCAAGAACTTCTTGGTATGGTGCAAGAGAATGCATCAATACAAAGATATCAAGCACAAGTTGAGCGTTGGTGCCAAATTGTTTATGGCAATTCAAGTGTTTTGAAGGAAAAAATGGAAGGCATTCTCCAAGACCTATCTGAGGGAGAAGAGCTTTCATGGCAAGTTGCAGCATATCCTCAATCTGTTCATAAGCTTGCGGGGCATAATGTATGTGGCCTAAAAACAAGTGCACGCAGACATGCTGAATCAGGTCTTTCACATTTATGTGATGCCATTGATAACTATACCGATGCTGTTCGACAAATAAAAGAAAGTATTACGCGAGGACATCAGGCTCAGACGAGACAAAACCGCCAAGAACAATCTGTTGGAGTGAAGCAAGGATTGCACAAAGAAAAAGCCTTATCACGGCCTTTTCAACAGCCTGAGCGTCAAGCATGTCATGAGGGTGCGAAAACCTCTAGACAGATATATCAGCAAAGGCCGGAAATTCCACCACGCAAAATTTGCGCAGCAAAAGCAATGGCTTTCGCCAGCTAAGCAGCATAGACGCTCAGCGCACGTCAGCTTTGTTG
>NZ_JBHIRH010000155.1:0-860 GCF_042196945.1 Bartonella sp. AA81SXKL | reverse complement strand
TAGCATTCCACACAATAAGATTTACTAAAACTTAAAAGCAGTTAAACTTTTCACGACACAACCGTTAGATGAAAAAACTGTTCCATGCAAAGTGCCTTAAAGATTTTTCATTGTTCTATCTCTTAAAAAAGCGAGAAAGACACTGCTTACGAGGTCCATAATAAGGCTGATAGCTATTGTCATTTTCATTGTAAGAACGATAACGCGCACGACAAGAATCAAGATGTTGTTTAAGCATCCATGGTTCTTTTTCTTTCAAAGAAGAAATCAAAAGCATTCTTTGCGAAGCTGATCTTTCTTTTAAGGGCACGTGCTTTGCGTTTAGATGGGGAAATGCAACGAATGCCGTTTCAGGATACCACCAATCATCACTATATTTACGATAACCACGTCGATAATGACGATAGCCTTTGAAACCATTAAGTTCCCTACGCCCTGTAACAATCAAAGGAACTGTATTCTCTTGAACAGAAAATGGGTAAGATGCCCTCACCTCAGGATCACTTTTTTGCGCAGAAACAATGATATTGGTTACTATTACGAAAACACTTCCGATAAGTGTAATAATCAAAGCATAATAAAAACTCTTCATCATAGGCATAATACAAATCTCACAAAAACGGAACCAAAATTAGATTACAAAGAGTATTTTCATCACAAAACGATACGTAGATTCTCTTTTACGATTCTTTTTCGCTTGAGACATTCTGCTACTCCATGTACTAAACGTTAGTCTCAAGAATAAGATCCTTCAAAAAGTGGATAAAAAATGATTAAAACTCCTTATTATCTTATTGATAAATCTAAACTCATAAGGAATATGGAAATTATCGCTCGTTTACGAGAAATGTCGGGAGCAA
>NZ_JBHIRH010000154.1:0-861 GCF_042196945.1 Bartonella sp. AA81SXKL | reverse complement strand
TTCCGCAAAACGAATTGCACGCAAAGTATCTGCAACAGAAAGTTTTTCTAATTTTTCTTGAATTTTCGACTTTCGACGTAAACCTGCAGTATCAAAAAGCTTAATATGACGACCGCGCCATTCCCAATCCACAGAAATGGAATCACGAGTTAATCCTGCTTCAGGTCCTGTCAACAAACGATCTTGCCCTAACATCCTATTGATGAGAGTTGATTTTCCGGTGTTTGGGCGACCAGCAACTGCAATCCGAAGGGGTTTACTTTTATCGTAAACATCCCCCTTTTCTTCTAAATTATCAATATAATCATCAAGAGATGCTGACTGTAAAGCAATATGTTCTTCTTGGTTTTTGCTTGCAAAAATTCTCTCTCCCCCACTAGCCTTCATAATTGCATCACGAAGATCCGAAAGACCTAAACCATGTTCAGCAGATATTGAACAAGGCTCCCCCAACCCTAACGACCATGCCTCATATTCTCCCCCAATTGCCGCTTTTGACTCAGATTTATTGGCAACAAGCACAATCGGCTTGCCTGATTTGCGAACCAGTGACGCAAAATTTAAATCACTCGGCGTTATTCCACTCTTTGCATCAAATACAAATAAAATAAGATCCGCTTCATCGATAGCAGCTTTTGTATGAGCACGCATACGACCTTCGAGTGTATGATCACCGGTTTCTTCCAACCCAGCCGTATCAATCACATCAAAACGCAGATCTTGAAGTGTTGCAGCATGAACACGCCGATCGCGTGTCACACCAGGCTTATCATCAACCAAAGCCAATTTTTGCCCAACCAAACGATTAAAAAGCGTTGACTTTCCAACATTAGGACGACCAACTATAGCAATGGTAAGGCT
>NZ_JBHIRH010000153.1:0-863 GCF_042196945.1 Bartonella sp. AA81SXKL | reverse complement strand
TATGCAGGTTTAGATGATCCGGTGATTGATATCGGTTTGACGCCCAATCGTTCTGATTGCATAGGGGTTCGCGGTATTGCCCGTGATCTTGCTGCGACTGGAATTGGTCGGTTAAAAGAACTATCCTTGCCACAATTGGGTACTACCTTTGAAACATCGCTTGATGTTTCTTTAGATTTTTCGCAAAGCGCGTTGTTATGTTTGGGGTTTGCTTGGTGTGAAGTTCGCAATGTTCAAAATAATGCATCGCCACAATGGATGCAACAACGTTTGAACGCCATTGGTTTGAGACCAATTAATGCGTTGGTTGATATAACCAATTACATCAGTTTTGATCTTGGTCGTCCGCTGCATGTTTTTGATGCCGATAAGATTAAAGGTAATTTGCGTGTACGTTGTGGTCGTGAAGGTGAACAGCTTCAGGCGCTTAACGGAAAAGTCTATAATTTAGGTGTTAAAGATTGTGTTATTGCAGATGAAGAGGGTGTTGTTTCGATTGCCGGTATTATGGGTGGTGAAAGAACGAGCTGTGATGAGACGACGCGTCGCGTTATTATTGAGTCGGCACTTTGGGATGCGCAGAGTATTGCGCAGACAGGGCGTGCATTAGGACTTATCAGTGATGCCCGTTATAGGTTTGAACGGGGTGTGGATCCGGCTTTTATGGAAACAGGGCTTGAGATTGCAACAGAGTTGG
Source organism: Bartonella sp. AA81SXKL (assembly GCF_042196945.1). NCBI lineage: Bacteria > Pseudomonadati > Pseudomonadota > Alphaproteobacteria > Hyphomicrobiales > Bartonellaceae > Bartonella > Bartonella sp. AA81SXKL. The sequence continues at coordinate 166 of NZ_JBHIRH010000153.1, read as the reverse complement.
TCCTACGTCTTTGTGGTGGTGAAGGTTCAAAGATGAAGATTGTGGGTTATCAGCAGCCAGAAATCAGACAGATCACTTTTCCACTTTCTGAAATTAAACGTTTAACATATTTGGAAATAGAACATGAACAAACCATGACTATTTTGACACAGCTAGGATTTGATAG
>NZ_JBHIRH010000152.1:333-871 GCF_042196945.1 Bartonella sp. AA81SXKL | reverse complement strand
GGGGCATTACTTTAAAGATAAAAAGAAATTAAAAAAAGCGTTAACACATTCAAGTGTACAAGGTTCAGAACAGGGAAATTATGAAAGACTGGAATTCTTAGGTGATCGGGTCCTTGGGCTTTTGATTGCGGAAATGTTGTATCAATTGTTTCCACAGGCAAGTGAAGGTGAGTTATCGGTACGTTTAAACAGTTTAGTGAATGCGCAGACATGTGCTGATATTGCACTAGAAATGGAACTGCCTGTTATGATCCATGTTGGTTTTGAAATGAAAAACTTAAAAGGTCGTCGGCTAACAAATATGTATGCCGATGTGATTGAAGCTTTGATTGCTGTAATATATCTTGATGGGGGATTGGAGAGTGTTAGACCTTTTATTCAAAGGTATTGGCAAAGTCGGGCGAAGCAGATGGATGCTGGTCGGCGTGATGCCAAGACACAGTTACAGGAATGGGCGCATGTACAAGGTGGTGTACAACCACATTATAGGGTCGTAAAACGTTCTGGTCCAGATCATGATCCTGTTTTTATGGGAGAG
>NZ_JBHIRH010000152.1:0-323 GCF_042196945.1 Bartonella sp. AA81SXKL | reverse complement strand
TTGCGTCGGAGATTGGGCAAGGAAATTCTAAACGATGTGCTGAAAGAATGGCAGCTGAAAAAATTTTACGACGAGAGGGTATATGGGAAACAATGGAAAAAAATAATCATGAATGACGTTATGAAAACGCGTTCTGGTTTTGTTGTACTCATTGGAATGCCTAATGCTGGGAAGTCGACATTGGTGAATCAGTTAGTTGGAACGAAGGTTTCAATTGTAACGCATAAAGTGCAAACGACACGAACTTTAATCCGAGGTATTGTCATTCATGATAATGCGCAAATTGTATTGATTGACACACCAGGTGTTTTTTCTCCTCATAA
>NZ_JBHIRH010000151.1:0-872 GCF_042196945.1 Bartonella sp. AA81SXKL | reverse complement strand
AACAGATACAAAATTTTCTAAGAGCGCCGAAAAGCCGTTTTAAGCAATTCGATTTGTTTGCCCACCGGATTTTCGTCCTCCAAAACAGGGGAAGAGATACCTTCTCTGCCAGTGCGCAAATATTGCATGCGTGCTTCTAAACGAAGAGAACGAGCAACAAAGTTGCGGAAAACTTCTGGAAATTCTTGCCAATGAGCGCTTTCTAGTTTCAGCGTCGGTGTATGAAGCGAGACTTTCGCGAGCTCTTTTTGTATTTGTTCTGGTGACATCTCTCCTTCGCGCTCTGCACGAAGAAGGAGAAGTTGAGAAGCGATTTGCATAAGCCGTGTACTTAAATACATCGCCTCTTTGGCATAAAGAGCAGAAACTTCTGCAGAGAGAGAACGTGCTGCTAATTTGCCTTCCGTATCAATATAAGTTGCTGTTTGTTCAATCAGCGCCATTGTTTCTTCGTAGAGGCGGTTAAAAGCATTGTCAAAAGCATTATGCTCAACCATAATAATAGGTTCATCATAGGGACGTTTATATGCACTCACACTTTTATACTCCAAATATCAGCACAAAAATCACGACACTCAACGAAATGAGGGATAAAAAGTTTCCTTTCCTACTGAACAGAATGCTTTTTTTAATGAGTACCCCTTTTCAAACTTTTGCGCAATGTGCTTCTTATGCTAAGGTTAACGCGTCATAGAACGCCATTACAAACAGAGAGGTTTTCTTGCGAAAAACCGATGAAGAGATGGGCGTTTTTCATAATAATAGGCGACCCCAAATTGCAGAGCAATACCACTTATAATCAAGAGGCTATCGGAAAAAAACGTTCCTGTCATCACTGTTTTTACAATTTGTCCAAACATCGCAAAAATAGT
>NZ_JBHIRH010000150.1:0-877 GCF_042196945.1 Bartonella sp. AA81SXKL | reverse complement strand
AATATAATGGTATAATTTACAGCATACCGTTCCACTTTTATAATCCACGTTTTTTAATCATCGCCTCTGGTGAAGGCAAACGTCCCCGAAAAGCCTTATAGAGCTCCTCTGGATCCCGGCTCCCTCCAGCAGAATAGATAAAACGTTTTAACCGATCAGCGAGCTGTGAATTAAAAACATCACCGGTTTCTTCAAAAGCCTGAAAAGCATCGGCATCTAGCACTTCTGACCATAAATAAGAATAATAACCAGCTGCATAACCATCACTTGAAAATATATGCGTAAAATGTGGCGGACGATGACGCATTATAATTGTATCAGGCATTTGCAACTTCTCCAATTCCTGATGCTCAAACATTGTTGGATCAGATATCGTTTCTCTCTGATGAATAGCCATATCCACTAAAGCTGATGAGATAAATTCTACCGCAGAAAAACCAGCATCAAATGTCTGTGCTGATACAATTTTATCCATCAATGCTTGTGGTATAGGAAGCCCCGTCTTTGCATGTGTAGCATACGATTTTAAGATCTCTGGTACGGTTAACCAATGCTCGTAAAGTTGAGAAGGAAGTTCAACAAAATCCCGCGAAACCGATGTGCACGCTACAGATGGCCACGTTACATCAGAAAGCAAACCGTGCAATGCATGTCCAAATTCATGAAAAAGTGTTTGTGCATCATCAAGTGATAAAAGAGCAATCTCGCCTTTGGGTGGCTTTGCAAAATTACAAATATTGTAGATAATAGGCTTTTGCCCACCATCCAATTTATGCTGCACTTGTAGACTATTCATCCATGCTCCAGATCGCTTTGAAGAGCGTGCAAAATAATCACCAATAAAATGCCCAAGAAAACTTCCATCAGATTTCTTTAC
>NZ_JBHIRH010000149.1:0-881 GCF_042196945.1 Bartonella sp. AA81SXKL | reverse complement strand
TGCTGTTGTTAATATAATTGCAGCACGTGGATTGTGACGTAAATTGGCTATATGTGCCAAAGTTGAAAGGCGACGTGCCATAACAGCAATTCCAGGAGATACACGATCATAGGGTAAACAATCCCATGCAGGAAATTGAAAAACAGGCAAATTTGGCTCAATAAAATTTAGAACCTGCTGTAAGTGCGTAAGTTTTGTTCCATCACGAACAACATAAACAAGTGGTTTGTTTTGTGCAATTTTTAAACTCAATTGAGCAAGAGCAAAGGCTTCAAATCCATCAGTAATTCCATCAAAAACCATGTGAGCAGAAATATTCTGAGGGATAATAATTTTTTTAAATATAGGCATGGGATCAATTTAAATTTATGCAAACATGGTAATTTATAATGTCACGAAAAAGCGGACCATCAACTTCAGATGGTGGCGAAATTTCTCCCGTAATCCACGTCAGTAAATCACGATCATCAAAAGACATAATATACTCAAGTTCAGAAATCTTTTTAACACTCATTCCACTGATATGAGCATCCACATATCGCCCCAAAATAAGATCCATTTCACGAATACCGCGATGCCATGCACGAAAAATCAATCGGCGACGACGTAAGTCCAATTGATTTTCGTCAACGACAACAATTGTCATAAAAGTCTCCTTGAATGAAGTAAAAATTAGTATGAATAGAATACGCAATTTGTAGAATAAATTTTTTACCTTAGCTCTAGGGAAGTTCAACAATCTTTTGTTCCTTAAGTGTGATACGACGATGCATTTGTTTAGCCAAAGCGTAATTATGTGTTGCAATAAGAGCAGAAAGACCAGCTTGACGAACAAGCGCAGATAAAGCTTGAAAGACATACGCGGAAGTTACAGGATCAAG
>NZ_JBHIRH010000148.1:0-888 GCF_042196945.1 Bartonella sp. AA81SXKL | reverse complement strand
TATTTTCGGGGGGAAAAGTCAGGGGAGGAATTTGAGAATAGAGGAAAGCTAGAAGAGGTAAAAAAGCTGCCCAGATTGGAGGCTATTAATTTGAGGCAGACAATGTTTTCTGCTCCAGACAGTGTGGCTCTTTATAGTACCGATAGTACTTATGGTGTTGTTAATTTAATGCAAAGTACCCTTTCAGGGCGTTCATTATTAAGAGCTGAGAGGGGAGCTTTAGTGAAAATTTTAGCCAGTGCCTCTACCCTTGAAGGGGGTGCTCATGTTGATGATCGTTCTACTGCTGAGCTCTATTTGGGTGCTGGTTCGACATGGACTTTAAAGCAAAACCAAGAGAGGGATTCACGTGAATCTGCTGGTACGAATGATTCATCTATTTCTTTTCTGCTCCTTATGAACGATAGTTCTATTAAGTTTCACAAACTGAAAACTGATAAGGATTATAATTATCAAACGCTGCACATTGGAAATGGGACAGGTACCGTTTATAAAGCGCAAGATGGTGCGTATATTTACCTTAACACATATCTGAATGAGGGGGGAGACCATGAAAAGCAAAAGACTGATCGTGTTTTGATACATGGTGATGTTTCTGGAAAAACGACAGTTTATGTGCGCAGTATACCAGGAAGTCCAGGAGGATACACGGGCATTGGTGGAAATAACCAAGGGATTTCACTCATTCAAGTTTCTGGAACGGCAGGAAAAGATTCTTTTCAGTTAGATGGCGGTTACGTTACGGTAGGGCATTCACCTTATCAGTATACGCTCTATGCTTATGGGCCAGAATCTGATTTAGGGAAGGCACATCCTAGTCAAAGATTGGTTGAAGGTAGCGGAAAATTTTGGGATTTTCGTCTCGAAAATAGATATGTTACTCCTGAG
>NZ_JBHIRH010000147.1:0-890 GCF_042196945.1 Bartonella sp. AA81SXKL | reverse complement strand
GCAAGATTGGTTGTCGCCGCATCATCCTTTTTTCCACCATTAAAGCCAACAGAAACAGAGTTTTGCTTGCTGGAACTTTGTCCCGTATCACTGTGGCTTGTAATGGTGAAATCACCACCAACACCCATCTCTACACGGTTTGCAGAAACCACACCCCCCGCTAGTGTGGTGTTTCCCCCACTGTTGCTATGAACAGTGCCCGTGCCTATAATATGGCTGTTCTTCTGGTGTACCTGTTCACTGGAGCCTTTTCCTTTTCCAAAAGAAGCATTGCCCCTCCAGCCTGAACCGCCACTCCCATAACCGTAGCCAACACCAACATTTACAGAAATATTTTGCGAATGGTTTTGCGTGTTTTGCCTATTTTGCGCACTTTCAAAGGTGATATCTTGTCCTGCTTCCAAATTAATATTTCCGCTCTGTTCATCATTGTTCAGAGAGTTTGTGCCAGCGATAAGATCAGCGCCAACACCATGGATACTCCCATTGTTGGCATGCATGTTGATAGAACGCCCACCTTCTATTGTTGTGGTCACCGCGGTGGAAACTTGAGAAGATGCCTCTGCCTTTTCAGCTTTAAAGTCTACCGTAATGCTGGTTGAAACATCCGCCATATTAAGAAGGTCATCTTTGGTTGCTCCACCCTGCATCCCATTGTAAAGACCTTTGCCTTTGTTATAGAGATCATAACCTTTTAAACCGCCAAGCAAACCATTAATAATGTGGTGTTTGTTATCCTTATTTTTAGCTCGCTTTACTGCATCCCTTATATCTTGTACCGTACCAAGAATACCAACATTGACAGAACCTGTCACACCAGCAAAGAACTTTTCATGCTTTTCTTGTGCATGAGAGGTATCATAGCTTTCCGATAGGGTGATATTATTGCC
>NZ_JBHIRH010000146.1:0-895 GCF_042196945.1 Bartonella sp. AA81SXKL | reverse complement strand
CAACCTTTCAAACCCACGATCAAGATGATACACGCGATTAACGGTCGTTTTTCCCTTTGCAGCGAGTGCAGCAATCACAAGAGAGACAGAAGCACGCAAATCGGTTGCCATTACCGGCGCACCTTGTAGGTGCTCTGTTCCAAAGACGGTTGCCGTCTGACCATCGAGCTTTATTTGCGCACCCAAACGATTGAGTTCCTGCACATGCATAAAGCGATTTTCGAAAATTGTTTCGGTAATATGAGAGATTCCCTGAGCGCGGGTCATCAGAGCCATGAATTGGGCTTGGAGATCCGTTGGAAAAGCCGGATAAGGACCTGTTTTAATATCAACGGGCATTATTTTTGTTTGGCGTAAATTTCTTTTAAGATGAATTCCTTGAGGTTTGATTTCGATATCAAGTCCAGTTTTTTGGAGGATCTCAAGCACTTGTGTAAGATGGTGAGGGTTAGCATTTTTGAGCATCACATCCCCCCCAGTCATAGCAACAGCCATTGCATAAGTTCCGGCTTCAATTCGGTCAGGGATGACAGATATTCTTGCTCCGTTAAGTTTTTGAACGCCTTCGATGGTAAGAATTGTTGTTCCTTCACCGGTTATTTTTGCGCCCATTGCATTAAGGGCTTGAACAAGGTTTGTCACTTCAGGTTCACAAGCAGCATTTTCGAGGACGGTTTTTCCATTTGCGGTTACAGCAGCCATGATCATAACATGTGTTCCGCCGACAGTGACTTTAGGAAAACGATAGTGCGCACCTTTTAATCCTTTTGGGACCTTAGCATGGACATATCCATTTTCGATAGTAATACGTGCGCCTAAAGTTTTGAGCCCCTCGAGGATAAAATCAACGGGTCTTGTTCCGATAGCGCATCCTCCTGGCAGTGAAACATAGGCC
>NZ_JBHIRH010000145.1:0-897 GCF_042196945.1 Bartonella sp. AA81SXKL | reverse complement strand
TCTTGCATACATGCTTACCCCTCGCTTTTAACACCTTTACGGATTTTCCGCCCCCAAACATTCATCACTTCTCTAAAATCGCCCCCACTCATCTCACCCAAAGCTTTACCACTTAACGCCATAACACTTTGGTGAAAAGCCCCAAGATCAAACACAGCATCGGGATTCAAACACTTCCATTGGGCACACAAAATGGAAATGCTTGGTTTATTCCTCCATGAATCTTCGCGGTTTTTCCCTTTCCAGTCAACCCCACCCTCACGCTGCAACCAACCTTTCAACGCCTCAATAGCTCTGCATGCATCATCGCTATCGCGTAAAAAGCGAATATGATCAATCCCTGTCTGTCTTTTCACAAAGGCAAGCAACGCCTTGTCTGAACGATCACGAATAATGCCAAGATTCCACCCAGCAATCCAAAGCGCCTGGAGCTTCTTGGCATATTTACCCTCTAAACGCTTCCCATTCGGCTTAAAACCAAACGCTTTCATTTCAGCGATAACCAAGTGCTTTTCTGAAAAATTCAAATCTTTCGCCGATTGCTTGCCTGTCAAGCGATAGAGCAGTGCGCGATAGGTCTCATCATCAAGACCTAACGCGCGTTTTCCCATATGAAGGACAGCTAAAGACATCTCACCCCCCTCATGTCTTCGCCAGATCAATGGTCACAGCACGCCAAGCGCTTTCTAGGCTATCACGCTCATAAAAACGCACATATTCCTTAGATGTCGTCACACGGATCGCTTCACGAATGGCACGCATCGCCTCTTTCCAGCGTGGATCATCAATATCCAAACGCAACAGCATAAAGATCTCGCCCCGATTCACCTTGCCTTCTTTATCCGTATTAAAAGCACGCGTAATAATCGCACGGATTTCAGGGCGTGCATCCGCAGA
>NZ_JBHIRH010000144.1:0-906 GCF_042196945.1 Bartonella sp. AA81SXKL | reverse complement strand
AAAGACTTGCGCTTGTGGGTCCACTTGCGTCCAGATCTTCACCGTGGTGGTGCGCCGCATCACTTTCACATCAATCAGACCTTGACCGGTAAAAAGTCCCGTTGCAATGGTGCCCCCTTTCCCCCGTGCCACAACATTTTTTGTACCAGCCGTAATATTTTGTGGAATCGTGAAAGCGCCCTCAAGGGTGCCCTTGCTATCGGCAATAAGGAGACTCTTTGGTAAAACATTCACACCATCAAAGGTAAGACTTTCCAAGATTTCGCTACTGCCAAAACCTTCAATTTTAAAGTGAAGGGTAATTTGTCTTAAAAAGTCGATTTGTTCTTGGTGTGTGTTGATGAAATTATCGCTTACTTCTGTTCTACGTATGGTACTGCCGCGATGTTTTCCCATAATGATTTGATTGGTGACACCAGAGAGCCAATCGGTGCGCTGTTCATGCCAGAAGTCTGTTGCGGGTTCAAGGGTTACTGTACCAGGCAGGGGTGCAAAATTTTGATAGGGGTTGATCTTTTCGCAAGCCGTTGTCAACTCTTGCGCAATGATCACTTCATTTGTCCAGTCAAGGGTGACAGGCGCTTTTAAAGGAGTAGTATAGAATGTTGGGTCAATGGCGAGTTGTAAAATGCCGTTGCCTACAGCCCCCGTTTGTTGAAAGCCTTCATCTCTGTAAGAGTCATCAAGAAAGGGATCAGCGAACATGCCTTTTTTGGCAACAGGCTCTTTAGAGTCTACATTGCTTTTAATACGCTCTAATTGCATGAGACGGTCAAGCGAAAGCACCCGTTGAAAATAGCGCCACATTTCATCATAGGGGGCAACCCGTGTGCCATCATTGACCACAACCGGCGTTTCAAGCCAATTGTTGGTAATGGTTGCAAGGGACAACACATCATCAGGGAC
>NZ_JBHIRH010000143.1:0-911 GCF_042196945.1 Bartonella sp. AA81SXKL | reverse complement strand
GGTCTTGCGAAAAACATCGCCAAAAATGTCTTAGATCATGCAAAAGCCAAAGATTCAGAGGAAGGGCAAACCAAAGCTGCTATCAGCAATGGCACCATCATCCTGACAGATGAGGTTGAGCAAAAGGCGTTGACAGGGCAAGATGTGGAACAAGTAATCGCCTCCCTTAACCGCGATACTGCCAACGCCCATAAGGGGGTACAACAGCTTGATGTTGCCAAGCTGGAACAAATCGTCCATGAAAACCGTGAAATGGCGACACAATTGCTGGAAGAAGGGTTTAAAGTTAGCAATGAAGCTTACAAAACCATGTTTATCAAAGAACATCCCATCGCCGTGGTGGAGCGTGATGAACAGGGACATATCATCTATAAGACAGATAAAAATGGACAGTATATCAAAAACGCTCGTGGACAAAAAATTCCGAAATCTCATTCTTTAACGGCTGAGGAGAAGGAACATTTGCAAGCCGGTTCTGATGGCAAGGTGCATGTGTCGTTCAATGGCATCTTTACACCCCCAGAGGAAGCTGCTGTTTATGCCGAGCAACATGCTGTTAATAAAAATGAACCGCTTTATTTTGTGGTGTTTCCACAAGCCGATACGGCTCTCTCAGAACTTCTGGTAGCGGGGTATCAGAAGTTACTGGAAAATAACTTTTGGGGTTTGACCAATTCAACACAAGAAGCAAAAGATCTGATGTCTCGCTATGGTAATACAGGGTTAGAACTTTATGCCCATAGTCGCGGTAGCATGACATTGGGGAATATGCTGTATTCTTTTCAACAACAAGGTGTGCACGGGATAGCTAACAAAAACACGACTATCAATCTCTATGGACCAGCCTTTAATGTTTTAGTTGCATCCGATCTATTAGGCTATGTGAGTGACGGCAAACAAACCACTGTTGG
>NZ_JBHIRH010000142.1:427-917 GCF_042196945.1 Bartonella sp. AA81SXKL | reverse complement strand
TAAAAGCCGAAAATGTTTTTATGAATATTTGTGGTCTTGTTGAACAAATTGATTGATTTTGTAGCAGAGTGTTTGTCTATGGTGTATTCAAAAGACTTTCGTCAAATTGCTTGGTTGGAGAAACGTCTTATCATCATTTGAATGGTTTGATTTTAACCAAACAATAAAAAAAGAGACCGATATGAGAAAAGAAGGCATATGAAGATTATTGTAAAGAGTTTGATGATTGTCCTTTTTTGGAGTGTTGTTGTCGTTGGATGCGGACGGAAAGGTGCCTTAGAATTGCCTTCTTCAATGATAGAGAAAACGACGCAAGAGACATTTTCTTCCAAAAACAAATTAGATAAACCTTTTATTCTCGACCGATTGATACAGTAGAGGTTTTTATGCGTTTTTTTTCTTATAATCAGGGTGTCCTTCACGCTGAAGGTCTTTCTCTTTCTGCATTGGCGCAGGATGTGGGAACACCTTTTTATTGTTATTCAGCCAG
>NZ_JBHIRH010000142.1:0-353 GCF_042196945.1 Bartonella sp. AA81SXKL | reverse complement strand
AGGCTAATTCTAATCAAGCAGTGTTACGGCTTTTAGCGGCAAACGGAGCGGGAGCTGATGTGGTTTCAGAAGGTGAATTGCGACGCGCACTTGCTGCTGGTATTCCTGCTCATCGTATTGTTTATTCTGGTGTTGGCAAAACAGTAAAGGAGATAGATTTTGCTCTTGCACACGATATTTACTGTTTTAACGTTGAATCAGAGCCTGAACTTGAACAACTTTCGGTATGTGCTGTTGCGCTTTCAAAAACAGCACGCGTTTCATTGCGCATTAATCCAGATGTAGATGCAAGGACTCATAGAAAAATTACAACGGGGAAATCTGAAAATAAATTTGGTATTCCACTGTCTTTG
>NZ_JBHIRH010000141.1:0-921 GCF_042196945.1 Bartonella sp. AA81SXKL | reverse complement strand
GAATTGGTGATATGAGTGCGGTTACATATGATCCCGATAATGTGAGATCAAATGTGTTTTCCATGGAAAATATGCATGAGGGTCCTACCAAAAAGATTTTGACTGAAGAAGAAAGATCAAAGCTTCGGTGGCTAAGTTCTACCCAGCCAACAATAGAAAAATGGTATAAAGGAAGTGAAGGTGTTTATTATCCTATATCTCCGGTAGATCTCAAAAATACCATCAGTTATTTTGCCATATCAAAGTCTTTTGGTATGTTAAAATCAGTCTATGATCCAGATAAAATAGAAAAAGATGTATTTGATATGGAGAATATGAAAGAGGGGAATGAGCACCTTATTTTAACCCCTCAAGAACGTGCACAGATTGCAAAAATTGATAAAATTGAAAATGATGTGCAACATGCACAGGAAAGTGCACAACAAGGGACACATACAGCAACTAAAGCAAAAGAGGCAGCAGAGAGTGTATTAGATACGGCGAGTGTTGCACAAAAAAATGCTACGGATGCAAAAGCTATTGCTACCACTGCACAAACAGCAGCTAATAAAGCGCAAGATGTAGCGCACAGTGTAGAGAAAAAAGTTGATCTCATTCAACCTCTTGCCAAACAAGACTGGATTGATGGAACAAAAACAATAGACGCACTTATCTCACCAGCCAACCTCATGGCTTCAATCAAAGCCAATAGCCTAAATGATAATGGTAGCAATGATAGTGGATATAGAAAACCTGTTGAAATCCTTATAACAGAAAGTGGAGACATTCCTTGGCCAGAAGGTGTTACTGATGAGACAGAACTTGAGATATGGGCTTGGGGTGGCGGCGATGCTGGGAGGGATAGTCTTTATGGTGGCACTGGCGGCGAAGGTGGTTTTGGTGGTTGTTGTACGTACGTAAGAACAAGGAAAAAATTTCTTG
>NZ_JBHIRH010000140.1:0-925 GCF_042196945.1 Bartonella sp. AA81SXKL | reverse complement strand
TCAATCTCTTCTGGTTCTCGTGCATCAGCCGCGGCTTTTTGGTCGTCCCCCACATCTGTTTCTAAGCCATTGGCTGCACCTGCTTCATCTCGTGCGCTGTATTTAAAATCCCAAGAGGTACAATGTTTCTCATGAATAACAACAATAGGGAGTGTTTCACCGGTGATGGCTTTACCTTCCCCCCGTTTAGCCAAAACAAGCTTGCCATCAACGGGTTTTGCTACCGCATCATACTCTTCTGCAAGGCGCGTAGCAAAAGCCATATCGCTTTCAGCTGTTTGGTCAATGTGACGCACAACGATTTTTGCAAGAGAAGGATCAACTTTTGGTGTATAGCCATTGCGCTCTGCTATCTCTTGAACAATACTGCCAAGGGTTTGTTGGTGATAGGATTGGCTTTTGGGGGTTCTGTAAGACGTGTTCATTGATGCGGCGCGTCCTGTAACACTTAAGCTTTGCGGTGGGCTGCTTACAGAAATTTCGTCTATCAGATAGGCTCCCATATCGCGATTTTTCCCGCCTTCATAGCCAAGTGTTATGGAAATAACTGTCCCGATAAGAGGAATATCAAGAAAGCCGTTATCACTGTCACGCGCACGGTCATCAAGCTCTATAGTGATACGATCACTTTTGTGTTCTGCTTCATCGGTAATTTCAATCGACAAAACATAATCCATAAGAGTTTTTGTGATGTCTTCTCCATTTGCCAGAACCATGCAAAAAGGTTTCATGATTTGCTACCCCAAATTCTAATCACCGGTGTGGCTTTAGGATAGGGGAGGGTTGGCAAAACGATTGTGATGCCTGCTTTTAAGATAGGTCCATGGTCTGCAAGACCAAAATTTGCTGCATAAACGCGTTCAACAGCAAGGGCTTGTTGACCCTTTGCATAGTATCTCCAGCAAATGGCATCAACCATATCGCC
>NZ_JBHIRH010000139.1:684-929 GCF_042196945.1 Bartonella sp. AA81SXKL | reverse complement strand
TGGAGGATATTTGTCAGAAATGAGAGCTTTTTCATAAGAGGATGTTTTTTGAGGAATGTGCTTATACCAATCATAACGAACCCCAGGTGCCACGCGGAAATGATCATCGGCAAAGCCAATTTGATTTTCCAAAGCAAAACCAAAATTGTAGCTGTTTGTATCCGGTGAATCTGATCGATTAGCAGGCAAAAAGGCACATCCCTGTGCATATTCTTTCAAATGACAATTGTCTTTACCTAATAGAT
>NZ_JBHIRH010000139.1:0-612 GCF_042196945.1 Bartonella sp. AA81SXKL | reverse complement strand
CCAATATTCATTTTTTTGAGAGCATGAGTATTGAAACCGTAACTGGTATCACGTAAGAAATTATCTCTTAAATAATCCCCTTCAGGCGCTTTAACACGAAATCCATTCATGATATGACGACTGATTTGTTTTTGCCAATAAAGCTGCCCAGAAAATGCATCAAAAAGTGCGTCTTCATTGCCATTATAATTATAAGACAAAGAAAAACGCTCACGACGCTTGTTATCCTGATCATAAACAGAACCTGGAGCATACCTTGTAGATGCATTCAATGAATGCGTATTGATATTGTAATTAAAACGTTCTGCGGTTAAACCAAAACGGTGATTGCCATTGAAATATTGATGAATTTTAAAAAGCAAATTATTTTTGTCAAACTGAGCAGGGTTTTTACGTGTACGCTCTTCATAGCCTTCTACAGTTCCCATATTCTTACGTTCATGCCCTTCCACATGAGATCCTTGAAAAAGCACGAATGTTTGCTTATTCCGCAATGCAATAGCTTGATCTATATGCCAACTGTTATCAACAGAATGATAACCACCTTTTATAAGACTACCCCAATTCTTGTTTTCAGTAATAAGGTCCTCAGGATTAAGGGTACGTAAAGCA
>NZ_JBHIRH010000138.1:364-931 GCF_042196945.1 Bartonella sp. AA81SXKL | reverse complement strand
TAGGGCTATTTACCTCCTCAGCTTATACGCGCTCTATTTTGCAAATTCCTTTCTTAAAAGAAAAAGCCAAAACTATCATTCAACGCCTTGGACATAATAGTGCCGACTATTCTGGAAAAGCACTCATCAGTGTTTTAGAAACCTATCCAAGAGATGAAATATTTCGCTCTGACATTGACACATTGACAGAAAATGCCAAACTCATCATGCAATTAGATGAACGTCCACGTTTGCGCGTGCTTGCTCATACGGATTCTTTTGGACGCTTTGTTTCGATACTTGTCTATGTACCCCGTGATCAATATAGTAGCAACGTTCGCGAAAAAATTGGCGAATATTTTGTTAAGCTCTATAATGGTGATTTTTTTGAATCTCATCCGCTATTTTTGGAAAGCACACTCACACGTGTTTATTATATCATCCACCGCAAAGGGAGTGAAAGTGCTCCTCTTATTGAGCGCACCAAACTTGAACAGCATGTACGTTTTATAGCCCAAAGTTGGGAAGAGAGTGTTCAAACCATAGCTCTTACCCGCAAAATAACAGAACAACAAACGCGCTTAGCCA
>NZ_JBHIRH010000138.1:0-289 GCF_042196945.1 Bartonella sp. AA81SXKL | reverse complement strand
CATATTTTAAGTCTTCATGATAAAAAACCGCTTTTTGTTACGTTTTATAATACCTACAATAAAGAAAAACAAAGTATTTCTCTCCGACTCTTTCACCGCTACGAAGCACTAGCTCTTTCCAAACGCGTACCACTCCTTGAAAATATGGGATTTAGAGTCATTGCTGAACAAACACTTGAATTACCAGATGGCAACGGACAATCTGTATATCTTCATGATATGCAATTAGAGAGTACTTTCCAGCTCAGTCTCGATTTTGAAAAAGACGGTCAAAAGCTTGCCGAAACTT
>NZ_JBHIRH010000137.1:0-944 GCF_042196945.1 Bartonella sp. AA81SXKL | reverse complement strand
GTTTGTGTCTCAGCAATGGTTGATTTTTCTTCCACACGCACAAGGATAATTTGTGCCTCAATCCCCTGTGCGCACACAGCATTAATAACATCAAGAGCCGTGCCTCTTGTCCCAAGCTTTTGGATTTTTTCTGTATCATGGGTGAAGACCAATACAGGCTCGTTGAGGGGAAAAACTTGGTTGTCAGCATCAGGGGCTGTAACAACCGCCCCAATGGCGGTCTGATCAAATGTTGCTAAAGGACGGGAATCCTCACCAGCCTCTACAATGCGAATCCCATGATTAAATTCTATTGCCATCTTGCTCTCCAAATCAATGAAGAGAGAATAACAACCATCACCATGCTCCATAAGCCTGACACTGTCAGTCAAAAAAAGCCCTTTCAAAGGGCTTTTAAAGAGCGATAAAAGGACTTAAAAACATATAAGCCTGCTTATAGAACAGCTATCCATTTGACTTCTGTCGTATCTTGGTTACTTGTGCATCCATTTATTCTTTCCATAACCTTATAAGGACAGCACCATCGGCTCCAGCACCGCTTGGAGAGGAATCTCCATGAGAGCCAGCACCACCACCACCAAAACCACGCCCTGCTTTTCCTGAACTATAGGAACCTTGTCCTATCCCTCCAGCGCCACCTCTTGATGTATCACCCCCAGCATCACCTCCGTTACCGCTTGTCTTACTCGTAATTCCGCTTGTTCCAGCATAACCATTCCCGCCTTTAGCAAGTCCTAGGTGCTCATCCGTTGCCAAGCCAAAGTTTCCACCTGTTCCTCCAGCACCGCCACCGCCTGAATAGTAGGTAGTCGTACCACCACCAAATCCCGTGTGAGATTGATAGGCAGAAGCACCCCCACCACCATGTCCTCCTGTCGCCGTAATAAAATTCTTTCCAACAGCTGTTGTTCCTCCAGACTTACCGTTTACACACTGCTTTCCCA
>NZ_JBHIRH010000136.1:0-945 GCF_042196945.1 Bartonella sp. AA81SXKL | reverse complement strand
CTGTAAACGGCTTATTTTAGCTCCTGTACAGATTGCTTCTTCCAGCTTCTGAATATTTTTTTTCAATTTACGATCTCGCAAACGGTTTATCCCCCACAAGATAGGGAGGGGTACAAAAATACAGGCCCAGAGAAAAACCGGGAGGAAAAATATCAGATAACCAATACCATTCCATCTGACTCCACCCAACATCTGTGTTTCACTCAATATATGCATGAGAGACATTGCCAAAACAGGAGACCCTACAACCATTATAATGAGGAATATAGAGAGCGTGATAAGAAACTTGAGAGACGCTTTTTTATTATTTTTCAATGTATAATTTTTCAACGAAAACACCCTTGTTTTTTAAACGAAAGAAAATATAAATCCCGAGCAGAAACTGCACTTTCCCCTTTATTTTCCTCTTACTTCTTCCATAACGAACCTCATAACTGCGCCTCCATCAATCCGCATATTTAGTCCTATGAAAGCTTCCTCCGTAATGACGAATTTACCCTTCACAGACTTATCTCTCCGTAACAAACTTACCCCCATAGGCCAACTTATCCTTGTCTGTTTACCTCTTAAAGATCGTTCAAACGAGGCTTCTTTTCCTAGATCTCATAACTGCTCCATTTTTAAGAATCTCTCAAGCGCTCTGAGGCATGGTTTTATCACTTTTTTCAATTCCCTTACCATTTTGCTATAGAATTTCGAACATGTTATAATAGTGTTATACACTGCAATAATAACACCACCGTCACTGCAACAAAATGCTACCTTTGACTCATGAATGCACCTTCTTAACGAAAGAGCAAAAATCATAGCTCTGCAAACAACACAAACAAAGGATATAAAAAACTCTTCATTGTTCCCTTCTCCTGCATTCCGTGATGTCATCAGTATCTTACGGCTCCATCTTTTCTTTCAATTTCTAAATCATTTTCTTAACTGACCTATCAC
>NZ_JBHIRH010000135.1:0-945 GCF_042196945.1 Bartonella sp. AA81SXKL | reverse complement strand
AACTGCACGTGGAGGAATTCTTGCCTCATATCTCATCAATCGCCCTCTGAGTATCATGATTGATAGTATTCGTGCCATTCCCTTTATTATTCTCGCATTTTATCTTCTCCCTCTTACCCGTATAGTTGTAGGAAGAGGTGTAGGAATGTCTTCGGTGATTTTTGTTCTCACCATTTCAGCTATTCCTTTTTATGCACGAATGGCAGAACTCTCTTTTAAAACTGTCGAAAATGGCTTGATTGAAGCTGCGCGTTCCATGGGAGCAAGTCGACTTCAAATTATCAGGCATGTTCTTGTCCCTGAAGCGCTCCCTAGTCTGATTAACGGTTTTACTGTTATGGTAATTTCTCTTATCGGAGCCACTTCACTTGCTGGATATCTCGGCGGAGGTGGTTTGGGAGATATGGCAATCCGCTATGGCTATCAGCGTTATAATACCTCCATTATGACAATAGTTATATCCTTTTGATCACTCTTCATATTATTCCCTTAAGGGTCTTCTGAAACAATTGCACAAAAAGTGGATAAAACACAACATTAAAACAATTTAAGAATTTATGTACTTCTCTCCAACCATAGCAACCACAAGCCACTGGGCAGTAAGAGCTGGTTTTTTTAATTGTTCAATTTCCATCGTAGCTCCATAATGAAAAACCACCCGTCCAGAAGGACGAATCTCGGCATCATTTAAAACAAAACGCGCACGTACCCGTGTGCCTGTTTTAACGGGACTCATAAAGCGTACTTTATCAAAACCATAATTAATGCCCATTGTTGTACCTTCCAACTCCGGTAGTGCCTCATAAGCTAGCGTAGACAAAAGTGATAATGTTAAAAACCCATGAGCAATAGTGCCACCGAAATGCGTTTTTTTAGCCTTTTCCTCATCTACGTGGATCCATTGATGATCATCTGTTGCGCATGCAAATTGATTAATCATATCCT
>NZ_JBHIRH010000134.1:0-957 GCF_042196945.1 Bartonella sp. AA81SXKL | reverse complement strand
ACACCAATTTCAGCAAGTTGGTTGATAATACCGGAATCTATTCTAAAACCGCCTGTGTTTGGTCCTACAATAACACCAGCTAATAAGTATCCCACAAGTGGTGAGATACGCAAACGACTGGCAATCATTCCTAAAAGAAATGCTAAGCATAAACCTGCAACGATTGTTGTAATAAGTGGCGTATCATGGAGCATAATATTTATGACTTTTTCAAAAAAATGAATTCATTAAAGCGACTATAGCTTTTTTTATAAGAAAAGAGGAATGGTATTTCATATATGAATTAACGTGGCATTTTTATTGTAGTGTCGTGTTTGTGTGATTATTTCTTTTACGCCACCAATTCCCAAGTAGTAGTAAAATAGGAGCAGCAATAAAGATTGAAGACGATGTTGCAATAATAATTCCAAATACCATAGGAAATGCAAAATTATAAACAGCGCTTCCGCCCCATAATGCCATAGGGAGCATAGCGAGAACTGTGGTAGCGGATGTAAAGAGACAGCGTATAAGAACTTGATTAATTGAAAGATCAATTAGTTCACGTAGTGACATTTTTTTATAAAGGCGCATATTTTCGCGCATTCGATCATAAACCACTACTTTATCATTTATGGAATAACCAACAATCGTTAAAAGAGCGGCGATGGCAGTTAAATTGAAATCAAACTGAAATAAAGCAAAAAAGCCAATCATTTTTGTGGTGTCTAGGATGAGCGTTACAATTGCCCCAACTGCAAAAAACCATTCGAAGCGTAACCATATATAAAGAGACATGGCAATTGCCGCAAGAATAACCGCAGTAAAAGCAGCTGTAGCAAGTTCACCTGAAATTTTGGGACCAACAACTTCTATTTGATCGAATGTAGCATTAGGATAAATATTGTGTACTGTTGTTTTCACCTTATCAATAGGCGCGGTTTGTTGTATTTCACCACCGCTTTGTTTTTGAATGCG
>NZ_JBHIRH010000133.1:0-960 GCF_042196945.1 Bartonella sp. AA81SXKL | reverse complement strand
TTGGCGATGGTTGCACAACAAGCTTCAGCAAAAACACCGGCTGATACCCTTGTGATGGCTTGGAATCTTGATGCAATTAGTACATTTGATCCCGCACAACTTAATGATGTTTATGGAAGTGAAATTGTTCGCAATGTTTGTGATAATTTGGTCAGTACTGCGACAGATGATCCTGCTAAAATGGTTCCGTCTTTAGCAACACATTGGGATGTTTCAGGTGATGATCACAGTACGGTGATTACTTTTCATTTGCGTGATGGTTTGAAGTTTAATAATGGCAGATCAGCCAATGCCAATGATCTTCTTTGGAGTATGAAGCGGATTGTCAAATTGAAGATGGGTAATGCGGCAATTTTTAATGAATATGGTATTACAGAGCAAAATGTTGATGATGCTTTGCAAGCTGTTGATGAAAAAACGGTGGTAATGAAATTTGATAAGCCTTATCCAGCAGAGCTCATTCTTAATAATATTGTTGCAAGTCCGGCAACAGCTTTGCTTGATCGTAAGACAATTATGAAACACGAAAAAGATGGCGATTTTGGAAATCAGTATTTGAAAAGTCATGCTGCTTGTGTTGGTCCTTATCAGTTAAAAAGTTGGCGCCCTGGAGAAGCTCTTTTGTTGCGTGCAAGCTCTCACTATTGGGGACAAGCGCCTAAACTGAAGCAGATTTTAATTCGCCATGTTGCAGAGCCCGGAACACAACGTTTGTTGTTGCAAAAACATGATATTGATGTTGCTCGTGATTTGACCCCTGAAGATCTTGCAGATCTGCAAAAAACAACAGATGTTAAAATCGAAGAAGTGTTAGAGCCATCCATGATGTACTGGGGATTTAATATGACAAATCCTATTTTTGCTAAGGAAAAAGTACGTTTGGCGATGCGCTATCTCATAGATTATGAAGGTCTTGGCAAGAAGCTTCTCAAAGGTGTTGGTGTTCCACGGGCCAGTTTT
>NZ_JBHIRH010000132.1:0-960 GCF_042196945.1 Bartonella sp. AA81SXKL | reverse complement strand
ATGTGCTCTTCTTTACTTGCGATCCCTTCATCACAGCAATACAAGACGTCTTCTTTTGTTGAGAGACCAGAATAAAAAAGGAAATGGGAACATTAAGAATGTCGGCAATCTCCTGTAAACGCCCAGCTCCTATACGATTAGAGCCTTTTTCATATTTTTGGATTTGTTGAAAAGTCACCCCTAACTGGCTGCCTAATTGCTTTTGCGACATTCCAAGCATTGTTCTTTTAAAGCGAATTTTTCTGCCTATCGAAATATCGTTAAAGTGTGGATTTTTAGCTTTCACTTCAAGCTCCCCTGCCGGTTGCGAGCGCCTCTTATGCGTATTCCGGGAGTCTGAAAGTACTGAGTTCGAATCAGCTTTTTTTGCTTTTAGTGCTAGAGCGCACCTGGACATAGCAAAAACTCCCGGAATCTCGCGATACTTATAAAGCAGGCTAATGTTTCATCTTGGATTTTCAGGCTTTGGGTTTCACCATTCAACCACACTGTACGACGAGAACCCTAGTGCTTGTTCATAAAATAATTTCTGGAGACCAGCAATAAAATTTAAAACAGTGTTTTTATCTCATGAGACAATCAAACACAAAATTGCTTTCTGCTTTTTAGGTTTGAGCTCTCTAAAACTTTTCAAAAGGATGTGCTCTTCTTTACTTGCGATCCCTTCATCACAGCAATACAAGACGTCTTCTTTTGTTGAGAGACCAGAATAAAAAAGGAAATGGGAACATTAAGAATGTCGGCAATCTCCTGTAAACGCCCAGCTCCTATACGATTAGAGCCTTTTTCATATTTTTGGATTTGTTGAAAAGTCACCCCTAACTGACTGCCTAATTTCTTTTGCGACATTCCCAGCATTGTTCTTTTAAAGCGAATTTTTCTGCCTATCGAAATGTCGTTAAAGTGTGGATTTTTAGCTTTCACTTCAAGCTCCCCTGCCGGTTGCGAGCGCCCTCGCAT
>NZ_JBHIRH010000131.1:0-961 GCF_042196945.1 Bartonella sp. AA81SXKL | reverse complement strand
GCATGGCCGGGCAAACGACATCTGTAGGCAACATGCAGCTGTTTTCACGCGAAGCCATCAAAGTCTCTGGGCTAGGGGCAGGTGCTGATATAGCGTTTGCAACGGGCGGTGATCTGACCATTGGTGGCACTATTTTGTCTGGGGGCAATTTAAAAGCACATGCCGGTGGTGATATCAGGGCGCATCTTTTAGCCGGTGGGGTTGATATGGCAGCAACGGGGGCTGCTGGGAAGCTTGTTTTGGGCAGCCATGGGGGTGTTGATCTCCAAAGTGTGGGAGGTGTGATAGCTGCGGAAAGCATTTATGGAGCGGGAGAGATCACTCTGGTTTCTCCTCAGGGGATTTCGGTTTCTCAATTTCTTCAATCTCATGATAATGTTGCTATTCATACCCAACCGGATGCTGGAGTTCATTTTGGACAACTGATTGCTTATGGCAGGGTAGATATTGATGGTGGAGCGGTTGATTTTTCTTCTCTGATGACGGGTGGAGATGCTGTTTTAAAGGTCAGGAACCTTGAGGCTGGCACACTGATGACAGGGGGAGATTTTGTCCAATCGAGTGTTTTTGGCAAACTTATTTTGCATGAGAAGGGCTCGCTTTCGATTAGGGCACAAAGGGGGATAAAGGTTGGACATATTATCAGTGGTGAAAATATTGCCCTTTTTGCTGGCAACGACATTTATTATGATCAGGTTATTGGCTATGGCAGCACAACACTGACATCGGGATCTGGAGGGATTAGTGTTGAGAATGTGCTGTCTGCCATGGGGGATGTGAGGTTGACAGCAAACACTCTCGATTTAAGCAAGAATTGTTCTCATATTTACACGCCTCAAACGCTGTATTTAAAGGGGGATCATATTGATGTTTCGGGGAGCGAATTGACTTATGGCGGTTTAGACTTTCAAAGCACCAATGCCCTTGATATTCAGCATGCACGGTTGCAATCTGTGACAGA
>NZ_JBHIRH010000130.1:0-962 GCF_042196945.1 Bartonella sp. AA81SXKL | reverse complement strand
ATCCCATCTGGGTGTGCACATAATGATATGCTATTACCTGACGAGGCTCATGATGAAGCAGTTGCCAATGCTATTTCCGCTGAAGGACAATGTTTGGTTTAAGGAGTTTGCAATTACGATAACACGGATTTAAACTTTTGCTTTAGTGACTTTTTTTACTTTGAATATGATTCAACAGAAGCTCAATATGTAGGTTGTTTTAAGTTTATTGCATATAGTGATTTGGCTGTTCATATTGTTTTGCTGTAGAATAAGGTGTTTTGTTCAATAAGAATGAGTTTTGATTAAGGTATGTGATACAAGTTTTGCATGGGGCAAGATTGAGAATGTGAAAGCGTTTTGTGCGAAAATTTCACGGGTAGGAGGGGTGATGATTATGCTGTGAAAATGGGAGAATACTCATGTATCAAAAATTCCTAATGACAAAGATTTTTTGGGGAGTAGGATTTTTCTTAATAGTGGGGGGTGTTAAGTGCTTGCTCTTTTTATACGAATCTTATTTTGATAAATTATGCAGTTTTCACCGGAACAGGATAATGCATTGAAGGCTGTCTCTGCGTGGTTGAAGGAGGGGCGTTCTCCACTTTTTCGTCTCTTTGGCTATGCAGGAACAGGGAAGACGACACTTGCTCGTTATTTTGCAGAAACGGTTGATGGCTCTGTCCAATTTACTGCGTTCACAGGTAAGGCGGCTCAGGTTTTGCGTTCTAAAGGTGCAAGCAATGCTTGTACTATTCATTCACTGATTTATTGCCCGCGTGGGGAGGAAGAAGTTTCCGATGAAGTCACCGGAAAAAAGTCTATTGCACCGACATTTGCATTAAATCGAAGAAGTGCGGCTGCACAAGCGAAGCTCATTATTGTTGATGAGTGTTCGATGGTAGATGAACAATTAGCCCGTGATTTAATGAGTTTTCGGACACCAATTCTTGTTCTTGGTGATCCAGGTCAATTGCCTCCTA
>NZ_JBHIRH010000129.1:0-965 GCF_042196945.1 Bartonella sp. AA81SXKL | reverse complement strand
GCAACATTGTTCGCCCAAATGCCCCAATAATCCGTGATTTTAAAACTATCCAGAAAAATGGCTTTGACAAAATCAAAAAATTCAGAACGGCGGAATAGGTCTCCTTGTCCTCCAGATACCGATTGAGATTTGCTTTCTGATGTTCCAATGACACGTCCAGAACTTTCTGTTTTGGATGGTATCGAGATCTCATCAACCGTTGTGGTAAGCTCTTTTAATTCATTGGCTCGTTTAATCTCTATAATTTCAATCGTATGGCTGCTATCTTGTCCTAAAGACATCTGATTAATTGTCCGAGCAAGCCTTTCGTCATGAGAATGTAAAGCATGCAAAACTTGCCAAACAACACGGTATCTCTTATTGTTTTTTAAAGCCTTTTTGGCTTCTAAGTGTGAAGGAATGATAATGGGTAAAATGATATAGCCCGTTTTTTTATTTGGAGCACGACGCATCACACGCCCTACTGCCTGTATCACATCCACTTGGCTATTGCGCGGGTGTAAAAACATGATGGCATCAAGAGCAGGGACATCAATCCCTTCTGAAAGACACCGAACATTGCTTAAGATCCGACAAACGTTTTGCCCCGCATCTTCTTTAAGCCAATCCAATTCCTCATTGCGTTTTTTGACGCTTTGCGTTCCGTCAATATGTCTTACTTCACAGTTTAGAAAGGGAACGGTTTGAAGGAAATCATCAATATGAGATTTGATAATTTTATTAAAGAGCTTTGTTATATATTGAGAGGTGTTAATGTCTTTGCAAAAAGCTAAAGCACATTGCATGGGCTCTGTATCATCATCATCAACAGCCGCTTGCTTATCTATTTTGGTAAGTGCTCTATAACAGCCAATAATTTTTGCCGCATCATCTAAATCAATTTCACGGTTTTCATTGGCAATAATCTCCTGTATGGCTGGTGTGATATAGGTTTCATTAATACCCAAGACCACAATCTTGTAAGG
>NZ_JBHIRH010000128.1:0-967 GCF_042196945.1 Bartonella sp. AA81SXKL | reverse complement strand
ACCCTTTCCAGCCAGTCTTCTGTCGCTTTGACAATTTCCACTTTATTGTGCTCTGAAAGCCCCAAATAAGGGCGTGCCGGCATGGTCACTTGATGCACACAAACAAAGCGGTGTGCATTACCGCTTTTAAGAAAAAAGCGCAGTGTCTTGCCATTTTTCGGGCGAATAACCCCACCTAATTGATGAATCCGCGCATAAACCAACCCACTCCCCACAATCACCTGTTCTGGTGAAGCTTTCATATCAATGGAGCGTGAAAGCGCCCCACTGGCATAAAGAATGGAGGTGCGGGCATAATTGTTTTTCCACTTCTCTCCTTGGGCAGAATTTTTTTCGCTTTGAATCCGCCGTCTTGTGCTCTCTTGGATGAGACGCCCAACCCCTTGTGCCAAAGTCCCCATCGAGCTATCAGCGCCCTTTTGCAAAAAGGATAAAGCCGCTTCAAGCCCTGTCTCTTTAATCTCAATATGGGTTGCAACAGACATGTTATCTTCCCATCAAACGCGGCTTGGCATGAAAAAAAGCCCCATCACGCACGGGACCATCTTCGCTCATAATTTTAGGTTCATCTATGCCTAAACCCGCTTTGCCTTCGGCAATACGTTTCAAGAGTTCAACCGCCTGTTTGTAACGATCTTCAATGGTCGTGGTCAGCGCCGTATGGCGTATGGCTAAATTATAAACAGCAATATTGACACAGATCATACCCAGAGCCGCTGGCTGTCCAGCAATGGGGACGCAGTAGCGATGAGACAAATGCACATCAATCTCACCACTTGCCTGTTCGAGCGCGCGGGCAATGGCTTGCTCTGAAAAAACTGGATCAGAATTCTCATCCATCCCGCATAAGTCATCCAAGAAGTCATCACCCCAGAGCTCTTCAATCAATGTTTTGCTTGCATAAGCCATGTTTAAAAGTTTCCCTTAGACAACTTCTTGCAACAAAACACCGGCATCTTTTGCAGCA
>NZ_JBHIRH010000127.1:0-969 GCF_042196945.1 Bartonella sp. AA81SXKL | reverse complement strand
CTTCAAGATGACGTGCCCAATATTACAAAAATCTTGGCAATTTTGACAGATTTTGGAGCTTCAGAACTGCCACATAGCATGGATTCTTTGTTACGCGCTTATGAACCAAATTTCGAGAGCCCCATTAAAAAGGTTGCTTAACTTAAAAACAAAACTCCCCTCCCTATCGTTAAAGGTGGGGAGGTAGTCAAGAGACTTCTTTAGGTAAGAACTCAAAATGAACGGGTTTAAAACTAGTTAAGTCATAATCTGTAAGATCTGCAGTATCAACAAAGTTTTCTGCTTCTTCATCCGTCTTAAAAACGGGCATTTGTTTTAATTTAGAGGTTTTCATAAAAATTAAATTTCTTTTGATGTGTATAGAATTTTAAAAAATTCAAAGTTTAGAAGAAATGTATCTGTTTAAACTCACACCATTTTCAGCGGCTTGTATTGCAAGTTTTCTATGGAGTTCTGGTGGTATTCTTAATTGAAACTTACCACTGTATTTACCATGTGACAAAGGCACAGGAACTTCTTCTCCATTATGTTGCATGTCCTCCACAACTTCTGAAACAAGGTCCATAATGCCTTTTAAAGCTTTCTCTGCTTGAGCATCTAACCATGAAAGGGATGGGAATTCTGCACACAATCCGACATATTCCTCATCTTCTTGCGACCACAAAACACGATATGTATAATGATTATTGTTCATGTTTCATCCTTTCTATCGCTTGTAAGACTTGTTTGACTTGATAAGCTTTTGCTTTGTTACCAGAATCTTTTTGAATATTCACACGAGGATCACCAAGCCACGGTGTTTTAAAAACAAAGTGGCTTGTACCATTGTTCCGTGGTTCTCCAAAGAAATAGACACATACAGCCAACAAATCTGAAAACTTAATGTTCTTTGGTGATGCTTTCATCAAGCTGATTATTTTTTCAACTTTATTACTCATAACCAATGATAGTATCATTATTAATCCTAGT
>NZ_JBHIRH010000126.1:0-969 GCF_042196945.1 Bartonella sp. AA81SXKL | reverse complement strand
AAACTTCATATCCGTATACGAATTAGCCTCATTAACTCCATCTTTTACAATATGAGAAACTTTCTCATCCGTATACTTATTGGCATCTTCAAGAACTATCTTCATCTGCTCTTCAGTATAATCATGCAACTGACCACCATTAACAGCTTGCTGAGAACCTGTTTCAATCTTTCCATCCGCTACATTATCTATCATAACAGGTTCGCTGTCATTGCCTCCTACTAACGTAACCTTATTCGTCTTTTTACCATCATCATCTTTGTCATATTTAACCGCTCCATCCATAACCGTTGTTGTAATATCTTTTACATGTTGATCAATCGTATCTACTTTCTTTTCAACCTCTTTCACTTTCTCATTCGTCTCCCATAGCTGACCTCCATTCACAACTTCTTGTGAATTCTCTTCAACTTTACCAGCTAAGACATTCTTAATCTTGCTCGACTTGTCATCATGCTTCGCGTCATACGCTCCTTCAGTTTCATTCCAATTTAAACCATTGGATGCAACATTCTTCTCAACATCATGAATACGATTGTTGATATTGGTCATACCTATATTCACACCATCAAACGCAGCTGCAACATTATCATAGCTCGTCTTCTCATCTGAACTACCGTCACTCTTAAATTGTGCAACCTTGAATTCCGGTGCACTCCATTTCCCATCCTTATAGCCGGCTCCTCCTCCTAAATAGGACGCTAAGACATTACTCATAGAATAAAGCTGTGAACCATTCACCGCATCCGTCGATGTTTCTGAAATCGCTCCACCACGCACTCCAGAAAGAGTCCGTTCCGCTCCATCAATATTGGAAAGGGTAATGCTCGTGCCACTTTTTTCGCCTCCAATGCTAATAACATGCGTCTTTTCATCTTGTTTAACTAAGCTATCACCAACAACTTTGTTAATTTCTTTATGAATATTCGTGAAAGACGTCCCTACTCCTGCTAACGCATCCGCAACATT
>NZ_JBHIRH010000125.1:0-979 GCF_042196945.1 Bartonella sp. AA81SXKL | reverse complement strand
AAAGCAGGAGAAAAACGAGTGCTCGATAATTTTGTAAGCAAAGCTTAGCATATACATAAAGAAACTCCCTTTCTAAATTATAAAAACATTTTTTCATTTTATTTTAATATTACTTCCATTTGTGAATAAAAACCTCGATGGGTAAGTTTTGCATATCAGACAACGCATTATAAATTTTATCAAGTGGCCAATTCCACCAAGCCATCTCCAAAAGTGTCTGAATCACATTATCGGGAAAGCGCATCCGCAACGGTTTTGCAGGAACACCAGCAACAATCGTATAAGGTAAAATATCTTTTGTTATAACAGCGTTAGTACCAATGATAGCGCCATGTCCAATTGCCACCCCAGGCATAATAACCGCACCATGTCCAATCCATACATCATGACCAACGGTAACACGCTTTTCACAACGCCTTTCACGAAAGGAACGATCTAAGGACATATAGCGGAAATATTCATTTGGACGATATGTTATTTTATGTGTTGAAAGGCGTTCCATGGGATGTTCTAGTGCATTCACACAGACATGAGATGCAATAGAACAAAAGCGCCCAATATCGCTATAAATAGCTTCACTGTTATGCTCAAAATAGGAAAAATCTCCAACCGTTACATCACGTAAAACCACCCGCTCGTTGATTTCTACATAGCGCCCCAATTTACAACCATGCAGCCGTGCTGTTGTATTGATACGAGGCTGACTCTCACGGAATCGAAGATCTTTCTTAGTATTCATTTATCTTTCACCAATTATTTTTTCTCAATAACATGAAAAAACAAATCACCTGATAAACACAATCAATCATGAAACATGAGATTGCAAAACTAACCTGCCAGTGTTAGAATTTCCTAGTAATTTAAGAGAGACAAATTATGAAAAATGTAATACGCATCTTGGGGCTGACAATCATATTTCTTGCAGGCATTTTCATTTATGACACGTTCAAGAATAAGCCTTTAGGTGATAATTTTACAC
>NZ_JBHIRH010000124.1:0-980 GCF_042196945.1 Bartonella sp. AA81SXKL | reverse complement strand
ATTTGATCACAAGCTTGCGGCAATAAATCAATCGCCGTTAAACGTCCACGCCCGACCTTGCGCATCCTTCACCTCGTCTTTTATTGATGAACGTTTAGGCCGCTTAATCCCCTCAATGGAAAAGCTCCGGTCTAAATGACGCGCTCCCCGTTCTGTTAACGCTGCAAGAAAAACTGAACCCACACATTTTAAAGTAACAGCACCTTGATCTTCCATCCATGCCAATTCATTATGCACAAAATCGCGATCGCGCCTGATGCCATAACTGTATAAAAGCCGCTCAATCATCGCACTCGATAAAGTTTCACTGCGCTCACAAGCAAGCCCTTTTAAAATAATCAACCGCGCTTCTTCACGGATGATTTTATCCATATCTGCTTTCATTTCTTGGCATTCTCCAACAAAAACTCTTGCAAGCGCTCACCAATGGCTGCCACCGGTTGTAATTGTGCAGAAAGCGTGTTGAGACGACCATTCAATTTCTCCATATTCACTTCCAATCTTTGCAGCGCATCACGATCAGGCAAAAAGTCCATCTCTGTTTCTAACTTTTGCACACGCTCTTTAAGCGCCGTGATATCTTTCAGCATTTCCCGCGCACCTGAAGAAAAATAGGCTCTCAAAACCCCACAAATCGCAATAACCGATAACAATAAAGACAACCAGCCATTGGCAACACTGATATCCAAATTCACTTAAAAGTCCCCT
Source organism: Bartonella sp. AA81SXKL (assembly GCF_042196945.1). Lineage (NCBI taxonomy): Bacteria > Pseudomonadati > Pseudomonadota > Alphaproteobacteria > Hyphomicrobiales > Bartonellaceae > Bartonella > Bartonella sp. AA81SXKL. The sequence continues at coordinate 272 of NZ_JBHIRH010000124.1, read as the reverse complement.
CTCTTTTGCCTAAAATCGCCCGCTCCGCAGCTTTTCTACGCTGTTCACAAATCAATAAAGCAGCACGATCACGCCCCCAATAGTGCACCACTTCGCGCGCATTCAAAGCACGCTCTGGCAATAAAGCTGGGCGGGCACACGCCATGCGAACAACAGGCGGCAACTCAACCGATAAAAAATGATAAGAAAGGCTACCCACCGGCTTGTGTGTTGAGCAAGCGCACACGCTCAAGCCCAATGCCACCGCCAGTAACCGGCAACTTCCCATTGAC
>NZ_JBHIRH010000123.1:0-998 GCF_042196945.1 Bartonella sp. AA81SXKL | reverse complement strand
TAAGCACAAATGGAAGTACCTTGAAAGGACCTTTGAGAGTTGATGGTGAAGCTGTTTATACCAAGGTGCAAGTGGATGCTCTTTTGGATGCTTTAATCAAAAAGCGTAAAGAAGAGTACATTGAAATCGTTATGTTGCAGAGTGGTAATATTCCTTGGCCTGATGGGGTGACAGATGACACTGATATTGAAATCATGGCTTGGGGAGGTGGCGGGAGCGGTGGCCAACGTGGAGGAGGAGGTGGTGGTGAATGTATTTCTTTAAAGATTCAAAAACGCCAATTACAGAATAATGATGTAGTGGCTATTGGAAAAGGCGGATATGGAAATGGTGTTAATGGTGGTAATACGCTAGTTGGTTCTATTCTTACAGCACGGGGTGGTAAGGGGAATAACGGTTATATTGGTGGAAATAGTGGTGGTGGAGTTTCAGGTGGTTATGGAACTGCAAGTGGTAGTAATAATAATGGTTATGCGGGAAAAGAACATCCTTGGCATGGAGGCGGAGGAGGTGGTGGTGGCTTTAATGATAGTTGTGGCGGTGATGGAGGGGATAGTACCTATGGTGGAGCAGGTGGAGGTGGGAGTGGTGGGAGTGGTGGTAGTGGTATAGCTAATAATGGAGGTAAGGGAGGAAAAAGCCAGTATGGTGGCAATGGAGGAAGCGGAGCTGAAAAAGGATATGGCGGCGGTGGCGGTGGCGGTTATCGAGATGGTGAAGATGGAACAGTAAATGGTGCTGGACGGGGTGGTGATGGCGCAGTTAAATTAAAGATCTTTGTATAAGCGTTTAAAGGCTTGTATGCTCTTCCGTCTTTAAGTCCCCTTTAAAGCCCTTTAAAAGGGCTTTTTGACTGACAGTGTCAGACTTATGAAAGGGAGCTCTTGTTGTTATGGTCTCTTCATTGATTTGGAGAGCAAAATGGCAATAGAATTTAATCATGGGATTCGCATTGTAGAGGCTGGTGAGGATTCCCGTCCTTTAGCAACATTTGATCA
>NZ_JBHIRH010000122.1:0-999 GCF_042196945.1 Bartonella sp. AA81SXKL | reverse complement strand
CACTGTTAATCATGTCAAAGAAGCAGCATTAAGTGGTGCAGACGTTGCAACTGTTCCACCAGCAATCTTAAAAGCGCTAGTCAAACACCCTTTAACCGATAAAGGCTTGCAAATCTTTCTGGATGATTGGAAAAAAACCGGACAAAATATCGCTTAACCTTTTGCAAGATCCCCTGAAAGCAACAAGAAAATCTGTTCAGCCAACTCCTCAGCCACACGCTTGTGCGCATCTTTCTCTGCTTGCAGAGTTGCATATTCTTGGCGCATCCTCTCAAAGGATGTGCTCATAGTTGCCATGCCGTTGGAAACAGGAACATTTTTCATATCTCTTAAGGTGTAGAATGCTTTGCTTACCACGGTTCCAACGGAAGGTCGCCCTCTCCTCTTTTTATCGAAGTCAATCTCTATCTGGACAGATTCCCTTGTAAGTACGGAAATCTGTAATGCCAACTGATAAACCGGAGTAGAAGGTTTACTGCCATTTCCATAAAGAAGAAAGAGCAGATGATTACGCACCATTTGACCAAAACGATCTGACGGTTCTTCAATGACAATAGAAGCAAGTTTTTCAGAGAGTCCTAAAGAATTTTTTCCTGAAAATTCACCCGGAACAGACTCTATCGTCGAAATCTGAGACACTTGACGATAAAGTGGTTCAACTTTGCACCCATAAAGAAGCGTAAATAAAACCGCCAAACCAGCAAGAATACAACTTTTAAAGAACGACATTGACAATCCTTTTTGGAACAATAATCATTTTTTTCACGGGCTTTTTGACAAGATGTACCTTTACAAAATCAAGAGCTAAAACAGCTTCTTCAATCATCGCTTCACTAGCTGTTGCTGCCACAGTCACCTCACCGCGTTTTTTACCATTAATCTGTACCGGCAAGGTATAGCATTCTTCAACGGTTAATGCGCGATCACAAACAGGCCAAGCAAGTTCAGAGATTAAAGTTTTCTCTCCTAAAGCAGCATGACATTCTTCAGCTAAATGAG
>NZ_JBHIRH010000121.1:0-1000 GCF_042196945.1 Bartonella sp. AA81SXKL | reverse complement strand
TTGTTAATCTGACTACCATTAATCGCATCATGTGACTCATCACCAATCTTACCATTGGCTACATTATGAAGTCCAACAGGTGAAGAACCTTGACCTTTCCCTAAAGTCACACTCGTATAATTAATAGTGTTATTGTCTTCACCTGTTTTATCATAATGAACAACCGCTGAATCATCTGACTGAAGACTGCTGGAAAGATCCTTTAAACCTTTTTCAAGCTGACCCTTGTTAACGGCATCATTGTTATCTTTTGCATCCCCTACGCCGGAAATCACCCGATTCACACCGCTTGTATTCGCAACATTAATTACAGTACCATTTGTTTCCTTACCAATAGTAATAGGATCAGCGTTTTTATCCTGCTTAATAAGGCTATCACCTTCCACTTTGGTAACCGCATTATTAATTTCTTTGGTAATCTCTTTATGAAGATTTGTGAAGGAGGTACCTACACCGGCAAAGGCAGAAACTACATCATGATAGTCTTTATCTTCTGTTTGACCATCTTCCTTGACAGCCTTAACCGTGAACGTAGGAGCTGTCCATTTGCCACCTTCATATCCAGCACCTCCACCAAAAGTCTTTGCAACTTTATCACCTAGAGTATGAAGCTGTTTACCCGTCACAGCATCCGTGGAGTTTTCATTAATTGTTCCATCCAAAAGAGATGTAATCTTGCTATTGGTTTTGCTATCTTTTTCTCCATGCGTTGCTACAAAGGCCTCTTTACTCCTATCCCACAACAAGGCATCACCTTGAACTTCTTGTGTAATATTCGTGATTTTCTCTTCAAACTTCTTAACCTCTTGCGTTAGATGAGTATTCACATTCTTCACACTTGTATCAAGACCTGCAAATGCACTACCAACATCGTTAAATTGAACCCGTTTTACATGACCATCCGCATCAATCTGAGATAATTTATAAGTCGGTCCTGTAAAGGCCCCATTAAACGACGAACCTCCGCCAAAATACGTCGCAATTTTATCACTCATCGAAT
>NZ_JBHIRH010000120.1:0-1007 GCF_042196945.1 Bartonella sp. AA81SXKL | reverse complement strand
CCACCGGCTTGTGTGTTGAGCAAGCGCACACGCTCAAGCCCAATGCCACCGCCAGTAACCGGCAACTTCCCATTGACTTCCTCCATTTTCACAAGCTTTTGTTCCAAAGCCGAAATCACCCCTTGCGCTTGATGCTCAGCTTCCAACGCTGCTTGTCTTTGTCGCTCTTGTACAAGCAGTGCACGTGCTGAAGCCTTGGCAATCTCCAACTGCCAATACAAATCACGCGCCTTTTCCGCTTTTAAAATTTGCGCTTTCATAAAGCCAAAAGCCGCCAACATCACACAGACCAAAAAAAGCAGACCAAAAGACAGTTTTGAAACAGCGCTAAACATTGCTTTTATCTCCCCACCTCGTTATCTCCACCCCATCATAGGAGCTGCTATGCCGCTTATGGGAATGTTTCCTATTAGAAAAATCCAACGAGCCAAAGCCACGATGCACCCCCAGATTGCCAACAATAATCGCCACCATCGAAGGAATAGAAATGCTCGCCATATCAACAATATGCGGAGCCCCCCACAAACCACCAGAAACGAGCAAAAAAATAACCCCCCAAGCAAACCAAAAAGACCACCATAAATAGAGCCTAGAGCCACGATAAGAGGGCTTCATGCTTTCACCTCGCCTCCAAGCCCCAAAAGCTTTTTGGCGCGGTTCAAATAAATCAAACGTTGCACAAGTCCATTCTTGCCCCCATTAATCGCCTTGGTAATCCCTAAATAATCATCTTGATCAGCCAGCCTATTCAAGCCTTTCATTTGCCAAAACCAAACAGCAGACCAAAGCGCTGCTGGAAACTTTTCCAGCTCTTGCGGAAATGCTTCACAATCAACCGCTTGTTCATCGACTGAGCGCCAAAACTTCGTAAAACGGCGATAATTATTGCGCCCCGTCAACTGGATCAAACCACGCCCCTTAAAGTGCACCCCATCCCCAGGGTTGACATTGCCTAAATCACGCCGCCCCTCATAAGCGCGCCCAGAGGCATATTCACGCAGGGTAAA
>NZ_JBHIRH010000119.1:0-1009 GCF_042196945.1 Bartonella sp. AA81SXKL | reverse complement strand
TATTTTTACGCCAAAGTTCTCTTTTGAGAATTTTTCGTGCCATTGTTGTTTTCTTTGGCTTGTTTACAGGTGTAAATGTTTATGCGCGCTCCTCAGCTATTTTTCATTCCCCAACAGATAATTTTTCTCGCCAACAATCTGAGAAGCAGCAATTAGAAAGAATTGAGAATTTACGGTCTTTAACGCCTAAAAGGATCAAGACGCCTTCAGAGCAAAATCCAGAAATGCTTTTGGGTGGGAAGCAATGTTTTCCCATTCATGCTGTTGTTGTTGAGGGAGTGCATCATGTCAAAAAGCGCTTTATATCAGCCGTAACAGAGTCTTATGTTGGAAGATGTATCGGTCTTGTCGATATTCAGCTCTTAATCAAGAAGTTAACCAAAGTTTATTTGGATCAAGGCTATGTAACGGCGCGTTTTTACATTCCTGATCAAGATATCAAAAACAGCAAGACGCTCAAATTTGTTGTCGTTGAGGGCAAGCTTTCAGAGATTTACTATAATGGTTCACCGGCATCTCGTTATAACAATGTTGTGTGGAGTGCTTTTCCTGGGCTTCAAGGTCATGTTCTGAACATGCGCGATATTGAACAGGGGCTTGATCAGATCAACCGTTTGAGTTCAGCGCACGCTCAAAGCGAACTTCTTCCAGGGCGTGAAGAAGGGAGCACCATTGTCAATATTAACAATCATCCCGATAAAACTTTCAAGGTTACTGTTTCTCATGACAATATGGGACAATCTTCCACGGGTTATGCGCGTTATAGTGCGGGCTTGAGGGTAGAAAATATTTTAGGGATGAATGATGCGTGGGATTTTAACTATCAACGCAGTGAGCCCGATTATTGGGGTGGGAGCAAGCAAGAAGGACATAGCAATAACATTTCAGCGAGTGTGAGTATTCCATATGGTTATTGGACCTTTGGATTGAATGGCACTGTTTATAATTACCAAAGCATAATCCCTGGCAATTTTACCGATATTGAGACGACGGGGGATTCCAGTGAGTT
>NZ_JBHIRH010000118.1:0-1012 GCF_042196945.1 Bartonella sp. AA81SXKL | reverse complement strand
TGGCTTTGATAAAATCTCTGTGTCTCTTTGAATTATTGGGATAGTACTGAACCCTGTAAATTAGCTTTTGTGTTCATGAAAAAAGCAAATGTTGTAAAGAGCTTTATTCGCTAAATTCTTACACTGGGCATACTTCTGTGCTCACAGTTCACTATTTTTCCATACAATTTACGTTTTTGTATTTCGATAAGGAGCTCTTCATTATCGCGTAAATTTCTGACCATTTGTAATTTTGCATATTCATTTTGGAGCATGGATGACATGTTCCTGATGCGTGTTTGTAGCTCGAAAACTTCCGCTAGATTCGTTGTTCTATTTATCTCATCTAAGAAATCGATGATTTGCGTAAAGCGCTTCTCTACGTCTTTGAAAGTTTGCAAGCTTACAGCTTTTTCGACAATTCCACTATATTTAAGACGCTTATCAATTATTTGTCGCATCATCTTTGGCGGAAGGCTCCAAAAGTTTGCCCTTTTCTCTTCGGCATAAATAGAAAATGAAATGTCTTTGAGATTGGGATACTCAGTCACAAATAGGTTATGGTAGTTTTGGTTTAGTTTTGCGTAGATAGGCATATCGTGTAAGAAAAAATTCCCCTCCTCTTTTATTCTTAGTTCTGTTATTCTACTTCCTGTTATAGATTGATAGACTTTTTTCGCGTTATTGATCTGCTCTTCAGTTACTTTAATTTTTTCTGTTAACAACTGAATAATTTTCAGATATTCTGTTGAGGAGGAGATTTGGATAGTTGAAGTTTGAGCGTCAGAACCCCAACTAAAGTTAGACCTTAGAGTTAAATCTATCATTGCCAAAAGACTAATCATTCCTATTGTAATAAATCGTTTTTTCACCTTAACACTCCTCTTTTTGATGATTAAAAAAGCCCAACATTTTTTATCATTATTATAATTTTAATAATAAAGTAAAGCATATAATTTACGATAATTTATCTTTTCTTAATTTCATTTTTTAATTTATGAAAATAGCTCAATTTCAGTGCGAATATTTTTTA
>NZ_JBHIRH010000117.1:0-1014 GCF_042196945.1 Bartonella sp. AA81SXKL | reverse complement strand
TTTAGGAGCAAGATACCTAAAAACATGAGGCGCAGCTCTTGCTGCCATAAAAGCTGCCCCAGCTAATGGAAATAATATTGGAAATGCCATCACACTCTCCTACAAAACTATTCTTTAATTATTCTCCAGAGCTTTCTTTTGATTCATGTAATCTAAAAAAAACTTGGATGCTCCTCCTGCCAACGCTGCTCCCATTGGACCACCTGCCATATAACCAAAAGCCATCGGTGCTGCTTGAAGTGCCAGAGAACCTATAGCCCCTACATTTTTCCACGGATTATTGCCCTCTATCTTAGAGATTGTATGATTATTCGTCGTCGTGCCGTAATTCCTTGCAAAGCCATGACCGGCGTTCATAAGCATATTCAACCTATTCCAGCCGCTATTGTCTTGTTCCAGCCAACGTTCACGATTGGCATCAACAACTCTCTGATTGTAATTATCAAGCACACCTCCCCCCTGTATGGCATTGGAATAGGCATTGCCATAACCCTGCAAGAAGTTATTTGATGCTCCCAACTGATTTTGATTGGCTTGGTCTATCATGGCATTGGCTTGCATCATGCGGTCCGCATCACGATTATATTGCTCTAACATAGCACGAGCGTATATAGAATCTCTTCCTTTCCGCACTTCCTCTCTGTGATCAGGAGTTGCATAACGACCAATCCCTGAGAAATATCTGTTAATTTGAGTGTCTGAATCATCTAATGCTTCTTGAAGTGCTTGTTTGAAATACGAATTTTCTCCCATCATACCACCAGAGGCCATATGTCGAAGATTCATGGCTGCCGACGTTGGATTATAGATTGTATTCATCAAAGAGCGATTTTGATAATGATGAGGAATACTTCCAAGACCACCAATTCCATAGCGCGTTTGATCACTTAACGGCGCTACACGAGGACCACCATAAACATTACCACCCATCCCTGTGTCATACATGTTATACGCATCTGCACCCCCACGCTTAAAGACATTCTGCATCCAAGCAGGAGGGGCGCTTGTTTGTAC
>NZ_JBHIRH010000116.1:0-1023 GCF_042196945.1 Bartonella sp. AA81SXKL | reverse complement strand
AGCCACAATGATTTCTTGTGGATCCACGCGCATAATGTCTGCTAAAAGTTTTTCGAGTCGACTTTCTGTGACACGAAATATGCCTGTTGAAATATCAATCCAGGAAAGGGCAAATTCCTCTCCATCGCTGGTTTTGATGCGGGCAAGTGTCATCAGATAGTTTGCGCGCGTTGGGTCGAGGAGTTTTTCTTCTGTTAGGGTTCCAGGTGTCACAAGGCGCACAACATCACGCCGAACAATTGATTTTGATCCCCGTTTTTTAGCTTCTGCTGGATCTTCTGTCTGTTCACAAACAGCAACACGATAACCACAGGAGATCAATTTTTGTAAATAATCATCCGCAGTATGAACTGGAACACCACACATAGGAATATCTTCACCTAAATGTTTCCCGCGTGTTGTGAGCGTAATTCCTAAAACTTGAGCAGCTTCAATTGCATCATTAAAAAATAATTCATAGAAATCACCCATACGGTAAAACAGAAGGCAATCGCTATTAACTGCTTTGATTTCGATATATTGCTCCATCATAGGTGTGAGGCGTTCTTTATGTGGAGCAGATGAGGGAGCCGATTGTGGGGTTAAATTGTTTTTATTATCAGTTTTATTATCCATTTTTACGCGCTCGTTTCCTTCAAGTGAGGCTTTGATACCCTTTTTTATTTACTTCAATGTTTATCTTCATTATCTGTGAATTGAAACGCATGATTAGGTCTGTTAAAGCAAGCATAGCGATTTCTAGCATCTGAATCAAATTGTAAAGTTGGATAATTACACGCATTATCGAGCAAAATTTATACTGTTTTTGGGAAAGCTTAAGTGAGATGAAAAAGAATGAGCAAGATCAGAAAACACACCAAACGGTTTATAATATCAGTGAGCGAGAAGCTCTAGACTTTCATAGTCGTGGTCGTCCTGGAAAGCTTGAAATTGTTGCAACAAAGTCTATGGCAACACAGCATGATTTAGCACTTGCTTATTCGCCAGGTGTTGCTGTTCCGGTTAAAGCGATTGCTCAAAATC
>NZ_JBHIRH010000115.1:0-1023 GCF_042196945.1 Bartonella sp. AA81SXKL | reverse complement strand
TGGACACGGTCTAACGAGAAAGCCGAACGCGCTATTGCCGATTTTATCGGTTTGCCCGTCGAGCAGGTTTTTAGCGACCGCTACCCCAAAAGTCGCCGTCGCATTTTTAAAGCAGCAAAACATGCCAACACAGATTCGCGTGCGCATTCTGCTTTGCGCGGTAATGCTGCTTGAACTTCGTTACACGGCTTTGCGTTTTTGCGCATTTGCCATGAATTTAAATACCATAAGATAAAAAGGTTTATCAATGTCTAAAGATCAGTACGAAATAGGCAAGATAAATTGCATAGAGTTGCATCATAGAACAGCCGTTTGCATGGGTTGGTTCTGGCGATTAGATGGTGGTCATATTGTTTTTATAGGGGGTGGTTATGGTTGCTGCTTGTAATTTATGGACCCCAGAAGCCAGAAGCGATATCGTTAATCCTTATTCGGAGGTTGAACGTTTGGAAGCTATGCTTGCCTGTTCTTTTAAGGCGGTGAGTAGTGGATTTAAACATTTGCCAATCCGGTATATTATTGACCCTCCGCACTGCTTATTTGATGCGGCGTTAGCACGACAGATTGTTATTCATATTTTGCATTATCAGTTTGAGGTGCCGCGGCGGCGTCTTGTTGCCATGCAAGAGCGTGAACGCACTGCTGTTGCTCGTTCTTTGCGTACCATTAACCGGCGTTTGGAAGAACCCGTTTTTGCGAAAGCTTATCGAAGATGGGCAGGGCGTGCGATGGATTTATTCTTTAAAGAGATCAGAAAGGCGGGGGCGTGATGGCACAGTTTCAAAAGCTTGCTCTTGATGTGATTGTGGTACCGGAGCGTATACGCCCTGTGGATGATGAGCATGCCAAGGCACTTGCACAATCAATGGCGCGGGAGGGATTGATGAATCCGATTACGGTGCGCCATACACCTAATGCTAAAGAGGGCAATTACACGCTTATTGCTGGAGCGCATCGGCTTCGTGCTGCTGAGCTTTTGGGCTATAGTGACATTGATGCCGTTGTGGTGCAGGCTGATAAGGA
>NZ_JBHIRH010000114.1:0-1040 GCF_042196945.1 Bartonella sp. AA81SXKL | reverse complement strand
TTTACGATAATTTATCTTTTCTTAATTTCATTTTTTAATTTATGAAAATAGCTCAATTTCAGTGCGAATATTTTTTACTTTAGGATTGGATATTCTTGTTATTTTATCGTGTGCATTTAAAGTTTCTGTTACGAGAATCATTTCTTTCTAGCTACATCCTCTAGTTTCTATGTTTCCATAGATGTCCAAATGTAATGCCTTTTGCGAGAGAATTGGCCATGCTTGATAGTTTGAGTAACAGCATGATGGATATAATGGACAAGATGAGAGCTCCCCCAAACATGGCTGCTACATTCTGGTTATAATCGAGTTTCATATCACTCAAGTAGTTTGCAAAGATATTCATCATCAGATTAAATACAGTCGCTAAGAGTAGAAAGAGGATTATATAATTTACGACTTGGATTAACCATTGCTGAAAAAAGCGATAGGTTGGTTGCCACAGTAAGGCAATGATGAAGATAGGGCCCAATCCTACGAGAAGTGTAATAGCGATTTTTGTCAGTATGACGAGACCACCGCCGATTGCCACGACGGAACTTGTTGCCAGCAAGATGAGGATACCTAAGAGGCTGTAAAGCAATCCATTGGCCTCGAAGAAGATGGTTTCATGGAAAAGACGACCTGCATATTGGAATCCTTTGGTTGCTGCTTTGTCCAATAAATTCATTAACTGTGTATCATTGAGTGGATTTGTCATGAGCGCTTTTGATAACTCATAGGGCATTTGTGTTATTAAATTGGCAATTTCACTTTGATAAAGTCCTGTGGTAAGGGCTATTGAAGTAATAATACTTATTCGCAGGAAACGATTTACAAATCCGGAGAGTGGCATATCGATAGCGCCCCGAATGATAAGCCATCCGTAGATGATGAAAGCGATCGTGATTCCAATTGAAACGAAAGGTGTAATTGTAGCAATTGCTTTTGAGGAAATACCCGTGACATATGTTTGTGTTACCTGGTTAATTTTATCGAAAAGTTGCGTGAACATAGTGAAGTTCATGGCATTCCTCTTTAACGAATTTTCAACTTTTTAT
>NZ_JBHIRH010000113.1:0-1051 GCF_042196945.1 Bartonella sp. AA81SXKL | reverse complement strand
AACAACCGCTGAATCATCAGACTGGAGATGATTAATATGTTTAGTAATTTCATTTTTCACATTCGTGAAAGACGTACCAACTCCTTCAAAAGCCGCTGCTACATTATGATACGTCTGCTCTTCTTCCTTACCATCTTCTTTAACTGTCTTGACTGTAAAAGTCGGAGCTGTCCATTTGCCATCTTCATACTTTGCACCACCACCAAAATAGGTCGCAAGCGTCTGATTCAACGTATAAAGCTGACCACCTGTAATTGCATCTGTAGAAGATTTAGAAATGTCTCCAGCTAAAAGATGGGTAATCTTACTGTTAGCCTTTTTACCTTCTGCACCATGATCGGCGACAAAGGCATTCGCTTCCTTACTCCACAATAACGCATCATCTTTAAGTTGTTGCGTTGTTTGATCTACGTTTTGTGTAAACTCATTGAACTTATTGGTGACATTCTCATTGACATTCTTGATATTCGTATCAAGACCTACAAGGGCTGAACCAGCATCATGATATTGAGACTCTTTTACATGGCCATCTTTATCAATATTAGACACTGTATAGGTTGGTTCTGTAAAGCTACCATCATCAAACTTCGCACCACCACCCAAAATCTTAGCAACATCTTCGCCGATTTTGTTAATCTGACCACCTGTAACAACATCCTTAGAGCCTGACGCAATCTTTCCATTCGCTACATTATGAAGGGCAACAGCGGCAGAATCTTTACCTTTACCCAAAGTCACACTGGTATAATCAATGTTACCATCTGTCTTTTTGTCATAATGGACAACTGCAGAATCATCAGACTGAAGGTTATCAGAAAGTTCTTTCAAACCTTGATCTAACTGACCTTTGTTAACCGCATCATTGTCATTCTCTGCTGCCTTAACACCTGAAAGCCTACGATCTTGACCTGAACTGTTGGCAATATTGATTCCTGTGCCCGCTACTTCTTTACCAATAGTGATCTGCTTACTCTCAGGATCTTGCTTAACAAGGCTCTCACCTTTCACATTGGCCATTTCTTTATTAATCGCTTTGGTAATTTCATTTCTG
>NZ_JBHIRH010000112.1:0-1058 GCF_042196945.1 Bartonella sp. AA81SXKL | reverse complement strand
CTACCACAATTGCAAGAAAGGAACTTGATCTTTGTATCAATGACATCGGGGGAATACCACCAAAACCTCAAGATAGTGTTGTGGTCCTCTCTCCTGAAAACAACAAAGCCCCCTCTTCTCAAGAACACTTCACTGTCACAGATGTCCAAGCCTCTGAAACCGGTATGTATAAGCTTATCTTGCGAGAACAGAAACAATAAGGCATCTTTATTTAGCAAGCTGTTTTGATTATTGTTATAAAAATATTACGTTCCCACTTGACAATGTGGCGACAATATGAATAATCGAATCAGGTGCCTAACGAACACCTTAAACCAATAGCGGATAGATTGCCGATACAATCTTTTCTCCGCACATTAAAGACTTTGACTCATTGTATGCTACGTGCATATAATAATGTTGTCGGGTGTGGTTACACTATACAATACCCTAACGGGGAAAGTGTGACGACGGACTATTGGCCGTGTTTGTTAGCACCCGGCACTCTATTTAGAGCGTCATTAACAAACATCTAACCAATAGGAGTTCATAATGAACAATCTTATAGAAATATCAGAACAGGTTATTGATCAAGAAACTGTTCAAACTGTTAATGCGCGTGATTTACATGCGTTTTTAGAGATAAAAGCCCGCTTTAATGATTGGATTAAAAATCGCATTAAAGAATGTAAGTTTCAGGAAAATATAAACTTTATAACGCTTACTAAAAATTTAGTAAACGGTGGAAAGGTAAAAGAATACCACATTACATTAGACATGGCTAAACACCTTTCCATGATCGAACGTAATGATAAAGGACATGAAGCACGTCAATACTTTATCAAATGTGAACGGCTTTTGAAACAAGTAGCAACACCACAAGTTGACTACTCCAAACCGGAGGCATTACTTGGTGTTTTAAATCACCTACAAAGTCGAATTGAGCAGAAAGATCATGTTATTGCCGAATTAACTCCAAAAGCAGAGGCTTTGGAAGGCTTAAAACGTTCTGATGGGTTGTTCGGTTTGATAGAAGCAGCAAAGATGTTAGAGGTACGACCAAAGGACTTAACCGATTA
>NZ_JBHIRH010000111.1:0-1062 GCF_042196945.1 Bartonella sp. AA81SXKL | reverse complement strand
TGCTCTTGCATTAATCTCTGCAAGCGCTCGGGATAAAAAAAATCTTCTGGACGCAAATCTATCCCATGATCACGTGCGTAATCTAAAATTTTTTGCTGGTGTTTTGCTGGCATGTCACGCCATCTATAAACAGATGACACATCTCTTTGCACTATGGTTGCTACAGTTTTGAAACCACCTAAATATTTTATAATTAATCTCGAAGGCATATGTAATCTCCATAACAGCGCAATAAATAATTGCGTTTTATGCACAAGTCAACGAAATTATGCTTTTTTATCATTTTTGCACATTTGCATAAAAATATATTTTCAAGGATTATACGAACCATGGAACAAGATATTCAGTCCAAACTTAAGCTATGGATTAAAGAGCGTCTTAACGAACGAGGACACGGCGCACAAACATTATTAGCATCACATTTAGAACTACACCCATCAGCAGTGAATCGCATGCTTAATACCTATCAAAATGGTAAAACGCGAGATATAACCATAGATGAACTAGTAAAGATTTCTGAATTTTTTAACGAACCTCCCCCCAGTTTTTACAAAGAAGTAGACTTAGATTTTATGAAAATATGTGCATCACTTGATCCAGTTGACAAAGAAGCGGTGCTTGATTTTCTTGAATTATTAAAAAAATTAAAAACAAAATAAGTAATAATTAACTGCTCTTTTTCATTGAATAATGAAAAAACAGATTCTATTTTTTTATCTATATCGCTCATAAACATCTCCCAAATTGTGGATAGCGCATAATTTAATTATATATTTTAAGATTTATTTTTGCGTTTTATGCAAAATTTTAATTGACTTGTGCATAAAATACAATTATCACTGCACCATACCCCGAAAAAAAAAACCTATGTCAAGGCGTTTTTTTTCAAAATGTATTTAAATATTTTGATATGGAGGCATTTGTGAATAAACCAGTGTTTATAAATTCTGATGAAATTCTCTTAGTGATGTGCGAAAATGAAGAACAAAATCTCGCTAAATCTGGTCCTTTATTAGAAGAAAAGGACATTATCAATTTTATCGACCAAACCGATAATGCTGT
>NZ_JBHIRH010000110.1:0-1062 GCF_042196945.1 Bartonella sp. AA81SXKL | reverse complement strand
GCGCTTGCTAATCAACAAGAGCCTGCAAAAAAATACGAATTTACAGGAGAGACAATAGAGGTTGGTGATTATACTCTTTATCGCATTCGGGCTTTAAGGGATTTTGCTAATATAAAAGCTGGTGATCTAGGCGGCTTTATACATAAGGTTGCAAATTTAGCTCATAATGGTGATTGTTGGGTCGGTGGCAATGCCATGGTTTATGGTGATGCTCGTATTTACGATAATGCCCATGTTTCGGATAATGCAAAAATTACTGGATCTGCAAAAATTTATGAAAATGCAAGGGTCTATGGCAATGCTAGCGTGCATATTAGAGCTGAGGTTTATGGCAATGCGCAAGTATATGAGAACGCATTGGTTTATGGTGATATTTTTGGACATGCTAAAGTGTATGGAAATGCAAAAATTTATGACACTATTTATGGCAAGTTTCTTGATAAAACTAGAATTTATGGCAATGCTGAGGTTTATGATAAAGCACGTGTTTTAGGAACCTCTCAGGTTTATGATAATGCCCATGTTTATGAAAATGCTATAGTTTTTGATAATGCTAGGGTTTGCGATAATGCCCATGTTTGTGGCGCTGCTATGGTCAATAGAGAAGCCAAGATTTATGGGAATGCTATAGTGACTGGTTATGCCCATGTTTATGATAGGGGCTGCGTTTATGACAATGCCAAGGTTTATGGCAAGGTTTATGGTGGCGCTTGGGTTTCCAATAATGCTTTAATTTCTGATAATGCTGAGGTTTATGATGATGCTCGCATTTATGACAATGCAAAAATTTATGGCAAGGTCCATGGTGATGCTCATGTCTATGGCAATGCCAAGGTAATTGGCTATACTGAGATTGGTGGTGATACCAAAATTGGTGGCAATTATAAAGAATCTGTTATCACTGGTGATATTGTTTTTACAACTGTGTAAATGACGCGCGGGCGCGGCGGGGGCGCCCCCCTTTAAACATTTCATTCTAAAATTCAAATCTATTTATAAAGGAATTGTGCTATGCAAAAAAAGTTTGCACTCACAAATGAGACACGTGTATTTAATAATCAA
>NZ_JBHIRH010000109.1:0-1080 GCF_042196945.1 Bartonella sp. AA81SXKL | reverse complement strand
AAAGCTTTTCTATAAAAATTCCATCTCTAGAATATTTCAAAGAACTCACAACCAAGATCAATAACATAAACATGCCCTTAAAAATGATAAGCGCTGCATGTATTTTCACTCACAACGCATCTGAGAATAAAAATAAATTTTGTACGAATACATTTAAAAAAAACACACGACGACCATCAATGAAAAAGTAGAGATCTACAGAAACTATGAACCGATCACAGCTCATAATCCCTACAGCATAAACAATGAGATCACCCTTATAGGCTGCAATATCTTCTTACAAAATAATCCATTGAACCAGCCCCTATCGTATTCGATAAAAAACGGGGTGCGAAACTAAAAAAACACCTTTAGAAAGAACTTTTAAACTTTTGGATATTATTTTAAATTTTTTAAACCTTCCCTCTTGGTTTTTAGAGTTTTTACTTCAAGGATTTAAAAAGTTTTTCGAGCGTTATTTCTGAGGATAGAGCAGTAAGAAAGAGATTATCAACACAAGGCGTTCTCCTCCTTCTCCCTTGCCTCTCATAGCTTTTGAAATATGCACGTTTGATATTTGTTTTAAGAGTTAAACATAATTAACTATAAGCACAACCAATAAAAACTAAAATTTTAGCAAATATTTTTTCTGTAGAGAAAAGTGGGATGAGAGCTAAAATATCCTGCTTTTTACTCAAACATACCCAAATATACAACGTTTATAAAATGTTTTTCTCAAACATGAGCAACAATATTATCAGGTCAGAAATTATCAATATAACTTAATTTCACGTTAGAAAAAAAAAGAATAAACCTCATAAACAGCATCCCCTCTTTTCAACATTGCAGCCCAAAGGTTGGAAAGCTCGTATTCATTTTGCTCTTTTAGCTTTTCCTTGTATGTTTTGTGATCAAGAGAGGCTCTTATGCGTGATTTTATTAAGTCAAATGCCCTAGAAGCAGAGTAGTAGCTTAAAAACAACATTTTTTATAGAAGACAGTACACTTAAAATCATGAATTTTAACTAAACTCATCTGCCGCCAGCACCACTCATTGGTACGCGTTCTCATTTATAAAATGGGAGTCAAAAACTATCCTAC
>NZ_JBHIRH010000108.1:0-1100 GCF_042196945.1 Bartonella sp. AA81SXKL | reverse complement strand
GTTGTTTTCCAACCTTTTTAACTTTTCGTGAAGGCAATTTCGCAATCATCGCTTCGTTAATTTGCCATCGGTTGTTAACTTCGTTTGAAAGATTGATATTTTGCTCGCGAATGATTGGTTGTTTGGTTTCTATCGTTTTGATTTGTTCTGATTGAACATCATCACACTCGATTGCCGTTTCAACCAAATCGTTTGTTTCTAAATTTTCAAAATCAATTTCTCTTTTTGATAAAATAATATTTTTATTTTTTTGTTATTGTTAATGTTAATGTTATTGTGCATTTCCAAGCATTGCTCGTGCATTGCGTATGCATTGCTTGTGCATTGCTCATGCATTGCACATGCATCATCATTACTTTTATCTTTGTTTTTATCCCATCTAGCTTTTGCTGCTTTTGATGCCTTTTCTGAAGATTTTTCTAAATTCTCATTGCAATTTAGTAACTCTTCTTCAACTTGTGCACTCCATAAATTTCCATTTTCCAAGCGGATAATTAATTTTTTTCGAATGAGTTTTTCTAATGATTTTTTAAAAGTTTGTACTGAACAGCCAACAGCACGTGCTAAAACAGAGGCATCATCATAAAGAGGTTCACAAGTTCTATACATAAAAGCAGTGAGTGTACTATAAGTGGCTTTTTCTGCTGCATCAGTGCCAGCAAAGTCCATAATCCACTCTTGATAAAAATTACGTACCCAAGGTAATTTATTTGCCATAATTACCCTCCTGCTCTTCAATAAAAGCTGCTTCTTTTAATTCCTCTTCAACATCTAAATTCCACAAGCGACCATCTGCTAAACGAATGAAATATCCTTCTTCAAGCAAAACATTCAGTGCCGCTTCAAACTTCTTCACTGAATAACCCGTGTAATTAGATAAAACTTTAATATTATAAAAAAGAGGTTCACCAGTATGCAACATACGTAACCGTAATCGCATATAGATATTGCCCTCTACAGCAGGCAAATAATCAACAACAATTGCCCACTTGTCTGCAAAAAGCCTCGTCCATGGTAATTTACTGGACATACCCCAATTCCCTTTCTTTAACTAAATATAAAATTGCTAAAGCATCTGCTTCGTTATCATCTTTCGGATT
>NZ_JBHIRH010000107.1:0-1104 GCF_042196945.1 Bartonella sp. AA81SXKL | reverse complement strand
TATCTGCAAAAAACGTTCTTTTTACATTTGGAAGCGTTGGTTTTTACAAAGCAGCTTTTCATAAGATAAATAAACAAACGCTTTTATAAAGTGTAAGGTTTTTAAGATTTTGCTCTGCTGTGAAATCTAGATCTTCGTTTTTCATAAATGAAACGTTCTTAAGAGCAAATGATAACTAAGTTATAACTGTTATAAAAAAAGTTTTAACGTTTCTTATAAAGATCTCATTTTATGTTTCAAACGTTTAAACGTGCATTTAAAGAGGTTCTCATAAGCGTATTTGTACTTTTCATTAAAACCTAATTTCTTTAAAATTAGCCGGTCCATTTTTGGGGGCATTATCTTAGAATAGAGCATTCTTTAAATATTACAGCTTTTGACTTAAAATTGAGTAAAATCCCATGCCTTATGATGTTACAACGGTTTTAAATTTTCTTGCTTGCGTTATATCATTAAAAAGCTTTCTCTTTCATAAGACATAACATTGTGATTTTCATTCTATAGTCATGATATTATATTTATGCTGATTACTTATCATTTTCTAAACTTTTAGAAAGCGTTTTAAAAGTGATCTTATCTTTAAATCCTTTTATGCAATCTTTATAAATTAAACCTATAAGCTTATGACAGTTTCAAACGATTACCCTTTAATAGGTAATAAATATTGCTATAGAATTTTTAGATTTTACGCTTCTCAACTTTGAGAACTGTAATTTTATGTTTTTATCATGTGATCAACAATCTAATCTTTAAAACAATGTGATTTGTGCTGTGATAAAAACGTGTCATAAAATTTATGAACTGTTATAAATGATATCTGCTTTTCATTTCATTTGAATGCACACATGCGTTATAATATTTGTATCATGATTAGCTTTTTATGGTCTATTCATACATGGCAATTGTTTATAAAAAATGGTCAAATGAATCACGTATAAAAATGTGGATTCTTAAGTGGATTCATATAAAATAGTTGCAAGCAACCTATTGACTTTATTGTATTTTTTGATATTATGCCGGAATTGAAGTGGCAGACGCTTTGGAACAGGTTGCAGAAAAGCTACAAGCGATTGCGGTTTTTGATACGGGTGGTAAAAACACGCA
>NZ_JBHIRH010000106.1:0-1109 GCF_042196945.1 Bartonella sp. AA81SXKL | reverse complement strand
CCTTCTGAGAATAATTGTGAAGATATCTCTGAAGAAATTGCAGAAGCATATGTAAAAGAAAATATCGAACATCTCCACGAGGAGAGTAAAGTTCATGACTTTGTACTCGAAAGTGATGCTTACCAAGAACTTTTAGACGAGATCGCAGACGAAAAATATAATGATGAGATTTACGGTACTTATGAACAACAACACCGTTTGCGTCCTTGTGATGTGCTTTAAAATTCTTAAGGGCGTTTGAAAAAGCGCCCCCTTTTTCCCATCAATCCCACCCAATATGAGGTCCGTAATGGAAAAGCTAATTGCTATCCAGCAAAATACAAACAAACACGAAACAATTCCAACCATGTCTAGCATTGAAATTGCAGAGTTATGCGGTAAAAGACATGGCCATGTAATGCAAGATATTCGTAAACTATTTAGCGAACTTAAAATCGACCTGAGTAATTTTGCTGGATTATACAAAGATTCAACAGGTCGTACTCTTCCTTGTTATCATCTTCCTAAACGTGAATCTCTTATTGTCATTTTAGGTTATAACACTGTGTTACGCGCAAAAATCATAGATTATTGGAAAAAATTAGAAGAGCAAGCAGCTAATCCCCAAATCGATTTTTCGAGACCTGAAATACGAGCAGCTATCATGATGCATCTTAAAAATAAAATTAAACAGACTGCATAGGAGTTCATCATGAACACTCCCATAGAGATTAAAGAACAAATCATTGATCAGGAAATAGTTCAAACAGTAAATGCACGTGATCTGCATGCATTCTTAGAGGCAAAACGTGACTTTTCAAATTGGATTAAGGACCGTATTACCAGATACAATTTTATAGAAGGACAAGACTTTGTAAAAACACAAGATTTGCGGTCGCCAAATTTGGCGAGCGCAAAATCTAGGGCTGTTATCGCGATTAACTACTATCTCACACTTGATAGAGCCAAAGAACTTTCTATGGTGGAGAACAATAAGAAAGGGAGAGAAGCCCGTTTATACTTTATCGAATGTGAAAAGCGTGTAAAGCAAGTAGTAACACCACAAATCGACTATTCAAGTCCAAAGGCTATGATTGGCTTTTTGAATTACCTACAAGGTCAAATAGATC
>NZ_JBHIRH010000105.1:0-1116 GCF_042196945.1 Bartonella sp. AA81SXKL | reverse complement strand
AATCCGAAAGATGATAACGAAGCAGATGCTTTAGCAATTTTATATTTAGTTAAAGAAAGGGAATTGGGGTATGTCCATTAAATTACCATGGACGAGGCTTTTTGCAGACAGATGGCTTCTTACTCTTGGTTGTTTGTCGCCGACCGAGAAATGTATCTATGTCATGTTGCGACTTCTAATGCTCCATACTGGTGAACCTATTTTAAAGGACTTAACGGTATTAGCTTTTTGGGTTGGTTATCCAGTAGAAGAGTTTGAAGCAGCTTTGAATTCCTTGATTGAAGGTGGATTCATCATACGTTTAGACAATGGTGGGTTGTGGAATTCAGAAGTTGAAAAAGAACTCAATAACGTCACTGAAGAGCTAGATAATTTCACTTGCAATAATAATAAAGAAAGGGAGGTGAAGTATGTCAACTAAGTTGCCATGGACGAGGCTTTTTTCTTCACAATGGATTGTTGACGTTAGTGGCATGAGTATAGTGGAAAAAGGTCTTTATATGACACTTGTCTTATATATGTATGAAGAGCGCCGCCCTATTATTGAAGATGCTCCAAAATTAGCACGGTGGGCTGGCTGTTCAGTGAGAGTCCTAAAAAATACATTAGACATCTTATTACGCGATGAGAAGATCATACGTTTAGAAGATGGTCGTTTGTGGAGTTTAAGAGTTGAAGAGGAACTCAATAACTCAAATGATAATTTAAATAAGTTTTCAGAAAGAGCACAAAAGGCAGCAAAGGCAAGATGGGATAAAAATACAACTTATGCTCGTAATGATGCTAAAAATGCTAATAGCAATGCTACAAGCAATGCTTATGCAATGCTAGATGATGCCATTAACATTAACATTAACAATAACAAAAAAAATAAAAATATTATTTTATCAAAAAGAGAAATTGATTTTGAAAATTTAGAAACAAACGATTTGGTTGACGAGCCAATCGAGTGTGATGATGTTCAATCAGAGCAAATCAAAACGATAGAAACCAAACAACCAATCATTCACGAGCAAAATATCAATCTTTCAAACGAAGCTAACAACCGATGGCAAATTAACGAAGCGATGATTGCGAAATTGCCTTCACGAAAAGTTAAAAAGGTTGGAAAACAAC
>NZ_JBHIRH010000104.1:0-1118 GCF_042196945.1 Bartonella sp. AA81SXKL | reverse complement strand
TGGATATGCAAGCCTCGCGAGCCGTTGGCTCTTCGATCAATGCTGGGGGTGATTTTACTGCTATTGCAGGCCAAGATGGCACACCACATGATCTCACCATCACGGGCAGTGCTGTTACGGCTGATGGCAAGGTAGAGCTGAAAGCCAGCAATGCTATTCTCATCACCAATGCGGAAAATAGCTTACAGTATGAGATGTCGTATCATAAAAAGGGTGAGGGGTTCAGTACCAGCAAATCCCAGCATAACAAGATTGATGCGGCTCAAGTTGTGGGCTCACTCATATCTGGGGGCAAAGGTGTTGCTCTTGACTCAGCAAACAACACGGAGATTGTAGCCTCGATACTCACAGCCGGTAAGCCAGGGGAGAAAACGCCAGAAGAGCAGGCCAAAGCCGATATGACCATTCACTCTGGTGGAAATATTCTCATCAAAGGGGCGCAAGAAAAATACAACCAGCAACAACAATCGTCGACAAGCAGTGTTTTGCATGAGAAATCTTCCGATAATTCTGAAGCGCACACTACAACGGTTTCCTCTATCCTTGGAGCGACGGGCAATATTGTGTTAGACGCACAAGGGGATGCCACCCTCACGGCTTCTCATATGATTGCCAATGAAGATATCAATGTGGCAGGACAAAGCGTGACGATTGATGGCATGACAGATCACCATAGCAGCCATTCAGAAACCCATGAAACGGGTTTTGGTGTGGGATCAGGCAAGGGTTTTGTTTCGATCTACGGGAGTGAATCAAAGACAGAGAATGAAGAAAGTTTTGAACATCAAGGCTCTTCGCTCAATGGTAAAAATATTACCATCACCGCCAAAAAAGAAGATGTGAATGTGGTGGGTTCTGACTTTAGCGCAGGGGAAGATATTAAGCTTTCGGCAGTCCATAATGTGAATGTTTTGCCTGGTCATAAGAGTCATAGCGCGAGCACACAGGAAGAACGCTCAGGTTTTGGCTTTCAGTTTGAAAAGAACCGCAGTGGTGCCTCTGTGGGTGTGGGGGGTGCGAGCGCCAAAGATACGGGCGATCAATGGGAAAAGTCCAATACACCATCCAATTTTAAAGCGGGCAGAGATGTGCAGATCAATGCCGGCAATGATGTGAAT
>NZ_JBHIRH010000103.1:0-1121 GCF_042196945.1 Bartonella sp. AA81SXKL | reverse complement strand
CCCCCACGCCGTTCTTTATTCTGTTTTATCAGTTATATTGACAACATTATCCCTTTCATACACCTCACAATTTTTTGGAACCAACCTTACTTTGCTTTTTTTATTGATTTTTGCATTGCCATAAACACGCCCCCAGATCGTTGCACAATATGAGATTTTAGCATTGCCATAAACAGAGCCATAAATCTCACAAGAGCCACTCACACAAGCATTCCCATAAACCTTGCCATAAATCTTTGCACGACCATTAATAACAGCATAATTATAAATTTTTGCATGGCTATAAATGCAAGCAGAGCCACAAACCTTGGCATGACCATAAACGCGTGCATAACTAAAAACCGTAGCATCATAAGAAACATGCGCATGATCATAAATATGAGCATCAGCAAGAATGCGGGCACTACCATTCACATGAGCATTACCATAAATATTGCCATAAACATGAGCATTGCCATAGACAAAAGCATGGTCATAAACTTTAGCATATTGAGAGATAAAAGCTTTTCCATAGACTTCAGCATTGCCATAAACTTGACCACAGACTTGAGAAAAATGGCGTATTTTTGCATTGTCATACACTCTTGCATGACCATAGACACAAGCCTCATCATACACCCAGCAATTACCATCATGGGATAGGTTAACTTCCTTTTCAATAAAGCCGCCTAAAGACCCCGCCTGTACATCATCAAAATCTTTTAAAGCTTTAATGCGATAAAGGTTTATAATATTTCGAGTAAGAGCATGTTTGATTTTTTTGATTTCACTGGTTAATTCGTATTTTTTGCACATAGAGATACCCTCACAATTTAATGTGATAAACATTTGATAAAATTTGAAATGGAAAAATTGGGTTGGAAAGCAGGCGCCCCCGCCGCGCCCGCGCGTCTTTACGCAGCGTTATTTTCAATAATCTTTACAACGGTATCGTTTTCATAAATTTCACAATCTTCAGGAATTCCATATGCATAATAAAAGTTTTGTTTGACATATGAATAACCATCTCTTTTTAACCTTGCATTGCCATGTACCAAACCTCTAATGGTGTGATAACCAGTCACTTTTGCATTCCCATAAACAGAACCATAGACCTTAACATACCCACCCACGCTAGCATT
>NZ_JBHIRH010000102.1:0-1135 GCF_042196945.1 Bartonella sp. AA81SXKL | reverse complement strand
GGTTAATTTTATCGAAAAGTTGCGTGAACATAGTGAAGTTCATGGCATTCCTCTTTAACGAATTTTCAACTTTTTATCACCTTGAAACATAGATACATGCTAAACACTTCATTTGCATTTATACAGTCCCTAAGTATTTTCACCACGATATCTTGGCTTTGATAAAATCTCTGTGTCTCTTTGAATTATTGGGATAGTACTGAACCCTGTAAATTAGCTTTTGTGTTCATCGTATGATCGGTATCTGTTTTTTTTCATTGTTAAAAAACATCATATCAAGTTCGCGTCTTTTCCTTTTGAGAAGTGATTGCTCAGCTTTACGTAAATACGCTACCATTTGCATCTTTATAGATTCATTTTGGATCATAGCTAATGTACCATCGATATGTGCTTGAAGATCTGCAATGTCTTTCAGTTTTTCTTTTGTTTGAAGCTCATCGAGTAGTCCTCTGAGGTATTGAAAACGACTTTCTATGTTTTCAAAACTTTCCAAACTCACAGCTTTATCTTGAACAGATACAGATTGTAAACGCCCAGAAATAGCTTTGCTGATTTGATCAAAGTTCCCAGAAACTTTGTTTTCTTCCTCCAAGACCTCTTGATATGATTGCCTTGAAAGCTTACTGTCTGTATAAAGAAATTCTGGCTCTTTAAGAAAAAAACTAGAAAAGTCTATTTGCTTTGGGTTTGTTTTCTGATCCTTTGTTATAGCCTGATAAGCTTTTTCTACTTGTGAAAGTTGTTGTCTTTTCGAATCAAGCTGCTTTTTTAAGAGCTCAATAATTTCTCCTTTTTTTAAAAGCTGAAGGATTTCCGAATATTCTGCTGATAGAGCAGGTTGTGGCGGTGAAGCAGGTTGTGGCGATGGAGCAGGTTGTGGCGGTGAAGCAGGTTGTGGCGATGGAGCAGGTTGTGGCGATGGAGCAGGTTGTGGCGATGGAGCAGGTGAATTCTGTTTAGTATGTGATTCCGAAAGAATCTGTGCCCTTAAAAGATTTAGCCGCACGCTACTACCTAAATGACTTCCATCAAAATTGCTTGCATGTGCCAAATTTATCATTCCCAAAAGGGTAACCATTCCTACTATAATAAATTGCTTTTTCATCTGTCTCCTCGCTTGATTTCGGCAGGGATT
>NZ_JBHIRH010000101.1:0-1142 GCF_042196945.1 Bartonella sp. AA81SXKL | reverse complement strand
ATAAGGCAAAAAATTCACGACTCGACTAAAAATTACGCATCAAATGGATAAGAAATCAGAGGAAACACTCTCTATAACGACCGAACACAAACCCCACCCTCCCTCTGTTAGGAAAATGCATTTACATTCTCTCACAGAAAACTCTCTCATCACTGAGTATTAAACTCACAAAAAACTATTACATTTTCAAAACAGCTCAGAAAATACAACCAGATTGTATCCTTAAAAACTATAGCGTACCCCTAAAATACCTTGGAATGACTGCTTCACCTTGTCCCCTTTAACATACTGTGCTTCCGCATAAAGCTTGAACTTCTTACTCACTAAACTACTCAAACCAATCCCCAATTTACCAAAATTCCCCGACAAGTCCGTGACAAATTGATGCAGCTTATTAATCGTCGTACGATTGCTATCTCTATTCTCACGCAACCACGCTGCCGTAATGTAAGCCATAGAAGTAACATCTCCTCCTAAACAGAATTCATATCCCGCAGATAAACCAACCTCACTGCGTAAGGATGTAAAGGCATTTATATCACCCGTCATCTCATTCGAAAGCTTGATCTCTTTACCCTCTACCTGCAACCAGCTCAATTGTGCATAAGGTTGCATCCAACTACTCTTCGTTGTCTCAAAACGATAACCCGCTTCAAATGATGTACCCAACCCCCATTGATTATAATTTCCTTCAATCGCTATACCATTCGTTGAAACAGCCTTCAGCGTATTTTGATAATGATTGTATTTTAAAATACTGTCGAGATACCATCCACTATGATCCAAATACGTGAGATAAGCGCCAATGCCATAACTATTGATACCACTGGTCCCCCCCCGTGTATGCGCAACACGTGCTTGATCATAACTACCAAAACCACCGATATAAAACTCTC
Organism: Bartonella sp. AA81SXKL; assembly: GCF_042196945.1. Taxonomy (NCBI): domain Bacteria; kingdom Pseudomonadati; phylum Pseudomonadota; class Alphaproteobacteria; order Hyphomicrobiales; family Bartonellaceae; genus Bartonella; species Bartonella sp. AA81SXKL. The sequence continues at coordinate 246 of NZ_JBHIRH010000101.1, read as the reverse complement.
CACCCATTAACTCACTTACACCACTGACACCTAAAACTATACCTGTCTGATCAAGCTTAAAGTCTTTATGATCTGCAACGATGTGTTCTTTGCTCTTAATTGCGTGCGCCCAGAAAGCCGTATTTTTCTTACCTCTGTCTAGAATTCCTCTTCCCGCACGTACAGCTTGCAGCTCATTGTGAAAAACCAGTGCTGGAGTCACAGACATGGACAACACTGCATCTGTAGAGGGAGTGGTTAAAAAGT
>NZ_JBHIRH010000100.1:0-1149 GCF_042196945.1 Bartonella sp. AA81SXKL | reverse complement strand
AACACGTGATTTACAACAGTATATGCACAGACTTTTAAAGCTAATAAGTTTAGCACTTGTCGTTTTAATTTTCCCAAATAGTTATAAGGAAACTGTTTCTTTACCTTTCATTTCTAAGTACGTGGAGTACAAGCTTTCTTTTTCATTGGATAATGTACTTTGGTACTCAGATATTGCTCTTTGGTATTCTTTTTTAGTCTGTGTATTTTTCCTTATGTTACGTACACGCAGTTAATAAATATATCTATTTACACACTACAGTGCTCAGTTAAAAAGCTATAGTAAAATTTCCGATTTTATAAAACTGTTCAGATTACGTTGTTTCTTCTCAACGTTCATAGATGAGATCAACAAGGAGATAAAAAACTATCGAAAGCAGTTTGATACTCTTTGTAGCAGGAAAGAGATCAACGCATTGAACGAAGCATGGCGTCACGTAAAATTGCGTTAATCCGTGTTTGATATCCTTTCCCTTGACTTTTAAGCCACGCTAGAACGTCTGAATCCACACGTACTGTTGTGACAGTTTTGGTTGGTTTATAGAATGGATTGCGAACGGCGTTTTTCCAAAATGCATCATTGAGTGACGGAATATCACTATGATCAATTGCACTGTCCGGCATTGCAGCCAGCTTATCAACTTCAACTCTCTGTTTATCTGTCAAAGGTGATAAGTTACCTACATCAATTTCATAAAGAACTTTCTTCTTCATAACGTTTCCTTTCTTTCGAGTTAGCTCGCCGCGCTGAAATAATACGGATTACTTCTATACCATCTTTATCATCATGGACAGTATGCGCCACGAGCAGCAGTAAAAAACCATCCACAAGACCCAAAGTTTGCCAACGATATTCTCCGTTTTCAATACGGTCTTGTTTAACCATGGCGAACGGGTCTGCAAAAACACGAGCAGCAATTTCAAAACTGACACGGTGCTTTCTAAGATTACTTTTCGCTTTAGCTTCATCCCATTCAAATCTTATTTTCATATCTTATGTTAATACATTTATGTATGTATTTCAAGAGTTTTAAATGAACACTGAACTATTTATGTTTTTTTGCATATTAAATATAATTTTATATGTTAAAAAACAACAATATCCTTTTGAAATAATTGCATAAATATGCAAATTATGCTAAGATTTTTT
>NZ_JBHIRH010000099.1:845-1158 GCF_042196945.1 Bartonella sp. AA81SXKL | reverse complement strand
GCATTTCATGAATCTGTTATTCTTGCCGGATTTAATACAGAAGAAGCCCTTCGCTATTTCGGTCACCCAAATAATATTTCACCCGAAGGACTCAATTTGCAACCATGCTCCACAACGAAAATTGAGAACGCTTTTTTAAAACGTTTTCATGATCTTGATGTTGAAAGATTACATTGATATCGCTTTTGATCGTTTACCTTTTGTCACAACCTAAAACACTCCATAGTATTTTAGCTTCATGATCCGAATCTTTTTATACATGCAAAAGTCTCCATATAATTCTCTACAAATTTAGTAGAATATCATCTCACTT
>NZ_JBHIRH010000099.1:0-818 GCF_042196945.1 Bartonella sp. AA81SXKL | reverse complement strand
ATTGTGTATATTAGATCGTTTTGCTTTGTACAAAAAACTCTTTGCATTCAACCTATGAAAAGAATTTTTATTCTGAGAGGAATGCATCCCATAAATGGTGTAACGTAAAATCCATTGAACACCACTATCTTTACGATTATGAAAGAAAAAGCTGGACCATCATTCTATTTGCCAGCTCCCAATATTGCTAAAGCCCTTGGCACTTGAGATGATTTATAAAAGGCATTTTTATCCCTTTCTTTATGTGTTTTTACTCACACATCACTTCTACTTATAACGTGTAAGCGAATGGTCTTGATTTATTCAAATAAATGGATTTGAAATGAGAGAATCTTATGATATTAAAGTTTCTTATCCAAGATGGATAAATGATAAATTATCCTTATAAAACAATACTTTGTACATCTCTTGAATACAAGTATTATTAGCGATAACTTATGTATTTTCACCCCATTCAACAAGCTAAGCTGTTTAGATCATAGCATCCCAGTTCTACAATTCTACAAAGTGAGACAAAAACGTAAAGTCTGACTCACACCATCCTTCATAGCATGACTCTTCGGAACCAAATCTTTGGCTTATTTCTTACAAAATCGTCTCTCTCGTACTGACCTTCTTTATAGAATTGCTGCACAATCTATAGTCTGCAAGCACAAGGATGAAAACAGACAAAAATAGCACCATCCCTGATAATTTCACCACCATAGTCTACATTCATAGTTCTTTGCGTATTCCTCAAAAACCGGATGCCAGATCCATTTCTGGTACCAAGCCTTGTAACATTTAAGGATGCTACGCCATTTTCCATAAATAAAGGA
>NZ_JBHIRH010000098.1:0-1158 GCF_042196945.1 Bartonella sp. AA81SXKL | reverse complement strand
CATTGTTGTTTTTGTTTTGTGAGCAAAATTTCAAAATCATTTGTACGGACTTGATCGAGTAGTTTTTCAGCTTCTTGCCTATTTTCAGCACAGCCAAGATAGAAGATTATTTCTTTTGTTTGTCCTGGTAACAGATCAATATCGTAGGCGAGTGCTGAACAAGGATCACATCCTGCTTCAATCCTATTGGAAAGCGCATCAGCTTTACGGAGTGCATGTGGATGTGTAACTGTTCCTGTTAAACCGATAAACTCGTTACGATCAGTAGTGGTACTGGTTGGTATTTCGGATGCTGATAAAAATGCCACTTGTTGGTGATAGGGATTTGGAATAAAATGTGCACCACGTTTGGAATCATAAAAGGGAAGAAGAAAAGGTGCATATTTTGTTCGGATATTGCCTAAGACCCATTCAACATAATTATAAAGGCGTAAGCTTCGTGATTTTTTCCCTTCATTTTTGAGGATAAGACGTGAAAGGCGAATAGGTTTTTTTTGATCGAGTGTATGGGTGAGTTCTAAGGTAATTTCTGAGTGTTGAGATTTAAAGGTTGAGAATCCAAAACCATGGCAAGACTCATAGACAACACTTTCGTTGCATTCTACAGCAGAAATTGGTGAGAAACGTTTTAAAGATAGGCGGTCAACGATATAAAGTGCTTCCCCTGGACGGTTAGAAACCGGATCATTTGTCCAAGGGGTTAATTGATAATCGCGGCTGTTATTGGCCCAAGTAAAGAGTGCACCTTCAGCGGAGACATGGAAGCCAAAGCTTTTGTTTGCGATCACATTAATCCATGGATGTGGTGTAGTGGTTTGTCCATGAAGACGTATCACATAGTTATTATTGTGGTTAAAACCGCCATAGCCATTCCAATATTGTAAATCTTTTCCATTAATGGGAAGAGTGGATGATTTTTGTTGACTGATAAGACCAATAGAAACGAAGAGGCTTTGTTCAGTTTGTGTTGATATTTGTCTTCTTTTGTCGTTTAGTTTATCATGAGATCCTTGATGACTATTCCGTGTGACGAGATCAAAATGACTCTCATTAAGTCGTTTGAGCTGTTCAGATAAAGACCCATTTTGAGCATGAAGGATGATACGGGCTGAGGCAAGAAGCACCTTAAAGCTTTGTTCATTCATTTGATCACGTTGA
>NZ_JBHIRH010000097.1:0-1166 GCF_042196945.1 Bartonella sp. AA81SXKL | reverse complement strand
CGAGAAACCACCGCATTATGTGAAACACCCATCTTCTTCGCAAACGCACGAACCGATAAACCCTTACGATGCTTCTTTGTCATTGCCATCTCTTTTACTAAATATTTTTCAACATTCATCCTTTTCTTTAGATTGGTATCATGCTATGATACATAAAAGAGTGAATGAAGGTGATTTGGTGATTGAATCTTTTGCTGATAAGCGGTGTAAAGATCTTTTAGAAGGTAATCCGCCTAAAGGTTTTCCAACAACTCTAGTACGTATAGCCCAAAGAAAATTGTTTATGCTCGATAAAGCGGTTGATCTTAAAGATTTACGCAGTCCTCCAGGAAATCGTTTAGAAGCATTGAAAGGAGAGCGTAAAGGTCAATATTCTATTCGTATTAATGACCAGTTTCGTATTTGTTTTGAATGGCGCTCTAATGGCGCTTATGAAGTTGAAATCGTAGATTATCATTGATCTGTAGGAGGTCGAGATGAAAAATTATATTGCTATTCATCCCGGAGAAATTTTACGAGAGGAATATTTAAAAGAATATGCTCTCTCTGCTTATGCCCTTGCAAAAGCATTAAATGTTCCACGCACGAGAATAGAACGTATTGTTGCTGAAAATAGTCCGGTGACTCCCGATACTGCTCTCAGATTAGCCTATTTTTTTGATACTACTGCTGAATTTTGGCTCAACATGCAAGCTGCTTATGACGTTAGTATATTACAAACTGAAAAAGCAGACGAATTTGCCAAAATCAATAAATTTGAATGTAGGGTTTAATGATCTTTCCACTCATGAAGTTTTAAGACGTAACAGATAATTGACGATCCGGTATAATCGAGTGTATATTCCGATATGCAAACGGATACGCTCCAAGTCACACGAGAATTATTGGTTTTCAAAAAAACTTTAAAATAAGATGCGGCTACACAAAAGAAGATTTGGAAGCCGTGGATTCTCCACCATTGACAGATGAAGAACTTGCACGTCTAAAGCCAGCTAAAGATGTTTTACCACCCTCCTTCTTTAAATATGTAACAAAAGAACGCCGTAAACGTGGGTAAAAGTCTTAAAAAAGCAAGCGGTTGTTAAGCCAAACGATCTCGCCACTCTAAAAAATGTGCTTTACAGTTGAAATTAAACTTCAATTGTATTACATTGAAATACAGTTAC
>NZ_JBHIRH010000096.1:929-1176 GCF_042196945.1 Bartonella sp. AA81SXKL | reverse complement strand
TAACCTGACTTGGGAAACCCTCGAGGGACTTGTTAAACATAATGGCCCCCTTTTAGGTCCTTATGCTAAAAACAAAGATATCCCTATCGATATTCTACAATATAATGCAAAGCAGGATCTTCAGCTCAATTGCTTTGCTGGACTAGAAGCACAATGTGCTGCGATTGCTGATGATATTGCTTATAATGCGCATGATGTTGATGATGGGTTACGATCACAATTTTTAACACTTGATCAATTCGAACAG
>NZ_JBHIRH010000096.1:406-789 GCF_042196945.1 Bartonella sp. AA81SXKL | reverse complement strand
ACCGAAAAGTATAAGTGATGTTCACCAAGCAGAACAAACCATTGTTACCTTCTCCCCCACAATGGCCGTTTACGAAAGAGAACTAAAAGATTTTCTGTTTAAAAACCTTTATTACCATGATCAAGTTCTCAATCGTCGCAATGCAGCAAAACGCATTGTACAAAAACTATTCGAATGTTATTATGAAAACCCAGATGTAATGCCTGAAAACTGGCATAACAAAACAGCTCACTTAACAAATCAAGAGTTAGCGCGTCTTATTGCTGACTTTCTGTCAGGTATGACCGATCACTACGCTCTACGTGAATATCAGCATTTATTTGACTGCACAGATAATTTTATTTAACAGCTTTTGAATACACAATGGAAGTTGAATATGAATG
>NZ_JBHIRH010000096.1:0-396 GCF_042196945.1 Bartonella sp. AA81SXKL | reverse complement strand
AAAAAACGTCTTTAAAAACATAGAAAAAAAAATTAAAAAATCATTAGAGTCATCTGATATAAAAGGAAAAAACGGAGAAGATTTAGATTTATCAAAAATTACCGTGGATCCTCCGCGCGATTCGTCACATGGACATTTATCAACCAATGCTGCCATGGTGCTTGCAAAATCTACTGGGCTTAATCCACGTGCACTTGCAGAAAAGATCATAGAACTTCTCAAAAATGATCCTTCTGTCGAAAGTATTAATGTTGCCGGTCCTGGATTTATCAACATCAAGCTTACAAAACCATTTTGGCAAGATTTAATAAAATCCATGCTTGAAAAAGGAATATCTTATGGCCGTATTCCTATGGGACAGGGAAAGCGCATCAATGTTGAATATGTATCAGCAAA
>NZ_JBHIRH010000095.1:0-1189 GCF_042196945.1 Bartonella sp. AA81SXKL | reverse complement strand
AACAAGCATTATTTATTCAATGATCTTAGAGACGATACCGGCACCAACAGTACGACCACCTTCACGAATAGCAAAACGAAGTTTCTCTTCCATCGCTATCGGAACGATCAACGAAACATCCATCGCAACATTGTCACCTGGCATAACCATTTCCGTTCCTTCTGGAAGCGTAACAATACCTGTAACATCCGTCGTGCGGAAGTAAAACTGAGGACGATAATTCGTGAAAAATGGTGTATGACGTCCACCTTCATCTTTTGTCAAAATGTAAGCTTCTGCTTTAAACCGTGTATGAGGTGTAACGGATCCTGGCTTTGCCAATACTTGACCACGCTCAATCCCTTCACGGTCAACACCACGTAGCAGAGCCCCTATATTATCACCCGCTTGACCTTGATCCAAAAGCTTGCGGAACATTTCAACGCCTGTAACCGTCGTCTTAGACGTTGGACGAATACCGATAATCTCGATTTCCTCTCCAACTTTAATAACACCACGCTCAACACGACCCGTAACAACGGTTCCACGACCCGAAATCGAAAATACATCCTCTATCGGCATCAAAAATGGTTGATCAACAGGACGTTCAGGGGTTGGAATATAATTATCAACTTCACTCATTAAAAGACGAACAGCATCTTCACCAATGCTTTTATCCTTATCCTCAAGGGCTGCCAACGCAGAACCCTTAACAATTGGTATATCATCGCCTGGAAAATCATATTTGGATAAAAGTTCCCGAACCTCAAGCTCTACAAGCTCCAAAAGTTCTGCATCATCAACCTGATCAACTTTATTAAGAAAAACAACAATTGCTGGAACACCAACCTGACGTGCAAGCAAAATATGCTCACGCGTCTGAGGCATTGGGCCATCAGCTGCTGAAACAACCAAAATAGCACCATCCATCTGTGCTGCCCCTGTGATCATGTTTTTCACATAATCAGCGTGTCCTGGACAATCAACGTGCGCATAGTGACGATTTTCCGTTTCATACTCAACGTGTGCTGTAGAAATAGTAATTCCACGTGCGCGTTCCTCTGGCGCAGCGTCAATTTGGTCATAAGCTTTAAATTCACCAAAATATTTCGTAATCGCTGCTGTCAACGAGGTCTTCCCATGATCAACGTGACCAATCGTACCAATATTAACATGCGGTTTTGTTCGTTCAAACTTGCTCTTCGCCATT
>NZ_JBHIRH010000094.1:0-1207 GCF_042196945.1 Bartonella sp. AA81SXKL | reverse complement strand
TTCTTCCCAAAAAGGGGTTCTGACACGGCGAACCCGTTGAGCTCCATCAAGAGCAACGGTTATTGTCATTGTTGGTTCATGAAGACAGAGATAACCATGAGCGGTAATATGTTCCCAAAGTGTGGTAACAAATTGCACATCATTTGCGGGCGTTCCAGCATCAATCCAAGCAAAATCTATTGGTCCCCAAGATTTGAGCGTTTCATCATCAAGAGAGAAGAAATATGGATAAATGTTACCATGTCTTTTTCAATGCTGTTGTCTTGGAGTGGTTTTTGCCATGCTTGTTCGGCGGATTGACCTTCTGCTGAAAAATCATCGATGGTGATCAATCGTGGTTGATAATTCTCAAGGACTCCTGAAGGGTCAAGAAAAGCTGTACGTTCTTCAAAAGTGGTAGATCTTAAAAGTTTTTTATCCTGTTGCCATGCTTGTTTTGCTTTTTGCAGTGCTGTAGCAATCAAGCATGTGCTATCCCCCGCACCGATTTCAAGGACTGTGCGCGGTTTTGCCATTTGAATGAGCGTGTAAAGAAGCTCAATACTGTTTTTTGTTCCCATACCAGGTTGTATCAGGGGCATCTTTTGATCCTTATCATTTTATCAATCGCAGCATTCCTGTTTTGACAAAAAACGCAGTTGTCTGTTCTATGGGGTGTTGAAGATGCATTCCTTTTTTTGCATAGTACTCTGTTCAAGATAAAACTTAATATGCCTGTGATCATGGTCGCGATACCAATGATAAACAGCGTGCTTTGGGTATGATGCACATGGACAAAATCCGCACTGATAAAACCAATGCACACTGATGTTTGTATGATGAAAAGATAAGCGGGCATTTGGCTGTTTCGCTGTTTTTTCTGGATGGCTTTCATCATAAAACTTGTTATCAGTGCATTTTGCACACCGTTTGTACCCCCCAAGGATAAAAAAGGAAAGCATCATCAGCCACACAATGTGTGTGAGGGAAAAGCGGAAAATGCTAAAGCCGATTATTGCCACGGCTAGTGATGTTCCAGCAGCATTGCCAAAATGGTGGAAAAGACTAGAGAAACAGAGTCGACCAACCATGAGGCCAAGACTTATCATGCTTGTGATTCCATAGGTTTCTGCACTTAAATGCAGCTCGGTGCGGATGCGGACAATCGATAAGACGTTGAGAGCAGAGGTGAGGATAATGGTGATGATGAGGAGGTAAGAGCATAGAC
>NZ_JBHIRH010000093.1:914-1234 GCF_042196945.1 Bartonella sp. AA81SXKL | reverse complement strand
ATTGAAGAGATCTCTGTTTGCTTCACATTCGGCTTTGTTTGCGTTTGGTGGGCTTTTTTTATTTGTTCGCGCCCTTTACTTAATTTTTGCTCTGTTTGTTTGTTATTCTGTTCCATTGGTTTTGCCAGTCAATCCGTTTCTCTAATGTGTTTTTCCATTCCAATGAGTGAGAAGTGGATAGTGATAAGCCGTGAGAAGATCCATTGTTTCAGCCAAAGGCAAGCCCACCACATTGGAATAAGAACCAGCGATATAGACAACAAAAGCACCTGCTTTGCCTTGAATAGCGTATCCACCGGCTTTTCCTTGCCATTCTCCAG
>NZ_JBHIRH010000093.1:0-904 GCF_042196945.1 Bartonella sp. AA81SXKL | reverse complement strand
ATAAAGATAGGCCTCCATCATGGGAGAGGTCAACCGTCTAAAACGGACACAACTTTCGACCAATTTTACGGTTATTTTTCCGCATTCATTAAGCGCACAAACAGCGCCATAGACTTTGTGTGCACGTCCAGAAAGGAAGCGCAAACATTCATAAGCCTCATCTTCGCTTTCTGGTGAGGGAAGAATAGTACGCCCAACAGCAACCACAGTATCAGCGGCCAAGATGACTATTTTCTGCGCTGATACTTTTTCTCCACTGCTTTGATCGCGCCATAGAAAAGTTTCTTGTGCTTTAAGAGCTTTTTCCTTTGCCAAACGTTTTGCAAGATTTGCAGGATGTTCTCTTAATTTTGGTGTTTCATCGATATTGGTTGCATAAACCTGATGGGGATCAAGACCAATTTGTGCTAAGAGAGCCAAGCGACGGGGCGAAGCGGAAGCAAGTATCAATTGGATTTCCTCTAAGGAGGTTTCTTCCAAACGAGATTTTTTAAAGAAAGTTTTTCTTATGACTTCCATTTCCACCCCCTCAGAATGATTTTAAACGACTAGCCAATGCGTTTAGCATCCCTGATTTTCTTTTTTGAGAGACCTCTGATATTCTTTACTCCCTCATATAACGCATTTCCAGGACGATTTTTGCTCTTGGAAGCAAGATAAAGGCTTTTAGGAACACTATTGCTGCTTTTAGAAAAAGTAACAACCACAGATGAACTACTTATAGCGATATATAATGCGGCCTTTTGTTAGATCATAGGGCGTCATTTCAACCATGATTTTATCACCAGCTAACATACGAATACGATTTTTGCGCATTCTTCCAGCGGTATGAGCAATAATTTCATGATCATTTTCCAGTTTTACGCGAAACATCGCATTCGGTAAAAGTTCAGTTACGATACCA
>NZ_JBHIRH010000092.1:0-1237 GCF_042196945.1 Bartonella sp. AA81SXKL | reverse complement strand
TAGAAAAAAAGAAATTATTGCAAGAAAGCAGAAGCGTTTGTTCCAAAGTTTTTAGAGTTTCTGATGATAAAGGTGTGCGAAATTCTATTATAGTGTCACGCCTTCCTTTCATATTCTCAATAGGGTTAGTTTGTATAGCGCCGTCAATCTGATTTTATGAATATGGTACAAAGGATTTGTACGAACACTTGTAAGGATAAGAAGATGCAAAGCCAGTTATGTCATTGTTATCGTTTTACTCAGTGTCTGATAAAAAGCCGGAATATCTCTCCAATCCATAGCTGGTCTATTAGTGGTTTTATCACCTTGTTTTCTTAGTAAAGCTCGTGCTTTTTCTTTTTTTTGTAAATCAATATCTAAACCTAGCACAGCAGCGTGTTTGAGATAAAGATTAAGGCAGTTTAGTGCTTTCTCTGCTGTTGCAGCTTTTGTATGCAGATCGGAAGAACATTGCGTATATCTATTTGTATAATCTCTGAAAAGGCAACAGCCTCATTGGGGAAGAATATGAAGTTGTACAGATAGAAACCAGCTCCCAGCCTTATCATCACCCTTTAATTCGGCTTACGGCTTTCAAAAGCATTGAAGAGTAATATCTTATTCAATAATGGAGAGAGCGCATTGCCTCACATTTTTGTTTCTCATGTTCTTAATAGGGTCATATGCCTCAACGTAAAACAGGACATCATTCTGTATTTCATTCACACACTTGTTTTAAAGAGACATCCAGCACACCTAAGCTCCTTTCACGATGATGACGGCGTTTTTTGTGAAGGATATAATGGGAAATCCGTTGTGCACTACCCTCTTTATGCTTATGAAGGAGTAAGTCGGCACTGTTATTCTCTTGGTTAGCGCAAAATGTTGTGACAGCCCTTGGTACTTAAGATGGTTCATAAGGGGCATTTTTATTTTTTTAAGTTGTTTTTATCCGCACGCCGCTCCGCTCCCTTTTTGTAACATGCAAGAGAATGGTTTTGAGTGATTCACGATGAGAGTGTTTGAAATGAGAAGATCTTAGGATATTCGGAGTTCTCATTCAAATTGCAAAGCGATGAATTATCTTTATAAATCAATATCTTGTCTGTTTTTTAAAAAACCGCTCTTTTTAGGAGCGGTTTTCTGCATCTCTCGTTAGTCTATAAAGAATAAATTTAAAATTATAATTTTTTCTCTTCTTGCTGTTCTCTTATAAAGGTAGGAAGCCCCATATAATCGAGATATTTGAGAAAAGGAT
>NZ_JBHIRH010000091.1:0-1298 GCF_042196945.1 Bartonella sp. AA81SXKL | reverse complement strand
TTTTGGGATATTGGGGGGACAGGCGCCAAGGCAGATGCCACGGCGATATGGATAGCGCAATTTGTTGGTAGAGAGATCAGAGTGCTTGATTATTACGAAGCACAGGGACAGCCTTTATCCGAACATATCGGTTGGTTGCGTCAAAATGGTTATGAGAAGGCATTGATGGTTCTCCCCCATGACGGTGCGACCAGAGACCGTGTGCACAATGTGAGTTTTGAGAGCGCTCTTAAACAGGCAGGCTTTCAAACAAAAGTTATCCCTAATCAGGGAGCAGGGGCTGTTAAGATACGTATAGAAACAGTCCGCCGTGTTTTGCCTTCTGTTTGGTTTAATGAGAAGACGACAGTAGCAGGACGTAAGGCACTGAACTGGTATCACGAGAAATGGGATGAGAAGCGTAATATTGGCTTGGGAGCAGAGCATGATTGGTCCAGTCATGGGGCAGATGCCTTTGGACTGATGTGTATTTCATACAAACCACCAAAAGAAATACAAAAGCGACCAGCTTATAGCGGCAGAACGGAATATGAGAGTACCTCATGGATGGCAGAATGATGTATGATGAAGAGCATTTAGATAAAGAAAGTAACGCATCAGATTTGTCGACAGAAGGCTTATTTCGCAAGCTTGTGAGCTGGTACAAAGAAGATGTGGAGCATGTGAATAAATGGCGTGAACATGCGCGGGAGGATTTTGGTTTTTACAATGGTGATCAATGGAATGAAGAAGATTTATCGGCGTTAAAAAAGCAACGCCGCCCCGTTATGACCTTTAATCGTATTGCCCCATTGGTCAATGCCGTTGTGGGGTCAGAGCGTAATAACAAGCGCGAAGTGCAGTTTATTCCCCGTCAAGTAGGGAAGGCATTGCCTAGTGAATTGCTTACCGGTGCGGCAGAATGGTTTCGGGACATGGCGCATGCAGAATACGCTGATAGTGATGCTTTCCAAGATGCGGTTATCTGCGGCATGGGGTGGACTGATACACGGCTTGATTATGAGAACAGCCTCGATGGTGAACCGGTCATTACGCGTTTAGACCCGTTAAAGATGGTTTGGGATAGTGCAGCGGTGCAACCGAATTTAACCGATGCGCAACGTTTGTGGTATGTAGACCGCAAGCCGTTAGAAGTAGCTAAGCAGATGTTTCCCAAATCTCATTGGACAGAGCTGAGTGCAGATTGGGCAAGGGATGGGAGCTCTCATGAAGGTGTTCACTATAATGATCTTGATTATTACAGCGATGAGGGGAGCATTGATGTTGAAAACGGTCGTCGGATGGTCACGCTTGTTGAA
>NZ_JBHIRH010000090.1:0-1304 GCF_042196945.1 Bartonella sp. AA81SXKL | reverse complement strand
TCATACATGTTATACGCATCTGCACCCCCACGCTTAAAGACATTCTGCATCCAAGCAGGAGGGGCGCTTGTTTGTACCTGCTTCTGTTCTGTCGTTGTTGGTGTCTTGCTCCCCATGTCACAATTCCTTCCTATAATAAAGCATAGCTATGCCATAGCCTTGCTTGGTTAGTGCACGCTTCCAACCTAAACGACCCAAGATCTCCATTTCAGAAGCACCATTCTCACGCGCCCAATCCTCTACAACTTGCAAATTGTCAACTTGATCAAGAATGCCCTTGCCACTACATTCACAAATCAGTGCGCGCTTCTTTCCTAAAACTGTCTGCTGTATCTGGGTCGTGAATGCCGCTAAAAAGCGCTCGTCATCATCCAAAACAAGCCATAACTGTTTCTTGCCACTGCAAATCGCTTCAAGGAGCTCTTGCAACGTGATTTCATGTTTAAAACGTTCCACATACTCGCGAAACGACGCAATGATGTCTTCCAGATAAGGCGCTATACGCTCCATATCCCAAGACGTGGTCAAAAAGACTTTTGCCATTACCCTCTGCCTAAAGGACGTAAATCCACATTAAATCCTGTGATTTGGTTCCAATGAACACCTTCAGGAATACGCAATTTAAAGCGGTGATAACGATTGCGCGAACGACCATGATAAGCACCCGTGACATATGAACATGCCCTCTCTTGGTGCCATATAATCGGCGTCTGATGATTGCGAAGCCGACGCTCTCCTATGCTTAAAAGACCTTCCGTCGTATCAACTTCAGCAAACATCTTCGTGATAAAGTTAAAACTTCCATCTGGTGCCCCCATTTCTTGCGAAACAACCGTTGCCTCCATCGGTGCTCCCGTAAACATAACAAGCCGATTGTTATCATCAAAAGCACCAAGCATGGGAGCGCCACTTTGCCAACGAGGGCTGTCTAAAGAAGCCGGTAATGTCTCAAGATTGATCGAGATCTCATCTAACTGTTCTAAAGTATAACCTGTCGTAAATACTGGAAACAACGTGAAAGGTTTTCCCTGTAGCGTCGACCATTTCTGCAATCCCCAATCATAGACAAAGGTCGTTTGCTCGTTATTACCTCTTTTTAAGGACCAGTAAATCCGGTTATCAATGGGGTCTATAACCCCTTGCATCTCATCAAGAGCAAACTTATCAAAGGTTTTAAAAACCGTTCTATCAACCTTCTCAAAGCCTATCGGCAAAAGTTGACCATCAGCACTGATCTGATAAAAGCCACCATCACCAGCAAAAAAAGCATCACTCCCGCGACACGCTATAGAGGCTGCACTGCG
>NZ_JBHIRH010000089.1:0-1314 GCF_042196945.1 Bartonella sp. AA81SXKL | reverse complement strand
ATGTTTGTCTTGTAAAAGCTTTTATATTGAAGGACGATGATTCTCGGTTTTTGTTTGTCAAAAACTGATTCTCTTTAAAAGGGTGTGTGATTTTTTAAATCAATGTGGTCTTTTTAAAAGTCAATGGCGCGGCCTTTAATTTCCCAGTCTCCATAACGTGAAGGGTCTTTGCCGCCGCGTCCACCGTTTTCTAAAGGTTTTTCTTCGTTTGTTTCATGTTTACGCCTTTCTTCAGCTTCGTTTAGGGCACGTTGTGCTGCCGGAGAAAGGGGTTGTTGTTTAGCAGCAGTGGCATTTTGTTTATTTATTTTATAGTCTTTTTTATCCATTTTATACCTTTCTTCATTGAAGAAGTAAAAAGAAAACCCCATCATATAGAATTAATAGTATTTTATCATGGAGTTTTTTGAGTCATGAACATAATGCGTACAGCAATGCTTTTGGCTTTTATGACTGCTCTTTTCATGGGAGTTGGTTATCTGGTTGGCGGAAGCAATGGCATGGTCATCGCACTTTTGATGGCTGGTGGCTTAAACTTTTTTTCTTATTGGAATTCGGATAAAATCGTTCTACGCATGTATGGTGCACGTGAAGTCGATCAACATTCGTCTCCCGTTTATTATAAGATTGTAAGCGATTTAGCGCGAAGAGCTTCTCTTCCTCAACCAAAAGTTTATATTATTGATAATGCACAGCCAAATGCTTTTGCTACAGGACGTAATCCTCAGAATGCAGCTGTTGCTGCAAGTACTGGATTGCTAAATCAGTTGAGTGCAGAAGAAGTGGCTGGAGTGATGGCGCATGAGCTTGCTCATATTGAGCATCGTGATACGTTAACGATGACTTTGACTGCAACGATTGCCGGGGCAATTTCAATGCTTGGTAATTTCGCTTTTTTTATGGGGGGACAGCGTCATTCTTCTGAAAATTCTCATAGTACTGGGGCAATCGGAGGACTTCTTGCCCTGTTTGTAGCACCTTTTGCTGCAATGCTGGTGCAAATGGCCATTAGTCGCACCCGTGAATATGCTGCTGATAGGCGAGGGGCTGAAATATGCGGAAATCCTTTATGGTTGGCTTCAGCATTGAGTAAAATTGCAGGTGGGGGGCATACGGTATACAATGAAGAGGCAGAACATAATCCGGCAACAGCACATATGTTTATTATCAATCCTTTGCGTGGTGAAGGGGCCGATAGTCTTTTTTCTACCCATCCCGCAACAGCAAATCGTATTGCTGCTCTTCGTCGGCAAGCAGAAGAGATGAAAGGAGCAAGAGTGGAAAATATGGGATGGAATGAAAAAATTGGTTTAC
>NZ_JBHIRH010000088.1:0-1325 GCF_042196945.1 Bartonella sp. AA81SXKL | reverse complement strand
TGCACCAGTTGTGTTATCAACGCGTAATACCAAGGGAGTGGGTGCTGGTTGGGAAAAGCCGACAACCCCGCACATCATGCCGAATAACCCAAAAACCCCAACAACACCTGCTACTCGCCACGCTGTTTTGCGCGACTTTATAAATTCGCTGATGAGTTCACGTTCCAAGCCGCGGCTTTCTTCATAGTAGCTATTTAGTTGTTCGGCTTTTATTGGTTTTACTTGTTTTTTTGTCATATTGCTCCTCGTTGAATTTCGATAGGGACTGTTTTGTTAACAGGCACGCGATTCCAATTATTAGGTTGTTTTGGCTTTGGAGCTAACGTACCGCAAGCTGATAAAAGCCCAGCAATTAAAGTTGCAAAAATGATTGATTTCATTGTACCATTCCTTATTCAACTTTTAAATTCAACCTAACACTTTTTTATCATTATTTCAATTTTGATTATAAAGTATATAGCCTGTAAGTTTCTTTATTTTCTTGATTTTGTTTTTGTTGAGGCAAATGACTTTTGACAGTGCAGATATCTTCTCTTGTGTTTACAGGTTATTTGACTGTGCGATTGCTGTACGAGGTCTTTCTTTCTCCTGCACCTGGGGTCCAGAGATGTCTAAAAGTAACGCCTTTTGCCAGAGCATTGGCAATGCTTGACAATTTGAGCAACAGCACTGTGGAAATAATGGAAAGGATAAGCGCACCACCAAGCGTGTAACCGACATTTTGCTGACCATCAAATTTAATATCAGACATGTAGTTTGCAAAGATATGCATCATCAAGCTAAATATGGTTGCTAAGAGGACGACGAGAATTGTATAGTTGAGAATTTGAACTATCCATTGTTCGAATAAGCGATAGGTTGGTTGCCAAAGGAGGGCGATGATGAAGAATGGTCCGAGTCCGACGAGCAGCACAAGTGCGATTTTTGCTAGCAGGATGAATGCGCCACCGATTGCGGCTAGGAAGCTTGTTGCGAGTAAAATGAGGATGCCGAAGAGACCGTAGAGTAACCCATCAGCATCCAAGAAAGCAGCTTCCTCGAAAGCTTTGCTTGCGGATTCGAACCCTTTTTCAGCTACCTTATCAATCAAGGCGTTTAATTGCGTTTCTTGTGGCGAATTGTTTATTAGCGCGCTTGATAAATCATTAGGTATGTCTATGATCAATTTAGCAATGTCTGTTTGATAAAGTCCTGCTGTGAGAGCAATTGAAGTAATAATACTGATGCGCAGGCATCGGCTTAGGAAACCTGCGAGGGGCATTTCTATTGCCCCACGCATGATGAGCCATCCATCGACGATGAAAGCGATGGTAAGAGCGATTGAT
>NZ_JBHIRH010000087.1:0-1332 GCF_042196945.1 Bartonella sp. AA81SXKL | reverse complement strand
GAACAAGCTTTTGCAACTTATCAGACAGTCCAAAACTTACTTATCTTGAAAGCGTCTGTTGAAGATATTGCAGAGGCTCTTGATGTGCTTGAAGGTGGTTTGACAATGCAAAAAGTTTCGAATGCAGAGGCACGTGCAAAGGCTTATATCACAGCTCTTAACGGCATTTCGCTATGGGCTTTGTTGCAGGCTGTTAAAAATCTTGTGCGTGGAGAAGCCAAAGGCATGTCAACAACCTTTGTGCCCTCTTGTGCTGATCTTGCGCAGTATTGTCGCGATTTAGAAAACAGGCTTTCTGGAACTGCTGAGAAAGTGTTTATAGCTGTTGAAAATAGTCGTAACCTAGCCTTAGGAGGCAAGCGCATCTCATTTATGAGAATAGGAAAGCCTTGTGAAGAGCTTCATGGCAACTTGAGTTCAAAAGCAGCCTAAAAACAGCAAAATAGTGAAAAGTGCTGATCATTTTGGATTAGATATGCGTTTAAATCGACAAAAAGGCACCGTACAGCGCGATTTAGAACTTTTTTGATCAAACCACATTAGGAACATAAAACGCACCATACGGTCAAATTTGAGACAAATAACGCTATTGGTAAAATATAGGATGAAAACATGCCCATTTTAAAACATTTGCTCTTAAAAAACCGTAAACAGCCCATGCAAAAAAAATTTGTTGCAACCGCTGTTGGATATGTGCCGTGGGGAGATGGAGCCGCTGAGTATTTTTATAATCTCTACGAATATGAAGACGGTACAAGAGAGTGTGAAAAATTTGATGGCGGTCAGTATTACAAAATACCTGAGAATGCGGACTTTAGCACCAAAGCGCAAGTAAAAGCGTGGATTTATGGGGGTGCGGTACCTAAAAGTGTTCTCAATTATGAACCCCTCATAGACGAGATCAATAGAGAAATTAAAAAATTATCAAAAAACATTTGATGTGTTTTAAGCGAAAAAACGGTCAAGCCAAGTCTTAATTGCTAAGGATGGCTTACTTGCTCTAAAGACGAAATATCCGGCATGGGGTTATTATGCCGAGCTTGCCATAAATCATGCTTTTGTTGCAATTTAAGCCAAAATTCTGCGTCGTTTAAACCAGCTATTTCTAAGCGTAAAGCTAAATTAATGCTAATTGCTGCATGACAATTCAAAACACGTGATAAAGTTAAGCGCGCAACGCCGAGACGATTTGCTGCCTCTGTTATTGTCAATCCTCGTTCATCAAGCAACTCTTCTTTCAAAATACCACCAGGGTGTGGGGGATTGTACATCATGATAACACCTCAAAAATTAATGGTAATCTTGGTAATCAACAAGTTCAACATTTGTTCC
>NZ_JBHIRH010000086.1:0-1333 GCF_042196945.1 Bartonella sp. AA81SXKL | reverse complement strand
ATGCGATCTACAAATCAGAAAAAAAGTAAGTGAGATTTGTTTCTCTTAGTTTTGTGAAGTTTGAAGTATGCGGTGTATTTCTGAATTAAGTTAGTCCACTTTTTTAAACTTATGACTACACGCTCTGTCATAGCACACATATAAATACGTAGAGCCTTAAGGGGGGATTATGATCACTCATGCACAAACTATTCTCTGTCTTGATCTAGGAAGCAAGACGGGCTGGGCGATATGTGGTGCGGATGGTCATATATTCAGTGGCGTCATGAATTTTCAGCCCCGTCGTTTTGAAGGCGGTGGGATGCGTTATTTGCGTTTTAAACAATGGCTTACTGAAATGAAGATGACAGCAAGGAGAATTGATGCGGTGTATTTTGAAGAAGTGCGCCGTCATGTAGGGACGGATGCAGCGCATGTTTATGGCGGCTTGTTAGCAACCTTAACGGCGTGGTGTGAACATCACCAAATTCCTTATGAAGGCATTCCCGTTGGGACGATTAAGAAAGAAACGACAGGAAAAGGCAATGCCTCAAAAGAAGAGATGATTAAAGCGGTGTGTGCAAAAGGGCACGCGCCTAAAGATGACAACGAAGCAGATGCTTTGGCAATTTTATATCTAATGAAAGAAGGGGGTACGCATGTCTAATGCAATGCCATGGGTAAGATTTTATTTGTATGACTGGATAAGTGGTACAAATGGAATGACATCTGAACAACGGGGGGTGTATATAACCCTTCTCGTTTGCATGTATGAAAAAAAAGAACCACTTAAAACAGATTTTGAAACGCTTGCACGCGTTTGTCATTGTTCGCAGAAAAAATTTGCAGCTATTGTCGAATATCTCATGAGAAATGATAAACTTATTGAGATAGATGGTCGTTTATGGAATCTCGATGTTGAAGAGGAACTCAATAACCTCAGTGAAGAGTTAGATAATTTTACCTTTAATAATAATGAAGAAAAGGAGGTAAAATATGTCAACTAAATTGGCTTGGACGAGACTTAATACAGACCAGTGGCTATTTAAACTCTCTGATTTACCACCTATGGAAGTCAATGTTTATGTGAAGTTGCGGATAAGAATGTTACACATGCGGGAACCTCTTTTGAATGATGCACGAATATTATCTCATTTTACTTGTTGTACAGTAAAAAGATTTGAAAAGGCGTTAGATTATTTATTTAGATCTGGGCACATCATTTCTTTAGAAGATGGTCGTTTGTGGAGTTCAGATGTTGAGGAAGAACTCAATAACTCAAATGAAAATATAAATAAATTTTCAGAGAGAGCAAAGAAAGCAGCACAGGCAAAATGGGAAAAACATCATAAAG
>NZ_JBHIRH010000085.1:0-1334 GCF_042196945.1 Bartonella sp. AA81SXKL | reverse complement strand
TCACACAAGCCCCATAACGCTGCGCCGCTTTTTCGGCTAAATAAGCCCCATTGCCCCGCGCATCTAACGCGCCGCCCATCAAACGCGGCAAACCATTCACCCCATAAAATAAAATCTCTCTTTGTTGATCAAACGGCGTATTGCGCAATTCCACCATAAACCGTACACGGCGCACCAAATCTTGTCCCACCTCCATCACCACAATCGATGTCGCATCGCCCGATCGCGCAAAATCAACGCCAAAAACATGTTGGCGCCGCCGGTCAAGCCCAATATGAAGAGGTTTTATATGTTTCTCACACCAAGCAAAAGCAGCAACACTTCGTTGATGTTCCGATTGATTTTTAAAATCATCCACACAAGCAAAACGCAACACCGCAATATCTGGCGCACAACAATTTTCAATCTGTAAGCGTGTTAAAGCAGCCCCTTCTTGATCGGCTGGTATGGCATCTAATTCTTGGCGCATCGCAGCCAAACGCACCCCATAAGACGCACGAATTTGCTCTTCCCATTGTTGCTCAGATGCTAAACTCCACACCTCCCCCTTCATGGCACAAACCCGTTTAAACAAGCCATTTTTAACAGCAACACCAAAGGGGTAACAATGCACCGAAAAAGGAACCTTACCTGCTCGCGCCTCACGGATCAATTCATTGAAAGGATTGAGCACACCATTATGGGTGGAGATCACACGGATTTTTCCTCCCCAAATGAGCAAAGCATTGACAGCATCCAAAACAGCGCGCACATCTTGATGAAACGCCGCCTCGTCAATCACCACAATGCCCTGTAGTCCGCGAATATTTTCAGGGCGGCTAGAAAGCGCCTCAACCCGAAACCCCGAAGCAAAACGCACCCGATAAGCAGAGATATATTTTGTTGAACCATCCGCCCTTTGATCAGAGAATAAAAATTCCTCAACATCCCCACTATGGCTCGTAATTGCCGAAGCAAAATTGCTCACATAGCCAATAAATTCCCGCCCCTTGTCTTTGGTGTCACCAATATAAAAAACATTATCGCCCCTCGCTTCACGTGCCGCCGCTGCAATCAGTGTATCATCCAAAGCTTCTGCAAAAGTAATGCCGGTCCGCCGCCCCTTTTCAACCAGTTTTAATGGGGACTTATCTTCAATCCATGCCCGTTGATGCGCCATCAAAACGCCTTCCGCTAAGGGATCACTCTCTTTGGGAAAAGTACTTTTCCGCCAAATATCAAAACCACTCTGATGATCAAAGACATGACTTTTTGAAAAGGGCTGTTCAGCCATGTTTTACCCCCAACACCTGCGCACGAATAGCTCGCGCTGTTTCTTCTGAGAGCCCCGCCGC
>NZ_JBHIRH010000084.1:0-1350 GCF_042196945.1 Bartonella sp. AA81SXKL | reverse complement strand
TGCTTCTTTTAAACCTTCACAGACTTTCTTGATGGCTTCTTCTTGATGGGGACGAGGCTCTTTTGTTGATTTCAGAACAATTTCTTTTTTCGTTGCAAATATTTGCCAGTCTATACGACTGTTTTCCATATGACGAAGGTCAATACGATAAACGGGTATCGCTTGTCCTTTAATCATGGCATTCACATTGTCACTTAATTCCACTTCTGTGCTGTCAACGAGAAGTCGATATTTAAAGATGTCTTTTCCAGATGCCGCGATAAAGCTATCAATATCCTTTTTACTGATCTGATGGTCTGCTTGATAAAACTTACATTGAATAGCCACATAGCCCTCTTGATTGCGAAGCTTGGCAACCAGATCAATGCCGATATCATTTTTATTCCAACCTTCACGCTCTTTAGCCCATTCATAATAGCTCTCAACTTTTTCATATCGCCCATAGTGGAGAGGGTCATACATAAGATATTTTGTCACAAAATCTTCAAACAGTTTCCCTCGTAGAGTATTTGAAGTTGTCTGTTCACGATAGGATTGTAAAAGGGAGCGTAAAGTGAATTGTTCATTATCAGACTTAATAGATTGCAGCATATTGTAATAAAAATCCCTTGCCTTATGAGATGATTAATAATCATCAAAAGAATCAAAATGAATTTAATTAAATGCATTTAAAGCAAATAACGATAAAAAAGGGAAAAAAACTGCTAAAAAAAGCCGATATTTTTTTCAAAAGGGGTCTTTAAGGCTGCTTATCAACAGCCCATGACATGGAATAAGATCAGCAAAGTAGTGAAATTTGCTATTCATTTCACGGGTTAATCAAGATAAATGTACTATGGGCTTTAATATATCAGAATGAGTATTTTGATAAGTTTATAGATAGGTTTTGAAGGTGTTTAAAACCCTCAAAATACTCAAAACCCCTAAAACTCATAGATTAGGCGTCTTTTGAAGGTTCACTCTATGAATGCAAGGGGATATGGTTGAGCAAACTTATCCTTTATATTTATGGGGATATTGATGTATTAACCATTGACGGGCTAAACAGTTTTGTTTAGAGGTCTTTTTACATAAATGTGGGGGAGAGATCTTCAGCAGTTAAAATAAAGCAGTTTTGGGTGTCACTTTTCTTTGGTAACAGAGGCATGTGCTTTTGTTAAAAGCGTCATAGGGCAGTGGCTGTTTTGAGTGGACTTGTTAGAGGTTCCATGAAGTTCTTTTAAAGAATGCTTCATGAATAATGCAAAGCGGGGGCAATCTGTATTGTTTTCTGTATTTTTACGCCAAAGTTCTCTTTTGAGAATTTTTCGTGCCATTGTTGTTTTCTTTGGCTTGTTTACAGGTGTAAAT
>NZ_JBHIRH010000083.1:0-1389 GCF_042196945.1 Bartonella sp. AA81SXKL | reverse complement strand
TTTTGCTTGCATAAGCCATGTTTAAAAGTTTCCCTTAGACAACTTCTTGCAACAAAACACCGGCATCTTTTGCAGCAACCAATTCACACACCCGTTCCCCCACACGCACCCGTTTACCACCCGACAAGCCGATATCTGGATCTTGGATCACTCCAGACAAACGCTCGCCCAACTGGGCGCTAAAGCCCCAACTGATCACCGATCCATCTGCCTGTTGTTTGGTAGGGTCAATATAAAGCAGTGCAATCTTATTGCCCCACACGCGTGCCAATTGTGCCGAACGCCCTTTGCGGGCCAAATTCACTTGCGATTCACCAATGAGTAAACGATCGGGGTGTATTTCCATCAGATCAGCAAATTGCGCCTTGGTGACAAAACCATCAGCAGTGCCACCTCCTTTAACGGCTTTAATGATTTTGGGATGACGTTTGAGTTTTGACCAAACAACTTTGCCCATCACAATGGTGTTGGGCGTATAGACGAGACTTTTATCCATCGCCTCATCTAAAGTGGCATAAGGGTCAGATTTCTCATAATCGCTAAATTTATTTTCACCCTTAAGCGTAATCACACGCTCTGGTGCGTAATTTTCACTTCTTTGCACAAGGGCTGCAACACGCACTTCACGCCCCAATTCTAGCAAATTGGCAAGTCCCTCTACAGCTGTCTTTTCGGGGTTATAACGAGAGCGTCGCTCCGCCCGTGCGCGTGCCGCTGCTTCAATATCTGAATTGGGGATAAGATCATCAAGTCCGTAATCTTTGACACTGGCTTCCCGTTCAAAGGCAGAAAATTCCACCACATTCGGGCGCCCTTTTCGCCCAACCTCAAGTTCAGGCACGGTAAAATTTTCTGCTAAAGGAAATTCACTATATTTAAACACCTCACTTAAAACACAAACGCGTGGCAAAACTTTATCGCCAATAAGAGAACCTGCTGGATTGCGATAACCAATAGCAATAGCGGTGAGTGTTGGATCAATGGGAAAAGGTCTGTTCATTTTATGCCTCGATTAATTAATTTTAAAAGAAATAACATCACCAGCAGAGCCATCACTCATGGCAATACCAATGGTGCGATCTGCGGCTTCCGCTTTAATGGCGTGTCCTTTGGGGTCAGAGGTCAAAAAATCACCAAAGGAAACATTGCCTCCACAAACCACTTCGCCCCAACCACATTGGCCAACATCAATCATCTCACCAGCCTTGGCACTCAATGACCCAGCAGTCCCTAATAATTTATCACCCTTACCAGAAGCCGTTGCCACCATTCCGTCACCGCGCGCTGCAACAATGCAATAAGGTGAAATCACATCTCCAGCGCGAAAAGATTTAATCAAAATCATCGTACTCATAATGGGCGCTCCTTTTGCTCGCTAATATACTCAAC
>NZ_JBHIRH010000082.1:0-1416 GCF_042196945.1 Bartonella sp. AA81SXKL | reverse complement strand
CCAAAGAGTCTCCTTATTGCCGATAGCAAGGGCACCCTTGAGGGCGCTTTCACGATTCCACAAAATATTACGGCTGGCACAAAAAATGTTGTGGCACGGGGAAAAGGTGGAACCATTGCAACGGGTCTTTTTACAGGTCAAGGCGTGATTGATGTGAAAGTGATGCGGCGCACCACAACAGTAAAGATATGGACGCAATTTGACCCACAAGCGCAAGTCTTTACCCCCGATGAAACACGGCAAATCACCGGTATTGACTTTCATCTTTGCAAAATCGGTAATGAGAACCATGATTTGGTGATTGATTTGGTCACTACAGAAAACGGTTATCCGACCGCCGATATTCAAGCACAAAGCTTTTATTCTATGAAGGGTGCAAAGCTAGGGTGGGCAGAGGCACGCTATGATGTCCCTTTGTTAGTCCCTAATGACCGTCTCACTGCTTTTGTCATTAAAACCGATGATGCTGATCATTCTGTCTCACTAGCAAAGCTTGGGGATTTTGATGCAGAACACCAGAGATACGTCTCGAGTCACCCTTACGTGACCGGTCCACGCTTTTCTTCTGTTAACGCACAAAGCTGGACTGCTCATCAAGATGAGGCTTTAGCCTTTCGAGTGCTGGCGGCACGCTATAGGCAAACAGAAAAGATTGTCGATTTAGGCACCTTTGACCTTGTGGACTGCTCTGATTTGCAAGTACGCGCAGCCATTGAATTGCCTTCAAGCGATTGTTCTGTCATCTTTGAAATTGAAAGAAACAATGGCACAATTTATCAACTCCTGCCCTTTCAATTGCTCAGTCTTACTGAATATATCAGTGAAAAGATAAAGCTTCGCGCTATTCTCAAAGGAACAGAGAAGCTCTCACCCGTCTTGTTTGCGCCTGTTCAATTGATTGCGGGAAAGATCCATAAGGAAGCTACCTATGTCACGCGTGCTTTTGCCTTTGGTGAAAAAGCAAGATTGACCAGCTATATCAAAACCTTTTTACCAGGTGGTGCAACCTTTACACTCGAGATGCAACTGGATGATGGTGCTTTCACCCCTTTGAAATTAGAGGAAACAGAACAACTCGCTGAACCGCTTTGGACAGAACGAAAATTTACCAGCAGTGATAAAGGCGCCAAACAAGCGCGCTTGAAACTCACGCTTACCGGTGGACCGGCGGCACGGTCAATGGTGCGTGATTTTGGCGCTGGCATATTATAATGGGAAAATGAGAGATGACAAAAACCAAAAAACTCGACATGGAATTGCCTAAAGAAGGACGCTTTATCAGTTCTGAATTCCCAATCTTGCGGGAAAACTTGACCAAAATTGATCAAGCTCTTTTGGCTGTTGAGGAAAAGGTAAACGAAAAAGCACCTTCAAAACACACGCATACAATAAGTGATATCGCAGATCTTGAAGCAG
>NZ_JBHIRH010000081.1:0-1446 GCF_042196945.1 Bartonella sp. AA81SXKL | reverse complement strand
GATGTTCGCGAACAATTCAAGATTTTATTGAGGTTTTAATATGAAGCATGAAAGTGGTTTACCCTTTGCAATTGACAGATCTCGCGGCAAAGAGGAACAACAAAGCGTGGTGTTTTATGGCACGCGTCCCTTTATTCAAAGTGGTGAACTCAATGAGGTTCAAACCATTATAAGGGGGCGGCATGACCGTTTGGGGCGCCTTGTGGCACAAGAAGGAGACCGCGTTGAACGGGCTGATGCTTTTGTCAACAAAGAGACAAGGACCGTCACTTTAACGGATGGCAAGATTTATATCGCAGGCGATATTTTTTCCGTTGCACCCGCTGTACTCAACAATGTTGCCATGATTGGGCGCTTGGAAATTGGTGTGAAGCTGCAAAAAAAATGGATAACACACGAAGATGATCCAGAGCTCTTGGGGCAAGTCCCTGGCACCTTAGCAGAAGGAGAGCCTGGAGCGGCACGCGAAACAGCAAAGCTTGTTTGGGCACTAAAAGAGGATGCGCAGAATGGCACTTTCTTTCCGGTTTATATTTTACAAGATGGTGTTCTGATTGATCAAAAATCGCCCTCACTGCTTGAACCCGCCATGCAAGCCATTGCGACGTACGACCGCGCCCATGGACATTATATCGTGAGTGGCTGCCGTGTGAGCGCATTGGGAGCCAATAACGGTTGCCAAGTCTTTAGTATTCAAGAAGGAGAAGCCAATATCAATGGCTTTAAACGCAAACGCTTAGCGGCTTTGCGTCATGAAGAACTCGAGGACTTTTCGACAAGCGTTGTTCCAAGCGAAACGCATATTTTTGCGCCCCCAAAAGGGAAAAACAGTTTCACCTTTAAACCCTATTATTTTCCTATTGCCGATATTCAATCTCTTTTGTTGACAAAAGAAAAGACCGTTACCGTCACCCGTGGTGCCGTTGCCGCTGGGCGTGATGGGGTGCCGGATAAAAGCATCACCTCTTTTATCAAAATTGTTCAAGGAACTAAGGAATTTAAAGAAGGCACAGATTTTAAAAAAACCGGAGACACCATTGATTGGGCGCCCGTAGGAGACGAACCTTTAGCAGGGAGCAGCTATAAGGTGACTTACCGCTATCGCGCAAAAATCACGGCTGATAAAGTAACAGCGCAGGAAATCACTGTCTCAGGTGGGGCGCAAGGTGGTGATATTATCGTCAGTTATACTTACAAATTACCCCGCATTGACCGTATTGGTCTCAACACGGGGGGCAATGTGGTTTACATCAAAGGTATCTCAGTAGACCAACCCATGGCACCCAGTGTCCCTGATGATGTGTTGTCCCTTGCAACCATTACCAACAATTGGCTTGAAACGCCGGTTGTGGTCAATGATGGCACCCGTGTTGCCCCCTATGATGAGATGTGGCGCTATTTTCAACGGGTGCTTTCGCTTGACCGTCTCATGCAATTAGAGCGTAT
>NZ_JBHIRH010000080.1:0-1451 GCF_042196945.1 Bartonella sp. AA81SXKL | reverse complement strand
CGTTATGAAGCAGAAGATTTAGGCTATGAAGAGGGGGCAGAGCCACTTCATGTTGAAAAGCAGGTTTGGCACAATAAGCGAACGGGGAAAATTGAGAAGATACCAAAGGGGATTGATCCTGGTTGGCATTCTAATCCTGGGAAACATCGGGCGCAAAATTTAAGCCGTTTTTTGAGTGATAAAGTCTCTGTGATGGGGGACAATGACAAACGCATTGCCATTGAAGATATTGTGGGTTCACCACTTTTGGAAGCCATGTTTGAAGGACGGATGCCTCGCGGGTTTATACCCATTGCACCGATACCACAAAAGGTGGGTGATGTTTTTGCAGCGGAAAATTCTCTTATTCGCTTATCCGCAGACAGTGTGAAACATATTTTGTTAGAGCATCAAGCGCGTGATCTTCACTTGGATGATTTTCGTGGCGCCATTCAAACACTCATTCGCCCCCATGGAATTATCAGGCGAAAAGGTGTACCGAGCGTTGTGTTTTTGGGTGAAAATGATGGGGTATGGTGGCGCTTAGCGGTCAAATTTGTAGCAAGCAAACAAGAATGGTGGTTGACCTCCATGCATAAAAAAAGCTCTAGAGAAATTGGACGCTTATTGGATGCGGCTGAAAAAAAGGGCGAGAGGTTGTTGTAAAGAGAACAACAGGAAGAAAGTCTTGTGTTCTTAACGGAAAAGAGGCGAGGAAAAAGAGAAGGCGTGGAGGGCGGTCAACTCCTCGCAGATCCGGTAAAACCGTCCTGGTATAACTGGCTCACGCCTCGTGGATAGAAGTAACAGTTTAAAAGTTTAAAAGCAATCTTTAAAAAAACGACTTGAGAAAAACCATGTTGGCTTTTGTGAAGAGAGTCGATGCGTGAGAAAATGAGAAGGCGTGGAGGGCGGTCAACTCCTCGCAGATCCGGTAAAACCGTCCTGGCAAAACTGGCTCACGCCTTACCTCCAATGATATAATGTTTTTAAGCCAAAAAGCAATTTTTAAAAAAAACGGCTTGAGAGAGGCTTTTTTTGTATAAGGCGATAAATTGTACCTCTAACTTCACAACGGCGCTCTATCGCCTTTGAAGTGCCTTTGAAAACGATTTTATAGGATGGTTTGGCACGGGGGTTTTTCTCACAAGGAGAAGAATAGGGAAAAGAGTGCTTTTTTGAGAAATGCTCTTTTGACTGACAGTGTCAGACTTATGGTGGGAGTAAGTTTCATGCATTGTATTGCCAGTGACAATTGTAAAGCAATAGGCAATGTGTATGGAGCAAGAATTTCACGAAGATCAAAAAGATGGGGATGCAGAAACATTTCATGCTGCGTTAATAGATCTTTGCCAAGACGCCACCGTTAGCCAAGCGCCTGAGTGGGTAGAGTTGTTGCCCAAAGCGCCCCATGTGAAGGCACGTGATGGACGACAATGGCATTATAACCCGCAAACTATTTTAAAAGCCTT
>NZ_JBHIRH010000079.1:0-1462 GCF_042196945.1 Bartonella sp. AA81SXKL | reverse complement strand
TAGTGCAGTGGCGTCATTAAATACGATTTTTTACACTATGTCAACAAAAAAATCATGATCTTGTATTTTTTTATTTTAAAATAGAATATATAGAATTTTCTAAAACATTTTAGATTTTATAAATTATTGTGAAATTATTATAGGAGGGAAAGGCAATGACAGGTTCAGAAATATTAGATGCCATGTATATAGTATCAATGATAGTTATATCCCTCTTAACTATAGCGTTTTGTTTGCCTGCCGCCTTTTGATTTTCATTAATAGTTTGCGGATCATATGCAATTACACGCTTTTGCAAAAAAATCGAGAGTGAGAAATTTTTCCAGATTGATGAGCTAAATATTAAGCTCGTGACGGGCTGCTGTTGCCAAAAAAGCAGATCTTGTTAAACCTCTCTTTTGTGCACAATTATCAATTGCACGTAAAAGCCCTCGTTCAATTGATATATTTGTGCGTATGACTTCTGAATCATTTTCAATAAAAGGAACTTGTATTAAAAAAGCTCCTTCTGACAAAGCTGTTTTGACAGATTCCCGTTGTATGACTTCTTCAAATTTTGAAGGAATAGGCACTCTATCTACATCTTCACAATAAAGTTGGAGTGCTTCTGTTGCATTTGCTATTAAATTTTCTTCCTCATCAGCAGCAGAAAAAAGTCCCTCAAAATCAGGAAACTGAACACCAAAAGCAGAGTCTTCATCTTTATGAACAAGAGCAAAAAATCTTTTCATTCTTCTTCTCCTTCTTTTAACCAGCCTGCTTGTTGTGCGATAGAACGTGCTGTACCAATCGGAAGATTTTTTTTAGGATGTGGAACGATAACAACCTTATCATCTTTTTTTAATTTATGATGAGAACCTTTCACTTTGATAAGTTCAAAGCCATCACGCTTTAATTTTGTAATGATTTTTCGGCTATCTTGTTCCATTCCCCTCATGATGTGTAAATATATACACATTTTAATGATTTTTCATCTGATGTCAATTCTTTTTTAACGGCTAAAATGTTTATAAAGCGCATTAAGAGCAATGCGCAATGAAAGCACAAGGTGTGGTAGTGATTGATCTTCTATGACAAGATACTGTAATGCGGCATGAAGGTTATATTGACGGTGTAAACATTGAGCTTCTTGAACAACATCTTTTACAGCTAAAAGACGTTGTGTTGCCTTCTGTACCCATTTCTCTCTTGCTCCGTTATCAGAAGTTGTAGGCATTTCATCATAAATTGCATTAGGCAATCCTTTTGCACATAGGTAATTGTTTTTCACTTCAAGATATTTTTGCGCAGCATCATATTGGTCTTAATTGATTTCGCCTTGCAAATAAAGCCGCCCGATATAGGTACTGGAAAGTGGATTTTTAGCCTCTTCTATGGTCAAGCCAAAGCGTTTGGCACGCATTTCAAGTGCCAATTTATCCATGGGTTCATGCGGTGTTTTTGCTCGTGAGATGCGTCCGTT
>NZ_JBHIRH010000078.1:0-1466 GCF_042196945.1 Bartonella sp. AA81SXKL | reverse complement strand
CAGCCAAAAATAACCAAAAAAGCAAAAAAGATTTCCATATATAAGTGGAAATCTCTAAAAATTGAGTAAAAAGTATTTTTTATCAATAATTTATATGAATTTTTTAATGTAAAAAGATTTCCACTTTCATTTTTCATTTTAGAGAGGCATTAAGCTATATCTTATGTAGTTTCTGGATGTGCATTTTCAGCCTCTATTTGACGCTTTAAATGCAGTTTTAGAAGAGGTAAAATAAGCTCTACTTCTTCCATGTCGTTGATGTCTTGAACAAGCTCTTGCAGTTTTCTATAAAGTTCCGCCGCGAGTTCCGCTATATCTTCAGGGGGGAGTTTTATTTTAGCATCGCGATAGGTTGTATAAGCTATGCGACCAAGCTTTTTCATGAGACCAGCAGGGATAGTTTGTGCTTTAAAACCAGCTGCTTTCGCTTTTGCCATGTTACTAAACATTTCACCTTCACCCGTAACGAGCCAATCTAAGGATATTCCACAGCGATCTTTATATATTCGCAGTATAGATGCAGGAGGCTCTCGTAAACCCGTTTCATAATTGCGCATAGTCGTTTCGGGAATTTCAAAATGTCTAGCAAATTGCTTACGCTCTGTGAAACCAAGGGTGTGTCGTATTTCACGCAATCGTTTTGCTAGTTCTGTTTTAGGTTCTAGTTCGGGGCGTGCCAAAAATGCTCCTTATTTATATTGAGTCTCGTTTTAAATTACAGGATTTTAAAAAGAGATTTCCCCATTCATCTTAGAGAGGCATTAAGCCGTATCTTGTGTAGCTTCTAGATGTACTCTTTCAGCTTCTATTTGACGCTTTAAATGAATTTTAAGAAGAGAGAAAGTCGCTTCGACTTCTTCCGTGTCGTTGATGTCTTGAACAAGCTCTTGCAACTTTATACAAAGCTCTGCCGCTAATTCCGCTATATCTTCAGGGGGGAGTTTTATTTTAGCATCGCGATAGGTTGTATAAGCTATGCGACCAAGCTTTTTCATGAGTCCAGCAGGGATAGTTTGTGGTTTAAAACCCGCTGCTTTCGCTTTTGCCATGTCACTAAACATTTCACCTTCACCCGTAACGAGCCAATGAGGATTAATGTTATAGACTCTATGATAGGCGTTAATTGCTGAGGATGTTGGTTCGTGTGCTCCGATTTCATAATTGGCAAGAGTAGTGCGTTGTAAATTAAGGCGTTGCGCAAAAGCACCGCGTTCTTCATTTCCGAGTACTCGTCTTATTTCACGTAATCGTTTTGCGAGTTCTGTTTTAGGTTCTTTTTCAGGGCGTGCCAAAAAAAATCACTCCAAACGCCAAAAAACTGTTTACAAAGACAGATATTTGGCGTATACCTCATATTACCGCCCGATATAGAGGGCAGATATTTTACAATTAACCCCACAAAAAACGGATGGTTTGAGCATCCGTTTGAAGCAGGAGCGAAAGTTATGACAACCACCCAAACATGC
>NZ_JBHIRH010000077.1:0-1511 GCF_042196945.1 Bartonella sp. AA81SXKL | reverse complement strand
TCAAGCGATTGTTCTGTCATCTTTGAAATTGAAAGAAACAATGGCACAATTTATCAACTCCTGCCCTTTCAATTGCTAAGCCTTACTGAATATATCAGTGAAAAGATAAAGCTTCGCGCTATTCTCAAAGGAACAGAGAAACTCTCACCCGTCTTGTTTGCTCCTGTTCAATTGATTGCGGGAAAGATCCATAAAACAGCCACTTATGTCACCCGTGCTTTTGCCTTTGGGGAAAAGGCAAGGTTGACCAGTTATATCAAAACCTTTTTACCAGGCGGTGCAACCTTTACACTGGAGATGCAACTGGATGATGATGCTTTCACCCCTTTGAAACTTGACGAAACAGAACAACTCGCTGAACCACTTTGGACAGAACGAAAATTTGTGAGCAGTGACAAAACAGCCAAACAAGCGCGCTTGAAACTCACGCTTACCGGTGGACCGGCGGCACGGTCAATGGTGCGTGATTTTGGCGCCGGCATATTATGAGGGGAAAATGAGAGATGACAAAAACCAAAAAACTCGACATGGAATTGCCGAAAGAAGGACGCTTTATCAGTTCTGAATTCCCAATCTTGCGGGAAAACTTGACCAAAATTGATCAAGCTCTTTTGGTTGTTGAGGAAAAGGTAAACGAAAAAGCACCTTCAAAACACACGCATACAATAAGTGATATCGCAGATCTTGAAGCAGCCCTTAAGGGCAAGATGGCAGCGGATAAAACCTTCTCATTTGCTGATTTAAGCGATATCGAGGGGGCAAAAGATGCTGCCAACAATTATGTTCTCTATAAATCAAGCAATAATAACTTCACCTTTGGCAGTGCTGTCTCACTGTTAGGCGCGCATCAACATAAAACAGAAGATATCGTGGGGCTTGATGATTTTAGAGCCAAGATCAATGAAGATCTCACAAGCTATGGGCGCCTCACAAGCCCAAATGAATGGCAGAATTATAATAAATTTACCAGCAAAGTCACCATGAGTGGTGGCTTAGAACTTTTGGGTAATTCGTCGTTTAATCTCACCCATAATGGTGAAATAGTTACCAGTTTAAGCACAACGGGAAGCACGTTGAAAGGACCGCTTAAAGTCGATGGAGATCTTGTTTATACGAAAGCGCAAGTGGATGCCGCCATTTTGTCACAAATAAAGAGTCTTAAAAAAGATTTGACCGATAAAATCACGAATTGGCCGGCTCTTGCTGATGCTGAATTGCTGTATACGCAGGATGGAAAAATTGAATGGCCCGATTGGGTGACAGATAAAACCAAAGTCGAAATCCAAGCATGGGGTGGAGGTGGCAGTGGTGGCGGAGCCTATTTGTCAGGATTAGGAGGAGGTGGTGGTGGTGCCGGTTGTTCAGTCTGGTATGGCTATAAAGCCAGTTTAAAGGGTCATGAGAATATCACAATTGGTAAAGGAGGAGCTTCTGTGGGAAAGCAGTGTGTAAACGGTAAGTCTGGAGGAACAACAGCTGTTGGAAAGAATTTTATTACGGCGACAGGAGGA
>NZ_JBHIRH010000076.1:0-1521 GCF_042196945.1 Bartonella sp. AA81SXKL | reverse complement strand
ACAAGCGCTTCACGGGCTTGTTTGGCTTGTTGCTCCATACGCTGCTGTTCTATACTAGGAACAATCTCTGAAGGTTTTTCAACGGGCTGTGCAACCGGCTCTGGAGAGGTGACATCATCATTATCAATCGTTTCACCATCATAAGTGCCAGCATCAAAAGAGCTCTCATCATCAAAGACCGGTGCTCCAACTCTGTAATCTTCATTCATAGCTTCGTTCATTTCTGCATTCATTCTCTAACCTCTCTCAAATGCTTCTTCCTCTGTATGTTGCCGCTCTTTCACGCATGATTTGATTTTGCGCTCGTTCATTAAGAATACGCTCCCGTTCAAGCTCATGCTTCTGTTGCATCAATTCAGCTTCCAATTCTGCTCTCTTTTGACGCATGACCAATTCAATCTGCTTGCCTTGTAAATCCATCTGTTGCATCTGACTTTTAGCCGCAATATCTTGCTGCTTTTCCTGCAACTTCATTTCTTGTTCCGGATTCATTTGCTGTTGTTGGGCTTGTTGTGCCATTTGCTGCTGTTGCATCTTCTCACTCACACGATTAAGCAATGACGCAGGCAATGGAGAATAACGAAGTAGATCAAGCATAATATCCGGCGTAATCGCATTTTGAAGCAATGGGAGCAGCTGTGTGATGATACCAAAGGTGCGCTCTTTCTCATTCGGGCTGGTTGGAGCATCATCGACAACAATGTCATACTCGACACTCGTTACTTCTTCACGCGTCAATGGAATATATTGCGCATTCTCCTCACCAGATATCCGTACCAAACGACCATCGGACAAGTAATTCTGTATCAGATGCAAAATAATCTTACCCTGCCTTTTGCGATACAAACGTAAACCATCAAACAGACAAGCAAGCAGATTTAAACTGGATTGGCGTCGTTGTGCCTCCAAAATACCCGCTTGTGTCACTTCCCTTGTACCAATGAATTCGGGTGATAAACCCGTCACCTGATTAATTGCTTCCTTAGCTTCATTAAACAGCTGGAAAAAGCCCTCTGGAAACTGTGCTACAGGCTTTGGTTGTATCTTGCCTTCTGCAAGAGCGCCATCTTCAGCAACTAGCAACGCATCAGCCCGCGCCCAATCTTGCATAGCCTGCCTGATGTCCTTAAACGCCCCTTCCTCGACAATAAGCCCCCCTTTGGATTGGCTATTAAGGATATACATCACTTGACTAAAATATTTATTCGCCCACCGTTGTGGATCTTTTGTCGGGCGCACAACCCCATAAAATTGCCGTTCTATCTTGTCAAAATACCCCGTTATACACTCCCAACCCAATTGACCAGCTGGAACTAAAGGTTGATCGGGGGATTCAAGCAACTTTCTCCCTAAAAAAGCACGTCTTACAACCTTTTTATTGAAAGCTGCCCCTTGAATATCGGGCATCATGCACTGGAGCTGCTTAAATTCTTCCTCGCTATAATCACGAAGTTCTCCAGTGCTTAAATCGGGCGCTTTGTAATATCGCTCGCTTTCAAACCAACGGCATTCAACAAGCGT
>NZ_JBHIRH010000075.1:0-1545 GCF_042196945.1 Bartonella sp. AA81SXKL | reverse complement strand
TATGTAACAGAAGTCATATTGCCTCAGTACAAAGGCGAGTTAAAGCTTTTAGATGGCAAAAATGATGATAATCAAGAGCAGTCATCTGCTTATGACAGAAGCATTTACAGACCTCTTGATACATCTCATACCGTTATGAATGATAGCGTTCCTTTTTAAACAGAAGGTGCTTTAATGGATAGTAAAAAGAAGTCTAGGGTTAGTACAGAAGAATCTGAACCCGTTTATATGCTTACAGAGAATGATATAGAGCTGTTAAGAGATTGTATGTCATCTACATCAATGAGTTATTACAGTATAGTGATGGGTGCTTTATTGAGTACACTTTTCATTCTGCTCTTAAAACTTTCTTGGGATCAAAGTCACTTAAAACTTAAGTTAGGTGTTGCTGCTGTAATATGCATTTTAGTGGTTTTATTGTTCTTTTTAAATCGAATTTCATGGTCAAGATCAGAGAGAATTTGGCAAGATATTAAACAGACATCTGAGGACATAAGTGAAAAAAAATAAAAAAAGGGGACGCCCTAAAATAGCAGGGCAGGTAAGAGAACCAAACGGACGTATATCACGTTGCAAAACACCGCGTGAAGCCGTTGATAAATTGGCAATAGAAATGCGTGCAAAACGCTTTGGTTTAACGCTACAAGAGGCAAAAAATCCACTTTCTGGTACCTATATCGGGCGGCTTTGCTTGCAAGGCGTGCTTACACAAGAGCAATATGACGCCGCCCAGCAATATCTACAGATAAGAAACGATTACCTTTGTGCAAAAGGCTTGCCTAATGCGATTTATGACGAAATGCCGTCATCATCTGATGATAAGGCAAGAGATAAATGGGTAGCATTTGCAACAGAGCAGTTTATCAACACGCAAGAGGCACTAAAAGAAGCCCAATGCCTCTATAGACAATATAACCTTTATGCAGCGCTACAGTGCCTCGTTATAGAAGATCAAATGCTACCCCACCTTGTGAATTCACTGCGCGTTGCTCTTAATGTGCTTCAGAAACATTTTGATCGTTAGGTTTACTGGCAATCAGATTCTAATCTTCTTCATATTTTTCTTCTGAAAAAAATATTGTATATCTTAAATAGTTAATTGTATTTTTTGCCTCCTTAATTTCATCTTTTAGTTTTTCAATTTCAGCTTCTGAATCATAAATTTCATCTTTTAGTTTTTCAATTTCAGCTTCTGAAGCAGAAATTACATCTTTTAACCACCCAATTTGATATTCTGAATCATTTTTTAACGTCCTAAGTTCATTCTTTTCTTGTAAAAGACTATATTCGTAACAAGCAATAGCAATAATTGCTATTATAAAAGCAGTCCATAAGCTAATGATATCAAAATACCAAACTAGTAATATTACTAAAAACATCTTTTTTCTTTATTTAGGAGAAAATTTCACATCGGATTTATATTGATTCTACAATTGCATCAATATGTATCGTTTTCTTATTGACAAATTGTAGCAAATCGTATTTAATGACATTGCTGTACTTAGGCGTATTGTGTCTAGAGAGGGAAATGTACAGTTCAAAATC
>NZ_JBHIRH010000074.1:0-1555 GCF_042196945.1 Bartonella sp. AA81SXKL | reverse complement strand
ATAATGATCTTGATTATTACAGCGATGAGGGGAGCATTGATGTTGAAAACGGTCGTCGGATGGTCACGCTTGTTGAAGGACATTATAAACAAAAATACAATAAAGTCAATAGTTTGTTTGTAATTATTTTATATGAATCCACTCAAGAATCCACACTTTTATACGTGATTCATTTGACTATTTTTTATATAAGATTGCCATGCATGAATAGATCCAAAAAAGCTAATCATAAAGAAGTTTAAGAAGAAAAAACAACTTCAAAATGTCCTTCAAGCGTTTTAACTTCTTTCGGATTAACAATAATCTTTATATCGTTTCCCAATTTTGCCAAACACTCAAGCATTTTCATTTCACTAATTCCTCGAAATTCTCCACTTAAGAGTTTAGACAGTTTTGGTTGAGTCATTTTCAAAAGTTGACTAGCCTGTTTTTGTGTTAAGTTCTTTTCTTTCAGAATTTGACTAATCTTATGAGCAAGTTGCGCTTTGATAAGCATCTCTCTGGAATCTGAAAAGCCAAGATCCGCATAAACATTGGAACTACCGTGAAAAACATTGATCATTTTAATTCCCTTCTAATTGTTCTACTAACTTGAGACGTTCTTTAATCAGATTAATGTCTGGTTTTGGTGTTGCAATGCCACGGGTCGATTTTTTCTGAAAACAATGCAACACATAAAGAGATTTTTTATATTGTATCGTATAAACAGCGCGATAAGTTCCTTGAATATCGCGTTCAATAATTTCTAGAACATTGGCAGATCCAAACCCCTTGAGAACCTTAACATTTTCTCCTCTATCTCCTATCTGAGCAAGATAAAGAGCATAACCAATCCTTTGTTGAATAAGATCAGGAAGACTTTTTATATCTTTGAGTGAAGAACCAAGCCATATGATACGTTTTATTTTACTCATGATTATTAATATACCCATATGGGTATATTTTCAAGTGGTTATTCTAATTTTGTGATTTTTTAATAACTATTATTAATAAAATTGACTTGATAAAAATGGTAACAAAAAACCATAATTGTTTATTTATCTTATGAAAAGCTGCTTTGTAAAAACCAACGCTTCCAAATGTAAAAAGAACGTTTTTTGCAGATATTTATTGAATATGCATTTGCTTTTGATTGGATTGTTAAAGCTACCGAGCATTTTGATTTGTTTGATACGTTTGATAGCCATAACAAGCGTTTATAGGCTCTGTAATTCAAATGAGTGAGTAAAAATCAAACGCATCATTTACATTCCTTTTGATAAGTTTTCATATCTCTCATAGAGCGCTTGCAATATGATACGTTTTGTATATATGCATTCATTACTCCATTGTGGATGATTATTTTTCTATCATTATAATCGCTATTTGAAAGCCGCATCATATCATTTGACACGGCTTTTTTTATGTTACTCTCTCTTTTATGATATGTTTATAGCAATGCATTTTATATGCGTTTATACACCATAAAGAAAGCACGCCCCCCACGCCGTTCTTTATTCTGTTTTATCAGTTATATTGACAACATTATCCCTTTCATACACCTCACAATTTTTTG
>NZ_JBHIRH010000073.1:0-1598 GCF_042196945.1 Bartonella sp. AA81SXKL | reverse complement strand
TCGTCACCTTCTGTACCATCAGCATCAAATTGTGCAACTTTGAAATCAGGTTTCGTCCATTTGCCTTCCTCATACTTAGTTCCGCCACCAAAATATTCCGCAAGGGAACTGTTCGTAGAATGGAGCTGGGATCCATTAACAGCATCCGTTGAGTTAGCAGCAACATCTCCATCCTTAAGAGACGTGATCTTGCTGTTGCCTTTTTTCTCTCCTTCTCCATGCTGCGCACTAAAGGCATTTGCATCTTTGCTCCACGACAACGAATCCTGTGCAACTCCTTGTGAAACTTCCTTAATACGAGCGTTCACATTCTTGATACTCGTATCAATGCCTTCAAAAGCTGTACCAACATCGGTAAAGTCAGCTTCTTCTTCCTTACCGTCTTTAGAAACCTTAGATAATTTATAGGTAGGTCCCGTGAAAGCACCATTTGTAAAAGCTGTACCACCACCTAAAAACTTCGCAACATCTTCAGAGAGGGTATGAATTTGTCCACCATTAATGGCATCACGTGAATCCTTTGTAAGGCTGCCAACAGCTACATTATGAAGAGCAACGGGCTTAGCATCTTTACCTTTCCCCAACGTCACACTTTCATAATTAATGGTGTTTTCTTCATCTGTATTTTTATCATAATGAACAACAGCTGATTCATCAGATTGAAGATTATCAGAGAGATCTTTTAAACCCTTATCAAGTTGACCTTTGTTAACAGCTTCATTGTCATTCGCCGCTTCCTTTACACCGGAAATAACCCGATCAGCACCACTCTTATTTGCAATATTGATTGTAGCACCATCTGTCTCCGTACCAATCTTGATAGTCTTGCTGTCTGTATCCTGTTTAACTAGGCTATCACCTACAACCTTGGTAAGCTCTTTTTTTACATTTGTGATAGAAGTACCTACACCCTCAAAGGCGGAAGCTACATCAGTATAGCTCTTCTCTTCATCCTTGCCATCTTCCTTAACAGTCTTAACCTTGAAAGTGGGAGCGGTCCAGTTTCCACTCTCATACTTGGCACCTCCGCCAAAATACGTAGCAACCTTATCACCTAATGAATAAAGCTGAGAACCATTAACCGCATCACTTGAGTCTTTAGAAATGTCTCCATTCGCAAGATACTTAATCTTGCTGTTGCTTTTCACATCTTCTTTTTTTCCATGATGAGCCACAAACGCACCCTCATCATCACTCCACATCAACGCATTCTGACCAATGTTTTCAGTAACTTCTTTCTGTATATCCGTGAGAGAACTATCAACCCCAGCAAAAGCAGAACCAACATCATTATAGTCCTTGCCCTTAACTGTATAAGTTGGCTGTGTTCCCTTCAAAACATCCGCCTTACCGCCTAAATATTTTGATGTATTCTCAGCTACTGTTTTCAAATCATTTGTTACTGTAGTAACATTTTTATTGGTTGTAAAAAGCTGCGAGCCATTCACCGCATCCGTTGAGCTTTCTGAGAGTGTTCCAGCACTCACTCCGGAAAGTTTCCGCGTTGCATTTTCATTGTTGAGAATACTTACTTCCGTACCGCCTGCTGCCTTACCTATAGTGATAACACCCGATCCCCCCGCACGAAGACTACGACT
>NZ_JBHIRH010000072.1:0-1619 GCF_042196945.1 Bartonella sp. AA81SXKL | reverse complement strand
ACACGGCAAATCACTGGAATTGACTTTCATCTTTGCAAAATCGGCAATCAGAACCATGATCTGGTGATTGATTTGGTCACCACAGAAAATGGCTATCCGACCGCCGATATTCAAGCGCAAAGCTTTTATTCTATGAAGGGCGCAAAGCTAGGTTGGGCAGAGGCACGCTATGATGTACCACTCCTTGTGATGGATGACCGTTTAACGGCTTTTGTCATTAAAACCGATGATGCTGATCATTCCGTCTCTTTAGCAAAGCTTGGAGATTTTGATGCAGAACACCAGAGATACGTCTCGAGCCACCCTTACGTGACCGGTCCACGCTTTTCTTCTGTCAATGCTAGGAGCTGGACCGCTCATCAAGATGAGGCTTTAGCTTTTAGGGTGCTGGCGGCACGCTACACACAAACAGAAAAAACCATTGATCTTGGCACTTTTGACCTTGTGGACTGCTCTGATTTGCAAGTACGCGCAGCCATTGAATTGCCTTCAAGCGATTGTTCTGTCATCTTTGAAATTGAACGAAACAATGGCACGGTTTATCAACTTCTTCCCTTTCAATTGCTAAGCCTTACTGAATATATCAGTGAAAAGGTAAAGCTTCGCGCTATTCTCAAAGGCACCGAAAAGCTCTCACCCGTCTTGTTTGCTCCTGTTCAATTGATTGCGGGAAAGATCCATAAGGAAGCGACCTATGTCACGCGTGCTTTTGCCTTTGGGGAAAAAGCAAGATTGACCAGCTATATCAAAACCTTTTTACCAGGTGGTGCAACCTTTTCACTCGAGATGCAACTGGATGATGGTGCTTTTGTCCCTCTCACATTAGAGGAAACAGAGCAGTTATCCGAACCACTTTGGACAGAACGAAAATTTGTAAGCAGCGACAAAGGCGCCAAACAAGCACGCCTCAAACTCACGCTTACTGGTGGACCAGCAGCGCGGTCCATGGTGCGTGATTTTGGCGCTGGCATATTATAATGGGAAAATGAGAGATGACAAAAACCAAAAAACTCGACATGGAATTGCCTAAAGAAGGTCGTTTTATCAGTTCTGAATTCCCAATCTTGCGGGAAAACTTGACGAAAATTGATCAAGCCATTGCGGGTGTTGAGGACAAGGTAGACCAAAAAGCACCTTTACAACACACGCATACCATAAGCGAAATCACAAATCTAGAAAGCGCTCTCAATGGTAAAATGGCAGCGGATAAAACTTTCACTTTTGCCGATTTAAGCGATATCGAAGGCGCAAAAGATGCTGCCAACAATTATGTTCTCTATAAATCAAGCAATAATAACTTCACTTTTGGCAGTGCTGTCTCTCTATTAGGCGCACATCAACATAAAACCGAAGATATTGTGGGGCTCGATGATTTTAGAGCCAAGATCAATGAAGATCTCACAAGCTATGGACGCTTAGCCAGCCCAAATGAATGGCAGAATTATAATAAATTTACCAGCAAAGTCACTATGAGTGGTGGCTTAGAACTGTTGGGTAATTCGTCGTTTAATCTCACCCACAATAATAAAGTTGTGACAAGTCTAAGCACAAATGGAAGTACCTTGAAAGGACCTTTGAGAGTTGATGGTGAAGCTGTTTATACCAAGGTGCAAGTGGAT
>NZ_JBHIRH010000071.1:0-1631 GCF_042196945.1 Bartonella sp. AA81SXKL | reverse complement strand
CCCATACCGGCATGGAGCAAATCTTCCCAAAAGCAAAGTGCCTTCAAACGCTCTTCACAGCGCCTTTTATGCGCCTTGGAAAGCCCCTCATAACGCACCCAAATGCTTGTCTTTTGATCGCTTTTCTCTGTCTTTTCTTCTACACAAACCGCACCAACAACGCCGCCCGTGCCCCCTCCGGCAATAAGGAAATGTGAACCTCTACAATAGGTCGAGAAACCCCTTTAACTTTACGTGTCAAACCACTTTGATGACGCCATTTCGTCGACAAAATCTTACGCAATCCACCTTTACTTTTCGGCAAC
This sequence comes from Bartonella sp. AA81SXKL, assembly GCF_042196945.1. Classification (NCBI taxonomy): domain Bacteria; kingdom Pseudomonadati; phylum Pseudomonadota; class Alphaproteobacteria; order Hyphomicrobiales; family Bartonellaceae; genus Bartonella; species Bartonella sp. AA81SXKL. The sequence goes on along the minus strand of NZ_JBHIRH010000071.1, from coordinate 1,326 downwards.
CCTGGCAAAGCTGCTTCAGCCAATTCGGCAATAGTAAACCATTCCTTCATGGCTGCCCCCTTTTAATGCGAACCGGCGTTGCACGCATGGCTTTCAATCGCGCTGCAATCTCCCGCTGTTCCTGCTGAAGCCGCGCAATTTCTGCTAAACGTGCCTCATCCCCTTGCAACAGCAACAATCCATCTTCACTCACCACCTCATCCCAAAGCCAAAATGCCTCTGTCGCCCGCACAAATGCCTTAAACCGCGGCAGGGAAATATCCACCTGCTTACTTTCCGCAACATAAGCATCCAAACTCGCCTTACTTAAACACCCAATCCCTAAATAATGCGCCATACGCTCCGCAATCACACTGCGCTCATGCCGGCATTCTCTCAAAGCACGCGCCATCGCTCGCTTAATGCGCGAGCGAAACCGCCCTAAATCAATCTGCGCAACGGGTTCGCGGCAAGGAAAAACCGGCTTTTGAAAAAAATCAAGCTGCCCGCAACCATGCCTCTTCATGACAGCACCTCCCCAGATTGCTTGTTCAAATAATCATAAAACCGCGCCTTTGTCTGCGCATCTGCTCTCTGCCACACCCCTAATAACTGCGCAAAAATCCGTTCCTGTTCATTAATTTGCGGAGGCGTATTAATCCCATTGACCAAATCAACAGCCCGCCGTAAATCCCCCTCAACCTGTTGCAAAGCAATTGCCACACGCCGTTGCGCAACCGGCTCCATCTTCGCCAACTTCAACAACTGCGCTTGGTTATCCGCCAATGCCGTCCCCCGCAAAACAGAACGCAACTCCGGCTGTAAATGCTGAGCAATTTTCGTTAAATAATGCACTGCACGTTTCGATAAACCAATACGATCTGCCACATGTTCAGCAAAAGGGTAATGTTTACCCAATTGCTCTTCATCATGCAATTGTGCAATGTTTGCACTATTGCTCATTTTAGCAATAGGATCAACTTGTCCCAATTGCTCACCACCGATCAAAGGGACAAGTTGTCCCTTTGATTTTCCATCCCCTTCACACCCAGTTTCATTATGCTCTGAAGAACCATCATTTGGCAAAGGTGCAAGTTGCACCTTTGCCACTTTGTCCTTTGTATATTGATTACTACCATCCCCACCAACCTTAATTTCCCCAAACTTCTTTTCCCACAATTCGCGGTAAGTCTGGACAAACAAAGCACGGTCAATCACCGACAATTCATTACGAAACAGATTCTCCGCAACTTCTAAAAGCGCAGCATTGTCCTTATCAGCCTGCACCACAACGGCATCAATGTCACTATAGCCCAAAAGCTCAGCAGCACGAAGCCGATGCGCTCC
>NZ_JBHIRH010000070.1:0-1653 GCF_042196945.1 Bartonella sp. AA81SXKL | reverse complement strand
CCCATACCGGCATGGAGCAAATCTTCCCAAAAGCAAAGTGCCTTCAAACGCTCTTCACAGCGCCTTTTATGCGCCTTTGAAAGCCCCTCATAACGCACCCAAATACTTGCCTTTTGCTCCCCTTGCGTTTGTTTCACATCAACAGCCCCACCAAACCGCACCAACAATGCCGCCCGCGCCCCCTCCGGCAATAAAGAGATGTGATACTCCCAAACCGGCTTGGTTTTGCCTCCCACTTTCCTCGAAAGTTCAGAGTTTTTTCTCCAATATGCCCGTCCGTGGTTTTCAAGACTTTTATATGTTTTCGGCAACCCTGGCAAAGCTGCCTCAGCCAATTCGGCAATAGTAAACCATTCCTTCATGGCTGCCCCCTTTTAATGCGAACCGGCGTTGCGCGCATAGCTTTCAATTGCGCTGCAATCTCCCGCTGTTCCTGCTGAAGCCGCGCAATCTCTGCTAAACGTGCCTCATCCCCTTGCAACAGCAACAATCCATCTTCACTCACCACCTCATCCCAGAGCCAAAATGCCTCTGTCGCCCGCACAAATGCCTTAAACCGCGGCAGGGAAATATCCACCTGCTTACTTTCTGCCACATAAGCATCCAAACTCGCCTTACTTAAACACCCAATCCCTAAATAATGCGCCATACGCTCCGCAATCACACTGCGCTCATGCCGGCATTCACGCAAAGCCCGCGCCATCGCACGCTTAATGCGTGAGCGAAACCGCCCTAAATCAATCTGTGCAACGGGTTCACGACAAGGAAAAACCGGCTTTTGGAAAAAATCAAGCTGCCCGCAACCATGCCTCTTCATGACAGCACCTCCCCCGATTGCTTGTTCAAATAATCATAAAACCGCGCCTTTGTCTGCGCATCCGCCCTCTGCCAAACACCCAATAACTGAGAAAAAACCCGCTCTTGTTCATTAATTTGCGGCGGCGTATTAATCCCATTGACCAAATCAACAGCCCGCCTCAAATCCCCATCAACCTGTTGCAAAGCAATCGCCACACGCCGTTGCGCAACCGGCTCCATCTTCGCCAACTTCAACAACTGCGCTTGGTTATCCGCCAATGCCGTCCCCCGCAAAACAGACCGCAACTCCGGCTGTAAATGCTGGGAAATGCGATTGAGACGTTTCACTGACTCCTTCGATAAACCAATGCGATCTGCTACATGTTTGGCAAAGTGCAAACTTTGCATTTTGCCATTCAAGTCACCATCATTTGGCAAAGGGTCAACTTGACCCTTTGCCACTTTGTCCCCTTCACACCCAGTTTCATTATGCTCTGAAGAACTATCTTTTGGCAAAGGGACAACTTGTCCCTTTGCCACTTTGTCTCCTTCACACCCAGTTTCGTTATGCTCTGAAGAACCATCTTTTGGCAAAGGGTAAACTTTACCCTTTGCCACTTTGTCCTTTGTATATTGATTACCATGATCACCACCAACCTTAATTTCCCCATACTTCTTTTCCCACAATTCGCGGTAAGTCTGGACAAAAAGCGCACGGTCAATAACAGACAATTCATTGCGAAAGAGGTTTTCAGCAACCTCTAAAAGCGCAGCATTATCCTTATCAGCCTGCACCACAACGGCATCAATGTCACTATAGCCCAAAAGCTCAGCAGCACGAAGCCGATGCGCTCC
>NZ_JBHIRH010000069.1:0-1681 GCF_042196945.1 Bartonella sp. AA81SXKL | reverse complement strand
CCTGTGAAAAAAATCAATCCAAAAGTTCAATTGACGTCAAAATCAGCCAAAAATAACCAAAAAAGCAAAAAAGATTTTCACCTATTGATGATTATCTATTTTTAGAGGCAATATATACTTATTAATCAAATAGTTATATTATTTTTTTAATGTAAAAAGATTTTCATATCGATTTTTCATATTAAAGAGGCATTAAGCTGTATCTTATTTAGTTTTGGAGTGTTCTTTTTCAGCTTCTATTTGACGCTTTAAATGCAATTTTAAAAGAGGTAAAATAAGCTCGACTTCTTCCGTGTCGTTGATGTCTTGAACAAGCTCTTGCAGTTTTCCATAAAGTTCCGCCGCGAGTTCCGCTATATCTTCAGGGGGGATCTTTATATTTGCATCGCGATGGGTTGTATAAGCTATGCGACCAAGCTTTTTCATGAGTCCAGTGGGAATAGTGGGTGCTTTAAAACCTGCTGCTTTCGCTTTTGCCATATCACTAAACATTTCGCCTTCACCAGTGACAAGCCAGTCTAAGGATATTCCACAGCGATCTTTATATATTCGCATTATAGATGCAGGAGGCTCTCGTAAACCCGTTTCATAATTGCGCATAGTCGTTTCGGGAATATCAAAATATTTAGCAAATTGTTTGCGCTCTGTAAAACCAAAGGTGTGTCGTATTTCACGCAATCGTTTTGCCAGTTCTGTTGTAGGTTCTTTTTCAGGGCGTGCCAAAAATGCTCCTTATTTATATTGAGTCTCGTTTTAAATTACAGGATTTTAAAAAGAGATTCCCCATTCATCTTAGAGAGGCATTAAGCCGTATTTTGTGTAGTTTCTAGATGTACTCTTTCAGCTTCTATTTGACGCTTTAAATGAATTTTAAGAAGAGGGAAAGTCGCTTCGACCTCTTCCATGTCGTTGATGTCTTGAACAAGCTCTTGCAACTTTATACAAAGCTCTGCCGCTAATTCCGCTATATCTTCAGGGGGGAGTTTTATATTTGCATCGCGATAAGTTGTATAAGCTATGCGACCAAGCTTTTTCATGAGACCAGTAGGGATAGTTTGTGGTTTAAAACCAGCTGCTTTCGCCTTTTCCATGTCTGTAAACATTTCGCCTTCTCCAGTGAGAAGCCAATGAAAGTCTACGCCATAAATTTTGTGATAGGCAATTACGATAGATGCTGGTGGCTCATTTATACCAAGCTCATAATTTGCAAGCGTATTTTTTGCCAAATTAAGAGATTTGGCAAAAGCACCGCGTTCTTCGTTTCCGAGGATTCGTCTTATTTCACGTAGGCGTTTTGCCAATGGTGTTTTAGGTTCTGTTTCTAAACGTGCCAAAAAAATACCCATTAAGACCATTTTATGGGTTGACAAACCCGTAAAATGGTTTTAACTGTTATTACCGCCCGATATAGAGGGCAGATATTTTACAATTAACCCCACAAAAAACGGATGTGGGAGCATCCGTTTGAAGCAGGAGCGAAGTTTATGACTATCACACAAGTATGGGATCGCCATAGTATTTTAGCCGAGCTACGCCGCCGTAACATGACCTTGGCGGAGCTCGCGAAAGCTTATCAACTATCGTCATCCAGTGTTCAACACATTTGGACACGGTCTAACGAGAAAGCCGAACGCGCTATTGCCGATTTTATCGGTTTGCCCGTCGAGCAGGTTTTTAGCGA
>NZ_JBHIRH010000068.1:318-1688 GCF_042196945.1 Bartonella sp. AA81SXKL | reverse complement strand
CTATCGTGATATTCCCTTGAGCACCAAGAGCAACATTGCCCTTCGCATCGATATCGGACGCAAAAACACGGATATCTTTTCCAGAGAGAACAGTGGTCTCTTTTCCAGAACTTAAATAAGAGCCATTATGCACAGCAACATGGGAGGTGTGATCCCCCCGATAGCTATTGGCACTGTTGCGCGTGGCATCAAGCGAAACAGTGTCTTTTGCTTGTAAGAAAAGATTATCCTTCGTTTGAACTTCAGAGCCCAGAATATTCAGATCCTTTCCAGAGGAAAGCGTTGTTGAGCCTCCAGAATTAACTTCTGATTGTTGATGCATGGATGCATTACCCTGCGCATCATGGTCGGTAGTTTTTATGGCACCGATTGTCAAATTGCCCTGCTCTGTGGCCATGGCAAGATCACCCCCTGTGCTGATCTTTACCCCAGAGGCTGTCATATCTTTCTTAGCAAGAACTGTCGCATTGCCCCCAGCAGAAAGCGCATTGGTGTTTAAAACAGTTTCCACACCGTCAACCATTGTGCGCCCTGCATCCAAATGAATATTGTTCTCCGCAAGCAAAACAGCATCATTACCAGCAACAAAATGCCCCCCTTGACCTAGAAGTTGGCTGCTCTTCATCTGCAAGTGATGTGTGGCATTTATCCGCCCTGAATTGGTGATATTTTTAGCAGTGATATTGACATTCTCACCCATGATTAAAGCACTTGCAAAAACAAAGGAAGCTCTGTCTTTTTCGGGGATGTAAAGAACGGGAGCATAAACATCCATGCCCTTTATTCTTTGACGCACATAAATCACCATGGGCGCTTCTAAACTTGCCAATTGTTCTTCACTTAAAGCTTCTCCAAAGACAAGATTGTTGGCTTTTACATAGTCTGCCCCTACATCTAGCAAGGTTTTCATTTGTTCAACAGCATCCTTACCAGGAATTAAGACCCCTCCTTTGCCTAAACCTTGACCAACCAGATCACGCAATTGCTCTTCAACCAATTGCTTTTCAAAATAAGCATCCCCTAAGAAAAAAATCTCCCTATCAGGATTGTAGCCAATTCTGTTCAAGAAATAGGCTGATCCATAAAATTTACCAACATCAAGGAATTCCGCCCGCGTTTCATAAAGGAAATTCTGTTGAGGTAGCGTGCCCCCAACACCGCCCGATTGGGGCTTTGGCAAAGGAAGCCCCTCAGAAGGTTCCCCTGAATTATTGAGATCCACTTTTGGTGTAAAGAGAGCACCAGCCCCGGTCAAACCACTCAGCGCCTCCAGCGGATTACCTCCAACCGCTTTGGCTTCAAAATGCGCATCCCCTCTAATGGAGCCTTCGGCTGCCTTGTTGTTGAGTTGATCTACCACTAGATTTAAA
>NZ_JBHIRH010000068.1:0-308 GCF_042196945.1 Bartonella sp. AA81SXKL | reverse complement strand
CCCGCTTGAACAAGACCAGAAACCGTATCGAGAACTTCTGAGCCAGTCTGACGAAACGTGCCATTGGCTATATCTAAAGAAACATCACGGCTGCCATCGGCTTTATAGCCATAACAATAAGCATCCGTATGGACCTTACAACCAAGATAAGTATTTTTATAGGCTGTTGCCCCTACATTGGTCAGCACACTCGCATGAATATCCGCATTGCCCCCTGCTTCTATAATGCTATAGTTATTCTCAATATCATCAGCGTTAATAATAAGATTACCGTGATATTGTATCATCCCCTGAACAGCTGGTTTATG
>NZ_JBHIRH010000067.1:0-1769 GCF_042196945.1 Bartonella sp. AA81SXKL | reverse complement strand
ATAATATAGCTTTAAAAGCACATAAATATAAAAGAAGCAATTAATAAGCATAAGATATTATCAATACATAACGTATTAAAAAAAATACAAAAAAGATAAAATATTGTTTGACAATAAATACGTATTTTGTTATATAAATAATCAAGTGATAGAAACACTTAGTGATTAGCGGATAGGTTACGAAACAGCCTCTCCCATGCCTTTAAAATACTGACTTTCTTTTATGCTTTTGTTAGTATATGAGAATTTTGTCGGGTGTGGTTATGCCATACAATACCCTTTCAAGGGGAAAGCATACAGCGGACTAATCACCGTGTTTCTAGCGCCCGACGCCCATTAGGGGGTCAATAGAAACCTTTTATGATTAGAAAGAATTTAAAATGACAAATTCAAACACCTCCCCCGTTATCTCTTCTATTTCAAATGAAACTGTGCTTGTTAATAAACAAAATCCTGCAAAAAAATACGAATTTATTGATGATTGTGAATATATCGATGGTCATTTCTTAACTCGAATTAGAGCCTTAAGAGATTTTGATGATGTCAAAAAAGGCGATTTAGGGGGGTATATTGAAAATGAAAGCAACTTATCTCATGAGGGAAATTGCTGGGTTTATAATAAAGCACGGGTCTTTCAAAATGCACGCGTCTTTGGAAATGCTAAAGTAAAAAGCTTTTTTGTTGATGTCTATGGTAATGCTCAAATTTATGGAAATGCTATTTTTGAAGGTATGACATTAAAGGACAATGCAAAACTTTCAGGCAATGCGCATGCTAACAACGCCGTTGTAATTGAAGGCAATGCACAAATTTATGATAACGCCCGTGTCACTGATCATGCTCATATTTCCGATAATGCTGTCATTTGTGATGATGCTCATGTCGGAGGCAATGCAAAAATAAGTGGCTCTGCTTACATTTGTGATGAATCGCGTGTTTTTGATGATGCCGTTATTTGTGATGCTCTTATCTCTGGTTCTTCATATATTCATAGCAATGCCTCTTTAACAGCTAATGAAGATATCTGTGATGATGCATATCCTGAGTTTGGTAGCGAAGATGATTATTATCGTCATGAGTATTATGCTGATTTTGAAGGGTATTATGGCGATGATAATGACAGCGAATATGAAAGTGATGCTGCGTAAATGACACGCGCGGGCGCGGCGGGGGCGCCATCCTTTAAACATCTCATTTAAAAATTTAAATCTCTATAAAGGAATTGTGCTCATGCAAAAGAAGTTTGCACTCACAAATGAAACGCGTGTAATTAATAATCATACCCTTTATCGCATTAAAGCATTAAAAGACTTTGCTGATGTTAAAGCAGGTACTTTAGGGGGCTTTATTGAAAAGGAAGATAACCTTTCTCATGATGGCAATTGCTGGGTTTATGATAATGCTTGTGTTGTAAAATCTGGTCGTGTTTATGAAAATGCAAGGGTATATGGCAATGCTGCCATTGGTGGTTTTGTTTATGGCAATGCGCATGTATATGATAAAACCCGCGTGTATTTTGGAGCTCATGTTTATGATAATGCGCATCTTTCTGATAAGGTGTGGGTTTATCAATATGCAAGGGTTTATGGGAATGCAAAATTAACAGGAAGTGCACGCATTTATAGCAAGGCTGAGGTTTATGATCATGCTGTTGTAAGTAGCTCTTCAAAAATTTATGGCAAGGTTTATGGCAATGCTAGCGTGGGTGGGTATGTTAAGGTCTATGGTTCTGTTTATGGGAATGCAAAAGTGACTGGTTATCACACCAT
>NZ_JBHIRH010000066.1:0-1935 GCF_042196945.1 Bartonella sp. AA81SXKL | reverse complement strand
CGGAAGAGGAAGCGCGTATAAACGCAAAGATTGATGCGCAGTTTGCTGACTTTAGAGACCACACCATTGATGTTGCACGGGCTGCTGGGGGCGTTGCTGCTGCCCTTGCCGGTGGCAATGTTGATGCCGGTGCCGATGCCGCAGGTAATGCCGCTGCAAATAACTACCTCAGCAGTGCGCAACAAGCTCAGATGGAGAAAGAATTAAAGGAGTGTCCTGACCTTTTATGTGAAGCAGCAGTGTCTGCGAAGTGGTCTGCGATTAGTACAGGGCAAGATATAAGCTTTGGGGCAGGTATGGTAGCTGGTGTACCGGCTGAAATATACGATACGCTTGATGGTTTTTTGCAAATAATCAGTTCTCCTACGGTTGGTGACTTGATACAAATAGCCAAAAATTCCAAAGAGATTTTGAAAGCGCTCAAAGATTTCTTCACCAGTGGTAAGGTTTTGGCTACCCTTGGGCATGCCTTTGCACAGCCCTATGTAGATCGCATTAATAAAATGGAGGAGGAATATGAGCGAGCCGGTGCCGGTGGTTCCTTTAATGCTGGTCTTGAATTTGGAAAATTATTGACTGAAGTAGCAACGCTGTTTTTGGGAGGAGCTGGAACAGCCAAGGAAGGTATAAAGCTTGGCGAAAAGGCTGTGATCAAGTTCAATGCTAGGAAAGATTTTGCCCAATTTGCTTCCAAGAAAAATCTTGCAGAACTTGCAGCTCAGGGAGATCCTGACAAACTAGCTGCTAGGAAAGAACTAACTAAACTCGCTGCTAAAGAAAAAAAGCTTTGGTTAAAAAAGAAACCCACTAAATTTACCGATAGCAAATTTGGTCAGACGAACAAAGCCTATCAGAGAGACGATTTGTTTGATCCTAATAAAAGGGTAAAATGGATGGAAAACAAAAAAGAAGTGTGGGGCACCAATATTGAGAGAATGGAAGCAGGAAGAGCACCTATAGGTTTTGATGGTCAATCTGTTGAGTTGCATCATCTAAAACAAACGCCTGAAGGGCCCATAGCAGAAATGAGCAAGGAATCTCATAACAAATATAGTTCCGTGATTCATAATAATCCAAAAACACATCAATCGCTTATAGAGAGAAAAAAGTTTGAGAAGTGGAGAGCGGAATATTGGAAGGAACGTGCTAAAGGGTATAGAGAACAAAAAAACAGTAATTTAGGAGGAATAATTGATATGAGATGGGGTATCATAGGGATAGATTTTGACGGATGGGGACAGGAGCATCGGCAGTAATGCTCTACGGTTAATTGAAAAGAGAAAAAGAAACTTATAAAATAATTTATGGAGGATAATTGATGAAAACCTATACCTTAGATGATGTTATAGAATTAGTTAATAAAGTTGATAAATATGATAGTGATATTGTCAGTTTTGGGACTGCAGAAAATGCTGTCGATGATATATGGATTGAAAAGGCGGAGAAAGCTCTCGGTTTGCAATTCACATCTTCTTATAAAAGTTTTTTAAAAAATTATAAAGGAGGAGATATTGGTGGTGATGAAATCTATAGTCTTTATGAAGATTGTGTAGATTTTCCTTTTAATGATATTGTTTGTCAAAATTTAAATTATTATAGAAAACGTGGTTTTGCAACATCAGAACAGCTTGTCGTGAGTAGTACTGATTTTGGTGAAACCTTTTACTTTGATTATACGCAGTTTCGGGATGGAGAATGCCCACTTTATGTCATGCTTCCATCTGAGGATTGCGAATATTACGCTAGCAATTTTTATGAATTCCTTTGCAAAAGAATTAAAGAAAGCGTGGGAGCTGAGATACCTGATGGTGATCAACCGATTGAAAAGATTGAGAACACTCCCACTCCGCAACCTATACCTTTTTACAAGAGTTTTTGGAAAAAACTATGGAAGAGGTGAAATTGATAGAGGGAATATGGAGCGTTTATAACGCA
>NZ_JBHIRH010000065.1:0-1992 GCF_042196945.1 Bartonella sp. AA81SXKL | reverse complement strand
TTATCATAGTGTTGTGGAACAATCAGGCATCAAAGCGGGTGATGGCGGCTTTAATATCATAGTTAAAGACAAAACAATGCTGACCGGAGGCATCATTGCCAGCACCGCGCCGGCAGATAAAAACAGCCTGACCACTGGAAGCATTAGCACCAGTGATATCAGCAACAGTGCCCATGCTAAAGCCAGCAGCCATGGGTTTAGCATTTCTGGGAACGACACGATAAAAAACATTGCCAAGAATGTTTTAAATCACGGCAAAGCCAAGGATGCAGCAGAAGGAGAAACCAAATCTGCTATCAGTGATGGGACTATCATCCTTACTGATATAACTGGACAGAGGGCGATGGGGCAAGATGCTGGACAAATCATTGGTGCACTCAACCGCAACACCGCTACAGCCCACCAGGCAGTAGGACAGCTAGATGTCGCACCGCTTGAGGATATATTGCGTAATCGTTTAGGTATGAGAAATAAATGGGTAGATGAATGGTTTGATATATGGGATGGGGTTCGTAAAATGGCATTTTATGTTGACCATCCAGTGGGTGAGGTTGCGCATGATGAAAATGGCAATGTCCTCTATTTAACCGATGAAAATGGAAAACCTATAAAAGGCAGTGATGGAAAATATATCACTCTGTATCACTTTTTAAAGCCAGAGGAAGAAAAGCATTTACAAAAAGGCCCTAATGGTGCTGTTTATATGTTCTACAATGGCATTTTTAATTCACCAGATGAAGCAGCCGGTAATGCTGTCCAATTGGCTGTTAATAAAAATGGTCCCCTTTATTTTACATACTTTCCCCAAGCTGATGATGTGCTGGTAGAATTAGGGGTAGCATATTATCAAAAGTTTTGGGAGGGTAGCACTTGGGGATTGAGTAATTCGACCAAGAAGTTCCAAGATTTTATCTATCGTTATGGCAATGACAATGCTATTGTTAGTGGGCATAGCCGGGGTACCTTAACAATACGCAATGGAGCAAATGACTTGCAAGAACATGGTATCCACAGTGTAGCCAAGAAAACAGACTTCTATCTTGTTGGAGCGGCTGCTCACATGCAATCGATGGCCAATACAGTAGATTATCTAAGCGATGGCGAAAAAAATTATATCTACATACAAGGTCATATGTTAGACCCCATTAGTACAGTGATTGGTTACAATTGGCCTACGGCTTATAAGGCACCTTTAAATCTAGATTTTTCACTTTTGGAGAAAGGTATAAAAAATCCTTTTTATATGATGATATTTGCAGCAAACAGTTTATTTACTATAGCAACTAATCCTCTCAGAGAGATGGGGAGAGCGGTCTTGGGCCTTAACCCGAGCCCCCATAATTGTTATGCTGATGCGAGTCGTGAGTGTCAAATTAATTATGGTTCATTTAGTTTTAACAAACTTTATTCAACGAGAACAGGGAACAAAAAATGAAAATGTTGTTTAATTTATTAAGCCTGCTCATTCTGTTAACGGTTGCTGGATGTGATATTGAAAACATTGATAAACCTCCTCGAGGAGAGACGGCTGTGTGGGAGAAGCTAGGAGCAGATTCTACGGAGGTAGGAAAAGCATTGCTAGAGTGTGGTTTGCCACACCTTAATTATCTTGAGGATGAAGTTCAAAAGTTAAGCAACAATGAGAATGCAACGATTGATGCTTGCATGATCCAAGCAGGATTCCATTATAAAGGGAGAGCTAGCTGGTGTTCTCCTTTTAACGGTAGAGACCTCCCCATTTGTCAGGCTGGTGCTGTCATCCCGAAGAGAAGTGTCGAAAAGCGCTTAAACAGCCCGTTTTGTAAAAAATATAAAAATGCGGATGAATGCCAACCTTAAGTTTTGCTGTTTGTGATGGTCAACAATCCCTCATCCTTGCTTTGCTTGAAATGACGGGATTGTTTCCTCAACTAACCATTTCAATATTGTTCACCGTTGTTTTAATGAAGCGGTGACAGGAAATATCAACAGGCTTATGAGCTTTTTTATTGT
>NZ_JBHIRH010000064.1:0-2020 GCF_042196945.1 Bartonella sp. AA81SXKL | reverse complement strand
GATGTTACATTAACGAGCTTAAAGGCAGGCACAACTGCCCTAGATGCAACAGGCTTAGTGATTTCTGGAGGCCCCAAAATAACGACCGATGGTATTGATGCTGGAGGTAAAGAGATAAAGAAAGTTAAGGCTGCAGCACTCACTGAGACTTCACAACAAGCGGTGAATGGTTCACAGTTATTTGCAACAAATAATGAAATTGCTGATGTAAGAGACAGTATCCTTGTTAAGCAAGAAGAAGAAAAAGAGGAGAAATTAGCGCGTAGTCTCCGTGCGGGGGGTACAGGTCTCATCACCATTGGGAAAGGAACTGGTGGTACTGAAATCAGCATTCTGAATAAAGATAATGGGAAACGGAAAATTTCCGGTTTATTAGGTGGCGATCTCAGTGCAAATTCAGATGAAGCGGTTAATGGCTCACAGCTGTTTACTACAAATCAAAATGTTACAATTGTAGCCACGAATATAGCTAAGTATTTAGGTGGTGGCGCTAAATATGAAAATGGCGCTTGGACTGCTCCTAAATTTACTGTTAAGTCCGTTAAGGATGATGGCAAAACAGAAAACAAAGAATATCCTGATGTAGCATCTGCCTTTGAAGGTGTAGGTACTTCTATCACGAATGTTCAGAATAAATTGACTGAACAGGTTAATAATGTGATTAACAAAGTAGAAAGCGAAAGCTTTGTTCAGCAAGACAAAACAACACATCGTCTCACTATTGGAGCTGCAGTAGAAGGCAGTGAAATCAATATAGCCAACAAGACTGGTGCGGATCGGATAATTTCAGGTGTTGGTGAAGCAACAAAGGATAATGAAGCTGTTAACAAAGGTCAGCTTGATAAAAGTCTGAAGGATCTTTCTACCAGCCTTCAGTCTGATGATTCAGCCGTTGTTCATTACGATAAAAAAGATGGTGATAATGGCGGCATTAATTACACGAGTGTGACTTTAGGTGGTAAAGATAAGACAGCTGTAGGTCTCCATAATGTTGCTGATGGTAAGATTGCCAAGGATTCACATGATGCAATCACGGGTGGACAGGTTAATACCATAGCTTCGGATTTATCAAAGATTTTAGGTGGCGCTGTATCCTTTGATGGCAAAAACTTTACAGGACCAACGTATGACTTATCGACAGTTTCTAAAGAGGGTAATGTAACAAATAAATCGTATGAAGGTGTTGAAACAGCCTTTAAAGGACTTGATGAGAATATCAAAACCGTTAACGATCGTATTAAGGAAGTCTCAGAAGGAGTTTCACAGGATTCTTTATCATGGAGTAATCAGAGTAATGCTTTTGTAGCCTTGCATGGAAAAGAAGGTGAAAAGACAAACAGCAAGGTCACATCGCTGGCTGATGGTTCTCTAGTGGCGGGTTCGAGCGATGCGGTTACGGGTGGACAGATTAATACCATAGCTGCGAGTTTAGCAAAAATTTTAGGAGGCAAAGCATCGTTTAGTGCTGATGGCACTTTTACAGCTCCCAGCTATGACTTATCGACAGTTTCTAAAGAGGGTGATGTAACAAATAAATCATATGAAGGTGTTGGAACCGCTTTTTCAGCTCTTGATGCAAATATCAAGAATGTGAATGCACGGATTAAAGAGGTTTCACAAGGAGTTGCACAGGATTCTTTGGTATGGAGCAAGGATGTAAATGCCTTTAGTGCGCAGCATGGAGAAAAAGAGGATAAAAAAAATAGCAAAATTACCTCTCTTGAAAATGGTAAACTTTCAGAGGAATCAACCGATGCCGTGAATGGTTCACAGCTCCATTCTACGAACACAGCCCTTGCAGAATATTTCGGTGGTAATACCAAGTATGAGGAAGGCAAATGGACGAAACCTGATTTCAAAGTTGCACAATTTGATGCTGATGGTACAGAAGGTGACGAGAAGACTTATCATAATGTTGCTGCTGCTTTTGAAGGTGTTAACAGTGCTTTCACGACACTTAATGATGAGATTGTCGATGTAAGAGACAGTATCCTTGTTAAGCAAGAAGAAGAGGTGACGT
>NZ_JBHIRH010000063.1:0-2034 GCF_042196945.1 Bartonella sp. AA81SXKL | reverse complement strand
TTTTAAAAAGTTCCTCATCCATGATACCCAAGCCCACGTGCAATCATTTGTACTTTTGCCAAGCGCGCTGCTAATGCATGATGATCCATCTCACCCAATAATTCATCTAAGCCTTTTAGGATATCCTCATAACTTGTTGCTTCTCTTACAAGCTTTTTAAAAGGCTCTAAAAGGGGTTCTAAGTCCTCTTCCCAGTCACTTAAAGCTTCTTGTGAAAGCCGGTCCAATTCGTCGTGATATTTCCCACCCTTCTCTTTTGCACCCTTGCTCTCTCTTGTCACAGAAACATCAAAAACACCTCCACAATCAGCACAAACATGAGCCTTTTCTCCCCTCTCATCATCAAGCGCATTATCAGGAGCCTTTAAAACATCCTCTTCCTTTTTTGGTTGCGAAAAACCAATCTTATTGCGCACTTCTTGCGCCCCAACACGCAAACCTAAAGGCACAAGTTTTTCCAGCGCATCACTAATCGCTTTAATGTCTTCATTTTCCGAAATCGGCCAATAAACAAGGGGAGTGCGCTCTTGGCGCCCAAAATTAATCTCAACAAAGGGCACAATTAAATCACGATTAGCCGTTAAAGCTAATTGACGTGCATCAGCTCTGGCAATATCATGGCGCACATTTTCATGAATGCGCGCTTGCGAAAAGGACGAACCATCATCCGTCGTCATGGTTTGCCCCAACACACCTTTAGAAATTTGTCGATCTAAATATTCCGCCTTAGAAGCAAACACCGCATTGCCACTGCCCCCTGCCGCTTCAATAAATTCAATCTCCATTTCTTTGGGAATAATCGCTGCCGCATCACTGGATAAATCACGCACCGCTTGAATGAGAACCCGCCGTTCCTCATGAGAAGAGCTTGCCCCATATTTACCCACACGCAAAGGCATACCGTAAACTTCTAAAAATGCCATCCAATCTTTCAGTGTATAAGACTTGAAGAGAAATGCCCAAGCTGCAAGCCGCGCAAGCCCAGAACGAATAGGCAAACCGCTTTTTAACTTGGGTCTGTGAATAGAAAATTTATAAGCAGGCAATTCACTTCCATTAAAAGACCCCTCTTCTTTTAAACGCAAATGAAAACCATCCCGCCGATCCAATTGAAAAAACCGCTGGTCACGCCATTTCCAAGCAACCGGCCACCATTCCTTGGCACTCTTGTCCCACAAGGTTTCTACAACCGCATAACCTTTCCCCAAAGCATCCAATAAATCCGTCACATAATCATCAACAAAGGTAGGCGCACTGATCACTTCCCGCACCGCATCTGCTATCTTTTTGTCCTGTGCACTATTGCTTGCGGCAATCACTCCAGGCTCCACCCCTGTGAGAGCATTTTTACGCATGCCAAGCACAGCACGATAATGCAAATCACGCTCTTCCATATCATCGGCAAGTTGAAAAAACTGCTCTGGATGCCCCCGTGCTGCCTGTTGCAAAATATCAGCAAGTTGCGCAGGGGTCAGACCACTGACAATGGTTTGTGACCATACATCACGAACACCGCCAACGGTAGGGCTTGCAACTTCTCGCTCCAACCCTTTGATATTCAGCGCCCTGCCCCACTGATCTAAAAGTTTTACCATCTCATCATCCCATCAATAAATCTTTGATCGCATTGTTGAAAAAAAAGGCGTTGAAAAGAGCGAGCTTTCATCAAAACGATAAGCCTCTCTCACAGGTGTATAATCATAAATTTCAGGAGTTTGGCGGCTGGCAAAATAAGCCAAAGCGCAAGCAATCGCGCTATCACCATGGCGCATAAAACCATCACTGCCTTTAAAACGATGATTGTCTGGAATCTTCACAATGCCATTGACATAAGCAAGCGCTTGATGATCGGCAACAATGTCACTATCGCGCGGCAAAACAATCGTCCCATCCCCAAAAGCTTCTAAATAAGCCGGCATTTCTTTGCCATACCAACTTTGCGACAATTGCACTTCCCTCACACAAGCCCCATAACGCTGCGCCGCTTTTTCGGCTAAATAAGCCCCATTGCCCCGCGCATCTAACGCGCCGCCC
>NZ_JBHIRH010000062.1:0-2070 GCF_042196945.1 Bartonella sp. AA81SXKL | reverse complement strand
GAGAAACAAAACGCGGCGTAACTTACACACTGTTTGGAAAGAAAGAAATCTTACCCCATGCTTTTATCAAAGGTGGGTGCTTTCCAAAGTGTGTTGAATTAAAAAAGCTGAATGGTAATGTTTTTCAAAGAGCCGATGGAGATCAATTCCCTATTGCAAAACAAGAAGGACCCTCAATTGCTGGAATGATGTCCAAACCAGAGATTGCAAGTGCTATTGCACAATATGCCAATGAAAGATTAACTGAAAACATACAGAGACAACTTAAACGTCAAGAATATGCTGCCAACAAGAAAGGCTAGATCATGTTCTCAAGCTTTATCTATATCTTACATATCCTTATGAGTTTAAGCATTACATATTCTTATTGCAATTTAAAAAAAGATCATCATTTATGCTTTGTTTTTTCATAAAAAAAGTCAATAAAATCAATTCAAAAGGTACTCCCAGCGGGTTGGCTTCGTTGCGGGGCAGGACAGCGCAAACTATCGCTAGCGACAGAATTTTCAAATTGACTGTACATTGTACACTTAACTTATTGATAAATAACAATTTCAATATGTACACTGTACAGTATGTGAAACGTTTTCTTAGCAAAAAGTAATTTTTATTACTTGACAATTCTACAGTAATAGGTATCTTCGAATCAGGTGCCTAGAAAACACCTGAAAACAACTAGCGGATTGGTTGCCGAAATAACTGATCTTCCGCAAACTAAAAGCTTTGACTCATTGTATGCTACACGCATATAATAATATTGTCGGGTGTGGTTATGCTATACAATACCCTTTATGGGAAAGGCGTAACGACGGGCTAGTTGCCGTGTTTTCTAGCGCCCGGCATCCTCTTCGGATGTCAATAGAAAACCTTAACAACTAGGAGTTCATTATGAACACTCTTATTAAAATTACAGAACAAACAATTGATCAAGAAACTGTTCAAGCAGTAAATGCACGTGAGTTGCATATGTTTTTGAAGGTCACATCTCGTTTTAACGATTGGATCATTAATCGTATTAAAGAATATGGTTTCCTAGAAAATAAGGACTTTGTGAGTTTTACTAAAAATTTAGTAAAACCTAAAAGCGGTCGTCCAAGTACAGAATACCACATCACATTAGACATGGCGAAAGAGCTCTCAATGGTGGAACGTAACGAGAAAGGACGTCAAGCACGCCGTTATTTTATTGAGTGCGAGAAGAAACTAAAAAGCCAATTTGTTGATAATGAATTATTTTCTTATGAGTGTTTAAAAAAAACTGCTGGTGTTGGAGAAATCTTAGGATTGGTGATGAGACGTTTGTTAGATGCAAATAACCTCGAAAAAGAGCTTGATCATTACAAATCAGTTACAAAAGAAGCTAAACGAGTTTTAGCGACTCCGATTGCAAAAGTAGCTTAGACTTAAAACATCTTCCTTCCCCGTTCTCAAAATGGGGAGGTGGTTTAAAGATCAAGTTTTGAATGGGAGCCCAGACGCACTAAAATCAATCGATCTTGACCAATCAAGCGATAAATCAATACTAAGTCAGGTCGAATATGGCAATCTCGATAATTGCTCCAATTCCCAGTTAATGCATGGTCATAATATCGAGGTTCTAAAGGCTGGTCATTTGCTAATGCTGCAATGATTTGGCGCAAATCAGTATCTAAAAGATGCCGATACCGTCCTTTCATTTCACGCTTGAAATCACGTTTGAAGATAGTGGTACGTTCAATCGTCCGCATAGAGATCATCAAATAATTCGTCTACGGAATGAAACTTTTTTAAGTTACCTTCCTCTAGTTCTGCAAAAGCCGCTATAGTTTCCGCATTAGGTTGAAACAAGAAGGACGGAATAGCTTTATCTTGTGCAATACGCGTCATCAACACTCTCACAACATCACTTACTGATAAACCTGACGCTTGAATAACTTGACTAGCGATATTTTGAATTTCTTCTGGTACACGCGCTTGAACCATACGACTGGCAGCCATAATGACTTCTCCTCTTGTAACTGTATTTCAATGTAATACAATTGAAGTTTAATTTCAACTGTAAAGCACATTTTTTAGAGTGGCGAGATCGTT
>NZ_JBHIRH010000061.1:0-2094 GCF_042196945.1 Bartonella sp. AA81SXKL | reverse complement strand
CGTAAAAACGGCTGATGATTTTTGGAAATTTGTGACAGCAGGGCGTGAACTCGGTCATTTGCACGTAAACTATGAAAGTGTAGAGCCGTATCCAGTGACCTTTAAAAAAGGCAATCCAAAAGTTACAGAGATCACGAACCCTAAAGAATTTTACTACGTTACAGAAATGAAATTCGCTGGGAATAGTAAGGAAAAAGATAAATTGATTGTTTTTTATAACAGCAATATCACAATAACAGATATCTCTCTTGAATCGGTTATGGGGCGTCAATGTGTAAAGACTGATAAAAAGAGTGGCATTATTAATGATGCCAATAGCTATGCTGTTGAAACCGTTGGCAACCCTGCTTATCCATTGGAGTTATTCCAAAGGGTTATTACTGTAAGTTTGGAAACAATGAAAATTGTTAAGAACTTACCAAAATTAGAAATTAGAGAAACCGAATAACTTATAAAGCATGCTCAGATGATAGGCATGTTGACCTCACAAGGGGTATAGAGCTTATAATCATATCTATACCTCTTTTGTTAAGTTGCTTACATATAATCCTAAAAGGATAGTCTATATGCGTTATTCTAAAAAGAAGAAACTTGCACTTTTAGATACTCTTATTTGGATTGCCTTTAAGAGGTTATACCGTAATCTAAAATGATAGCTTTGTTTAAAGAGGGTTATGTATATTCACTTTTCTTATAGGTTTTGAAGGTATAAAAACCGTCAAAACCCCTTCAAAACGTATATTATTAGTTGAATTTATAGGTTGTGTTATCAATAGAGGTTGTTTTTTAAGATCTGTAAAATATTAACACATTGAAAAATAACGTTTTTACTTTTTATCGTTTTTTTATCTAAAAGAGGCAACCGTCAAAACTCAAAACCCCTTCAAAACTCATAACCATAATGGTCTTGATAGCATTTCTTATGAGTTATAAACCATCTTTTGAAAGGCTTTAAAGGATCACATGCTTTTCATAAGACATGTTTTAATCATTCACTAAATGATCACTTTTGTCGATTCAATGTACTGACATAAACTGACAAATATATATTTACAGTTGTATTTATTTGTTATGGCTGTTTTAATAAGTTGTATTTTGAAAAATTGATAAAACTTAACTTATTGAAATATAATGATTTTAATTTTCTCTCATTTAAAAAAAATGATATAGGTTCTAAAAAGAACTGACAAAAATGACAAAAGTTTATTAAAAGGGATTTTGCTCATCTCTATAATTATCATTCTCTCTTTAGATGTTTTCATAACAGACAATAAATCGCAATTATCCTATTTATCATTTCTCTTATGAACATGAAAAATGATGCCATGGCTATAAAGAACATAACAGCTATAGAGAAAGCAAAAATGCAAATGAAAGCATTTGTTTATAAAGACAGTCCCTATAAAGGCTGTTAAGTCTAAAATGTGTTATTAAAAGAAATTAACAGAAATCTTAAAAGCCATTTAGTGACAAAATTGATAGGTTATAAAGTTTAAAATACGCATAATGAGAGCGTTTCTAAATATTATAAATGTATAGATTCAGAAAATAACGCAATCGTTTAATAAAACCTATAATATAGCTTTAAAAGCACATAAATATAAAAGAAGCAATTAATAAGCATAAGATATTATCAATACATAACGTATTTAAAAAAATAAGAAAAAATATCAAAAAAGATAAAATATTATTTGACAATAAATACGTATTTTGTTATATAAATAACCAAGTGCTGAAAACACTTAAACATCAAGCGGGTAGATTACGAAACAATCTTTCCCATATCAAAAAACTGACTATCTTTTATGCTGTGATTAGCATATATGAGAATTTTGTCGGGTGTGGTCATGCTATACAAAACCCTATGGGGAAGGCATGCCGACGGACTTGATGCCGTGTTTTCAACACCCGGCGCCTTTTTAAGGTGTCAATTGAAAACAATATTAACATCAAGGTTTTAATTATGACAAATATCTCAAAAAACACCCCCGTTATCTCTAATATTTCAAATGAAACTGCGCTTGCTAATCAACAAGAGCCTGCAAAAAAATACGAATTTACAGGAGAGACAATAGAGGTTGGTGATTATACTCT
>NZ_JBHIRH010000060.1:0-2280 GCF_042196945.1 Bartonella sp. AA81SXKL | reverse complement strand
AGAGTATAATCACCAACCTCTATTGTCTCTCCTGTAAATTCGTATTTTTTTGCAGGCTCTTGTTGATTAGCAAGCGCGGTTTCATTTGCAATATTAGAGATAACGGGGATGTTTTTTACTGTATTTTTCATAATTAAAACCTTGTCGTAATTAAATTTTCTATTAACAGCCTATAGAGGGCATCGGGTGCTAGAAAACACGGCGACAAGTCCGCTGCTTACACTTTTCTCATAAAGAGTATTGTATGGTGTAAACACACCCGACAAAATCCTCATATACTAACAAAAGTATAAAAGATAGCCAATTTTTAAAAGCGTTGGAAAGATTGTTTCGTAATCTATCCGCTTGTCGTTTCAAAGTGTTTTCTAATCACTTGAATATTCATATAACAAAATACGTATTTATTGTCAAACAATATTTTATCTTTTTTGATATTTTTTTGTATTTTTTAAATACGTTGTGTATTGATAATATCTTATGCCTATTAGTTGCTTCTTTTATATTTATATGCTTTTAAAGCTATATTATTAGCTTTCTTAAAAGATTGCGTTATTTTCTGAATCTATACATTTATAATATTTAGAAACGCTCTCATGATGCGTATTTTAAACTTTATAACCTATCAATTTTGTTACTAAATGAATTTTAAATTTTTTGTGAATTTTGTTTATAAGGGGCTTTAATTTAAACGACCTTAATAGCACCGCGCTCTTATAACAAATGCTTTCATTTGCATTTTTGCTTTCTCTATAGCTGTTATGTTCTTTATAGCCATGGCATCATTTTTCATTTTCATAAGAGAAACGATAAATAGGATAATTGTGATTTATTGTCTGTTATGAAAATATCTCAATAGAAACTGATCATTATAGAGATTAGCAAAATCCCTTTTAATAGACTTTTGTCAGTTGTGTCAGTTCTTTTTAGACCCTATACTATTTTTTTAAAATGATAAAAAATTAAAAGCATTATATTTCAATATGTTAGTCTTTTAAGATACAACTTATATAGATAACACAACCTTAAATACAATTAATAATATATATTTGTCAGTTATCTGTCAGTAAATTGAACTGACAAAAGTGATTATTTTAGTGTGTCATTAAAACGTGTCTTATGAAAAGCGTATGAAAGTAAAAACTGATTACGTTATTAAAATCCCTTTTATGAATTTAATCAGTTCTTTTGAATAGATAACCTTATGATTTAGAGAATGATTACAACGTGCTTTATAAAAATCATGTGATCCTTTAAAGCTTTTCACAAGATATCTTGTAACTCATAAGAGATGCTATCAAGATCTTTATAGTTATGAGTTTTGGGGGTGCTTTTTGTACGTATTATTTTATTTTTTTAATCCAAAATAAAAATCATTATATTTCAATATGTTAATGTTTTAAATAAACAACCTATATTAAATACAATCCGTAAATACAATCTATAATATACATTTAAAGGGGTTTTGTAGGGGTTTTGGGGGTTTTAAGAACCTACAAAACCTATAAGTAAAATGAATATACATAACTCTCTTTAAACAAAGCTTTTGAAAAGGATAAAGCTATCATTTTAGATTACGGTATAACCTCTTAAAGGCAATGTAAAAAAATCTAATTCTATTTAAGAGTGGATTTCTTAAAAGTTTTAAAGCAATCCAAATAAGAGTATCTAAAAGTGCAAGTTTCTTCTTTTTAGAATAACGCATGATAAATTATCCTTTTAAAGATTGTATGTAAGCAATGTATAAAGGGGGTATAGGAACCTATAGCTATAAGACCTTATACCCCTTGTGAGGTTAATATGCCTATCATGTGAGCATGCTTTATAAGTTATTTGGTTTCTCTTATTTCTAATTTTGGTAAGTTCTTAACAATTTTCATTGTTTCTAAACTTACAGTGATAACCCTCTGCAATAACTCTAGAGGGTAGGCAGGGTTGCCAATGGTTTCAACAGCATAGTGATTAGCATCATTAACAATACCACTCTTTTTATCTGTCTTAACGCATTGACGCCCCATAACCGATTCAAGAGAGATATCTGTCATGATGATATTGCTATTATAAATAACAGTTGATTTATTCTTTTCCTTACTATCCTTAATTTTTGCGAATTTCATTTCAGTTACATAATAGAATTTTTCGGGATTAGAGATTTCTGTCTGTTTTGGATTACCCTTTTTAAAGGTGACAGGATAAGGTTCTACAGTTTCATAGTTTACGTGCAAATGACCGAGTTCACGCCCTGCTGTCACAAATTTCCAAAAATCATCAGCCGTTTTTACG